>NZ_SMCL01000023.1:0-88810 GCF_004343065.1 Neorhizobium sp. S3-V5DH
CGCCCTTCCGCAGTTGCGCTTCACTTCGCTCGCCATGACCAGCTTACGGTGGGACTTCCACCCACAAGAATGCGCCCATGCTGGGCGCACAACAGGAAAAGCGCGGTGATCGCTCACCGCGCTTTTTTTTGTCGTTGTCTTCGCGCGAATCAGGCGGCGAGCTTGGCCGCCAGTTTTGCGACATGCGCGCCCTGATACTTGGCGCCTTCGAGTTCGATTGCCGACGGCTGGCGGGAGCCGTCGCCATCGGTGATGGTGCTCGCACCATAAGGCGAGCCGCCCTTGATCTCATCGACACCCATCTGTCCGGCAAATGCATAGGGCAGGCCTGCCACGGCCATGCCGTGGTGAAGCAGCGTCGGGATGAAGCCGAGGATGGTCGATTCCTGTCCACCGTGCTGGGTTGCGGAGGACGTGAAGACGGAGCCGAGCTTGCCGACAAGCTTGCCCTGTGCCCACAGACCGCCGGTCTGGTCCCAGAAATTGCGCATCTGCGACGTGACGGTCCCGAAACGGGTGCCGGAACCGACGATGATCGCGTCGTAATTTGCAAGTTCGTCGACAGTTGCGATCGGCGCTTCCTGGTCCATTTTGTAATAGGACGCCTTGGCGACATCTTCCGGCACGAGTTCGGGCACGCGCTTCACTGTCACCTCCGCGCCTGCGGACCTGGCACCCTCCGCAACGGCATAAGCCATCTTCTCGATATGGCCATATGCGGAATAGTAGAGGACGAGAACCTTCGGCATGATCTTCTCCAATTGCGTTATCTTCTGAACGGGGCCGGATCCGGCCGGAAACCAAGCCGACATGTAGCGGCTCCGGAAACCGGATGCCAACCCCCGTCGAGGCAACGCACTGTTCAGTATTCGGAGACGCTTTTTCCCTTGCGGGTCATAAATTCGTGACGGTCGGCATTTCTTTGTCGATCCCCCAACAATTTGCTTCTGCCTCGAAGATTTTGGGCTTAGGAGTTTTCGCACCTGCAGAGGAATGCCATGCCTGAAATTTCGTCCTCGATCGTTACCGCCGCCATGCTCGCCATCGGCGACGAACTGCTGTCCGGCCGCACCAAGGACAAGAATATCGGTCATCTTGCCGATCTGCTGACGCTCTCCGGCATCGACCTGAAGGAGGTACGAATCGTCGCCGATGAAGAGGGCGCGATTGTCGAAGCGCTGGATGCGCTGCGCAGCCGGTACGATTACGTCTTCACCTCGGGCGGCATCGGGCCGACCCATGACGACATCACCGCGGATGCGGTCTCGGCCGCGTTCGGCGTCCCCTGCATCCATGATCCCGCTGCGATGAAGCTGCTTGCCGAGATGTACGAACGGCGCGGAATGGAATTCACCGAGGCCCGCCAGCGCATGGCGCGCATGCCGCAGGGAGCAACGCACATTCCCAATCCGGTCTCCACAGCACCCGGCTTCGTCATCGGCAACGTCTATGTCATGGCCGGCGTGCCGCAGGTCTTCCAGGCCATGGTCGACAACGTATTGCCGATGTTGCGCACCGGCGCGAAAATGTTGTCCCGGGCCATTCCCTGCCCCTATGGCGAAGGCGATATCGGAACGCCTCTCGCCGCCGTGCAAAAGGCGCATCCGGAGACAAGCATCGGCTCCTACCCGAAATATGACGGGCAGCGCTTTTCGACAGAGATCGTCGTGCGCGCGCGTGAGCCGCAGGCCCTCGATGCCGCCTCTGAGGCCGTCTCGGCAATGATTGCCGCAATCCGGAAGGCGAAAATCCCGACCAACCCGACGGCGGACGCCTGATCCGATTTCTCTTCATCTTGCAGATGCTTGACCAAGGTCAATGAGGACACCACCTTATCAATAGAGACTGGTTCCAACGCACGGACACCAGCCGATGAGGAGGTAACCGCCATGGCCTACAAGACCATTCTCGCCGTTCTCGACACTCCGCAGAATGCTCCTCAGATAACGGGTTTTGCGATGGCTCTCGCCGAGCAGTTCTCGGCTCACATCATCGGCGTGCATGCCGAAACGCTCGCCGCGGTTCCCCTCATTGCTCCGATGGAAATTCCCGATCCCGCCGCCGTGCAGGTGTTGCAGGAAGTGGCGCAGAAGGAAACCGCCGAAGTTGAACGGATCTTCAAGGAGCGGACGGCGCGCGAGGGTCTGTCGACCGAATGCCGCAGTTTCATCTCGACCGCCGGCTACAGCTCCACCTCGGTTCTTGAAACGGCGCGCGCCGTCGATCTGATCGTCGCGAGCCAGAGCGATCCCGCTCATGCCGATCATCGCGCCGATCTGGAGACCTTCCTTTTCGAGAGCGGCCGGCCGATGCTGTTCGTACCCTATACGATAAACGAACCCCCACCGATCCGTCGCGTGCTGGTCGCCTGGAACGGCTCACGCGAGGCTGCGCGAGCGACCTTCGATTCGCTTCCTTTCCTGAAAGCGGCGGAGAGCGTCGAAATTCTGGTGATCGATCCGCCTGACCGCGGCCATCATACGCACGAACTCGCCGGAAGCCAGATCGCGGCCACGCTCGCCCGCCACGGGATCAACGTGACGCTGACGCAGGAAACCGGCGGCGGAACGCCCACGGCAGCCGCAATCGAAAATCGCCTGGCCGATAACAGCATCGACCTCCTCGTCATGGGCGGCTACGGGCATGCCCGCTGGTGGGAATTCCTGTTCGGCGGCGTCACGCGCAGTATGCTCGACTCGATGACGGCCCTGACGCTGCTGTCGCGCTGACAATCTTGCCTTCCGGGGTGGAATACCGCTATTAGCGAGAGCCAACGCAGCTCTCGCTAACGGCAGAAAACATGTCCCTTCCCGAAAAAGCATTCCCCGTCTCCTGGGATCAGTTCCACCGCGACGCCCGTGCGCTTGCCTGGCGGCTCGCCGGCCTCAACGAGGATTTCCGCGCCATCGTCTGCATCACGCGTGGCGGCCTGGTCCCCGCGGCGATCATTTCGCGCGAGCTCAATATCCGGCTCATCGAGACGGTCTGCATTGCCTCCTACCACGACTACGTCAACCAGGGGGAAATGAACCTTCTCAAGGGTATTACTCCCGAGCTCGCCACCGACGGCGGATCGGGCGTGCTGGTGGTCGACGACCTGACCGACACCGGCAAGACGGCGTCGGAAGTGCGCGTCATGTTGCCCAAGGCCCATTTCGCCTGCGTATACGCCAAACCCAAGGGCGTTCCGACCGTGGATACTTTCGTCACGGAAGTCAGCCAGGACACCTGGATCTATTTTCCCTGGGACATGGGCTTCACCTATCAGGAGCCGATCGCCAAGGGATCGCGCGCTTAGCTGTCGATACGGCTCCCGCAAGGCACTCTCTTGTCTTCGCCAGCAGGTCGTCCCGGACAAACTGCACCCCCTATTTTTACTAGGGGGCGCTTACTTTATTATTTCTTCACATAATGAAGGAACACTGTCCCGCGTATGCTTGGCTTTGCAACGGCCACGCGGGTATGACGCCTGCCCACCAACACTCCGCATACGATGCCCAGTGATGTCAGCGGGCCGGACTCGTCCGGCAGCTCCTGATTGCGTCGAGGCCGGGAATGCGTAACTTTTTGAAGAAGATGCCGCTGACTGCGAAGCTCGCGGCGCTGATCGTTGCCGTCAACATCTGTGGCATCTCCGTGTTGGCGACCTACACCTGGATATCCGGAACGCGTCTTTTGACCAAAACGGCCACGACCCAGTGGCTGAACGACACCGAACAGCTCGCCTCATTGGTCTCGGGCGGGGTGAAATGGGGTAAGACCGCGGCGGTTCGAGAGGCCTATGCCCTGCAGCGCGAGAAGCCTGAACTGGGACTTGTTCAGTTCGCGGCCTTCAACGCCGAGCTTGCGGCCGTCGATACCTGGACACAAGACGGTCTTACCGTCGCTCTCGCCCCTGCGGAGATCGCCCAGATCATCGGCCAGAAAGCGCAGAGCGCGATTGCCGATGCGACCCGATCGTCGGATGGCTTGATCACCATTGTCGCCCCCCTCCCGCCGGATAAATCCGGCAAGATCGGCGGCTATCTATTCACGGCATGGTCGATCGCCGACATTACAGCCGACGCGCAGAACGAAGTTCTGAAATCATTGCTGATCCAGCTGCTCGTCATCACCGTAGCGGTTCTCGCTTTTCTTTTTGCGATGCGACGCCTGGTCGGCCGCCCTATCCGAACCTTGAGCGCGCGCATCAGCGATCTGCAGGCAGGAGATCTCGATTCTCCGGTCGATCATCAGCACAATGGCGACGAGATCGGCGTCCTCGCACGCGCCTTGGAAGTTTTCCGGAACGAAGCGATTACCAAGGTGGAGAAAGATCGCCTCGCTTCGGAACAGCGCCAGTCGCTTGACGAGGAGCGCGCCCGCAACGCCCGGATGGCCGAAGAGACCAGCGGTGTGCAGCGAACCGTGATGGCTCAACTCGGCCAGGCGCTCGAAAAACTCGCAGGCGGCGATTTCTCGTGCAAACTCAACGGCCTCGGGCCGGATTTTGAAAAGCTGCAACGAGACTTCAACAATATGGTCGAGGCGGTTGCTGCCGCGCTCACCGAGATCAAGTTAGCATCGCACGCCGTGGAGGATCGCTCCAGCGAACTTGCCAACGCCGCCGATCAGTTGGCGAAACGCACCGAGCAACAGGCTGCCTCGCTGGAACAGACCGCCGCAGCCCTTGACGAAGTGACAACAACAGTCAGGGCCTCCTCGCAGAAAGCCGAGACTGCTGGACAACTGGTCGAGGAAGCCCAGAAAGGCGCCCATTCTTCCGCAACGGTCGTCCGCAACGCGATCGGCGCCATGGATCGGATCCAGACGTCATCCAGCCAGATCGGCCACATCATCGGCGTCATCGACGAAATCGCCTTCCAGACCAATCTCCTGGCGCTCAACGCCGGCGTCGAGGCGGCGCGTGCCGGCGAGGCCGGCAAGGGTTTTGCCGTTGTCGCGCAGGAAGTGCGGGAACTCGCGCAAAGGTCGGCTCAGGCGGCCAAGGAAATCAAGGGGCTGGTCAATGCCTCCAATCAGGAGGTTGCCGCTGGCGTCGGGCTCGTGAACGACACCGGGGATGCGCTTTTGAAGATCGGCGACCAGATCAACCGCATCAGCGACAGCATCGTCTCGATCGTCCACTCCTCCCGCGAACAGGCCACCGGTCTGCAGGAGATCAACGGCGCGATCAACCAGATGGATCAGACCACGCAGCAGAACGCGGCGATGGTGGAAGAAACCAATGCCGCCTGCCAGGAGCTGCTCTCTCAAGGCCGCCTCCTGTTGAATTCGGCGAGCAGGTTCACAGTCGCGGAACCGGCCGCAAGCGATTTCCGGTCCTTCGCGGGTGGAAATACCGGCGCTGCCGGCCAAACCAGACGAGCGTCGTGAAAGGCGCCGCGTCCGCAGCATCCCCAACAACCGTCAACAATCCACGGAAGGGAATACTCATGCAGAAGATCATCATCGCGCTTCTCCTCGGCAGCACGATTGCGGCCATGCCCGGGTTAAGCGCCCAGGCAGAGGAAGCCCATGTCGCGCCGATTACGGACTACGTCACCGGCAAGGTAAAACCCTGGCTCAGCGACCCGGTCGTCATTTCCGCCATCAAGGCTCAGAATGCCGCCAATGCGAAGCTCGGCGAAGCCGATATCCTGGCGCTCGACAAGAAATGGCGGGCGGAGGTGGACGGCTCCGATCATTCCACGATCGATGGCGTGCTCAACAACGCACTGTCTAAATTCCTGCTGGAAAAGAAGGAAAAGTCGGACGGCACGATCACGG
Organism: Neorhizobium sp. S3-V5DH; assembly: GCF_004343065.1. Lineage (NCBI taxonomy): Bacteria > Pseudomonadati > Pseudomonadota > Alphaproteobacteria > Hyphomicrobiales > Rhizobiaceae > Neorhizobium > Neorhizobium sp. S3-V5DH. The sequence goes on from NZ_SMCL01000023.1 coordinate 5,770, forward strand.
AAATCTTCGTGATGGATGCCAACGGCCTCAATGTCGGCCAGAGCGACGTGACCTCCGACTACTGGCAGGGTGACGAAGCCAAGTTCAAGAAATCCTTCGGCGCCGGCAAGGAAGCCCTGTTCGTCGATGAGGTGGAAAAGGACGAATCATCCCAGACGCTTCAGTCTCAGGCGAGCCTGACAATCTCGGACGAAAGCGGAACGCCGATCGGCGCCGTCACGATCGGGATCAACATCGATTCACTTTAATTCACCTCGACACCCCTCCCCGCTGCGGCTTCTACGACACAGCGGGGAGAGCCGGAGGTTCCGCCGGTCGCCTTCATATCGGGGGCTTTCGCTCCACGTCAGCCGAGAGATGTCGGCCCTTACCGGCGTCCTTGCTTCCCGCTAAAACTGCGACCCGGTGCTCCGGACGATCTGCTGCCGGCAGAGAATCAGTTGCCAGTCACGCTTGCCGACGTTTCGCAACGGGCAGCAGCTATATTTTGCCAAACTTCCTGAAATTGGCTCCCCGTTGATGGATTTCGTCGGCCGCTCCTGCCGCGGCGCCAACGCCTCTTCCGCCAAGACACTGAATTTGCGGGCTTATCCATCTTTCCCCATTTTCCACAGCCGGCATACACAAGATGTTGTGGTTAAAAATCTGTCAAAAACCACCCCTTGACGGAATCGCTCAATTCAAACTTAATAGGCTCGATGTTGCGGCGGCGACTGGACCGGACATAACGAGGCCGGCTCCTCACGAAAATCGACTGTAGAATCAGGGTTCTGCGCCTCATGATGAGGCTCTGCCCCGAGGGCTGGTTGTGCGATTTTTCCCTCCAAAAAAGCGACATCCGGGGCTGGCTATAATAAGCTGTTAATACTATATTTAGTGTTTGCAGCCACGATCGCCACAAGATACAGGAAATAACATCTCCGGATGACACTCCTGTCACAATGGGACGAACGGACTGGCTGCGCGAACACCCGCGCCGTCGGATGAGAACTTTTGCGCCTCGTGCACGAGGCCGGGCGCATCAAAAATGAGGTAAGGGACCATGCGCATCGAACGCCGTTTCACCAAGCCCGCCACGGGCGCCTATGGAGAGATCGAATTCCGCAAGGCGGTCAGCGAGATCCGCAATCCCGACGGTTCCGTCGTCTTCCGGCTTGCCGACATTGACGTGCCGGCGCAGTTCTCCCAGGTCGCGACCGACGTTCTCGCGCAGAAATATTTTCGCAAAGCCGGCGTTCCGAAGGTCCTGAAAAAGGTCGAGGAAAACGACGTCCCCTCCTTCCTGTGGCGCTCGGTCGCCGACACAGAAGCGATGAAGGCGCTGCCTAAGGAAGAGCAGTACGGTTCCGAAACCGATGCGCGCCAGGTCTTTTCCCGCCTTGCCGGCACCTGGACCTATTGGGGCTGGAAGGGCGGCTACTTCACCTCGGAAGAAGACGCGGCAGCCTTCATGGACGAGCTTGCCTATATGCTCGCCACCCAGCGCGTCGCACCGAATAGCCCACAGTGGTTCAACACCGGCCTGCATTGGGCCTATGGCATCGACGGCCCCGGCCAGGGCCATTTCTACATGGACCCGTTCACCGGCAAGCTGACCAAGTCCAAGTCTGCCTATGAGCATCCGCAGCCGCATGCCTGCTTCATTCAGTCGGTCGAGGACGACCTCGTCAACGAGGGCGGCATCATGGACCTCTGGGTTCGCGAAGCGCGCCTGTTCAAATACGGTTCCGGCACCGGTTCCAACTTCTCCATGCTGCGCGGAGAAGGCGAAAAACTTTCCGGCGGCGGCAAGTCCTCCGGCCTCATGAGCTTCCTGAAGATCGGCGACCGGGCAGCGGGCGCGATCAAGTCGGGCGGCACGACGCGCCGCGCCGCCAAGATGGTCGTCGTCGACATCGACCATCCGGATATTGAGGAATACATCAACTGGAAGGTCAAGGAAGAGCAGAAGGTGGCAGCCCTCGTCACCGGCTCCAAGATCGTCAATCGTCACCTGAAGGCAATCATGAAGGCCTGCGTCAACTGCGACGGCGGCAGTGGCGACGATTGCTTCGACCCCAACAAGAATCCGGCGCTGAAGCGCGAGATCAAGGCCGCCAAGAAGGACCAGGTTCCGGAAAACTACGTCGGCCGCGTCATCCAGTTTGCCCGCCAGGGCTACAAGGACCTCGAGTTCAAGACCTACGACACCGACTGGGATTCGGAAGCCTATCTCACCGTGTCGGGCCAGAACTCCAACAACTCCGTCTCGCTAAAGGACGACTTCCTGCGGGCGGTCGAGAACGACGGCGACTGGAATCTGACCGCCCGCAAGGACGGCCGGGTCATGAAGACGCTGAAGGCCCGCGACCTCTGGGAGCAGATCTCCTACGCCGCCTGGGCGTCGGCCGATCCCGGCATCCACTTCAACACGACGATGAACGACTGGCACACTTCGCCAGCCGGCGGCCCGATCCGCGGCTCGAACCCGTGCTCGGAATACATGTTCCTCGACGACACGGCCTGCAACCTTGCCTCGCTCAACCTCCTGCAGTTCAAGGACAAGGCGACGAAGAACATCAACATCGCCGACTACGAACATGCCGTCCGCCTGTGGACCGTCGTGCTCGAAGTCTCGGTCATGATGGCACAGTTCCCGTCGAAGCGGATCGCCGAACTCTCCTACGAATACCGCACGCTCGGCCTCGGCTACGCCAATATCGGCGGCCTCCTGATGTCGTCAGGCATCCCCTACGATTCGCCGGAAGGCCGTGCGATCGCCGGCTCGCTGACCGCGATCATGACCGGTATCGCCTATGCGACGTCAGCCGAAATGGCCTCCGAGCTCGGCCCCTTCCCGAACTTTGAGCCGAACCGCGAGAGCATGCTGCGCGTCATGCGCAACCATCGCCGCGCCGCTTACGGCGAAGCCACCGGCTACGAGGCGCTGGCCGTCAACCCGGTTCCGCTCATCCATTCGGAAAATCCGGACCAGGATCTTAGCCGCCATGCCAAGGCTGCTTGGGACAAGGCGCTCGAGCTCGGCGAAAAGCACGGCTACCGCAACGCCCAGACGACCGTGATCGCGCCGACCGGCACGATCGGCCTCGTGATGGATTGCGACACGACCGGCATCGAACCCGATTTCGCACTCGTCAAGTTCAAGAAGCTCGCCGGCGGCGGTTACTTCAAGATCATCAACCGCGCCGTTCCGGACGCGCTGCGCACCCTCGGTTATTCGGAAAGCCAGATCGCCGAGATCGAGGCCTATGCGGTTGGTCACGGCAACCTCAACCAGGCGCCCGGCATCAACCCCGGCTCGCTGCGCGCCAAGGGCTTCACTGACGAGAAGATCGAAGCCGTCAACGGCGCGCTGAAGGCTGCCTTCGACATCAAGTTCGTCTTCAACCAATGGACGCTCGGCGCCGACTTCCTGAAGAACACGCTGAAGGTCACTGACGAACAGCTCGCCGACATGAGCTTCAACCTCTTGGAGCATATCGGCTTTTCGAAAAGGGATATCGAAGCCGCCAATATCCATGTCTGCGGTGCGATGACGCTGGAAGGTGCGCCCTTCCTGAAGGCCGAACATCTGGCCGTCTTCGATTGCGCCAATCCCTGCGGCAAGATCGGCAAGCGTTATCTCTCGGTGGAAAGCCACATCCGCATGATGGCGGCCGCCCAGCCGTTCATCTCGGGTGCGATCTCCAAGACGATCAACATGCCGAACGACGCGACCGTGGAAGATTGCGGTTCCGCCTACATGCTCTCCTGGAAGCTCGGCCTCAAGGCAAACGCGCTTTACCGCGACGGTTCCAAGCTGTCCCAGCCGCTCAACGCCTCGCTGATCGACGAGGACGATGCCGATGACGCGCTCGAAGAACTGATGCAGAGCCCGGTTGCGGCACAGGCCGTGACGATCACCGAAAAGATCGTCGAGCGGGTCATCGAACGCGTCACCCGCGAGCGGGAAAAACTGCCGAACCGTCGCCAGGGTTATACCCAGAAGGCCAATGTCGGCGGCCACAAGGTCTATCTGCGCACCGGCGAATTCGGTGACGGGCGTCTCGGCGAAATCTTCATCGACATGCACAAGGAAGGGGCTGCCTTCCGCGCAATGATGAACAATTTTGCCATCGCCATCTCGCTCGGCCTGCAATACGGCGTGCCGCTGGAAGAATATGTGGAGGCCTTCACCTTCACCAAGTTCGAGCCGGCCGGCATCGTCACCGGAAACGACGCGATCAAGAACGCGACCTCGATCCTCGACTACGTGTTCCGCGAACTCGCCGTCTCCTATCTCGGCCGTCACGATCTCGCTCATGTCGATACGTCGGACTTTTCCAATACCGCGCTCGGCAAGGGCATTCAGGAAGGCAAGACCAACCTGATCTCGACCGGCTGGACCCGCGGCTACAAGCCGACGCTGGTGGCAAACACCGGTTCCGACCGGGCCGCAGGCGAACCCAAGGGAGCTGCGACCGCCGCCCCTGCCCGGGCATCGGCCACCGTCACCTCCTTTGCGGGCTCCGCCGCCCGCAAGCTGGAGCCGACGACGGCGATCTCCACCTCCGAAATCGTCGCCTTCAAGCGCGACTACGAGGAGCGCGCCAAGGAACTGGCCGAAGAGATTGCCGAGGAAGTGCTGGAAGAGGTTGTCAGCGAAAGCCAGCAGGTCGCCACCGCCCTCTTCTCCGACAAGGCCGAAGCCGACGCCGCCGCCGCCAAGACGGAAGCCAAGAAGGTCGAAAACGAACGCCGCATGCGCTCGATCGCCCAGGGCTACACCGGCAACATGTGCTCCGAGTGCCAGAACTTCACGATGGTGAGGAACGGCACCTGCGAGAAGTGCGACACGTGCGGCGCGACGAGCGGGTGCAGCTGAGCAGGATAGAACCTCGTTGCATATCTACTACTCCGCTTTTTTTAGCAGCTAGTTGAGACTGCCGCCGCCGCGAATAACTCGTGGCGGCTCTTTTAACGTGAGATGCAGGTGACCACAGAACAAAAGCAACAACACTATATTCCCTGTTGCTACTCAAAGTTTTTCTGCAACTCAGAAGGTTATCTCTACCTAAAAGATACTTGGGATGGCCGAGTTTTCCCTGGAAAGCCGCAGAATGTTTTAAAGCAAAGCTACCTCTATCGTCAGCCCGTACATGCGGAAAAGCGATTCGACAACGCGATTGAGAACTTCTTTTCCCGGCATTTAGAGTCGAGATGGCCGGATTTAATTAAAAAGATCTCCGCTCGCGAAGATCTGACCAGAGAGGAATGGAGCAGTGTTATCGAGTTCTACCTCTCAATGAGAGTTAGAGTTCCAAACACTATTAAGTCTGTGATATTTCTACTAAGGGAGTCTGTGATTAAGGCATCAAACGCGGTTGATCAGCCTGTTCCCGATGTCTTTAGAGATGTTTTCCTAAAAAAGAGGCCAGGATTTTCCTCAAAAATTAGGTTTGGTGACCTTGTGAGGGCTGGAATAATCGATGTTCAAATTGACCCTCACACCGCCATTCTATCTTTTGAAAAATTAATACGAACGAACGACGGAGTTCATGGAATAAATTCCGGCCCTCAATTCTTGCACAATGAAACCGGAGTCAGCTTTATAAGTTCCGACAATCCCTCAATATCTCATATATTTTCAAACAATATCGACGAGATCCGACCGTATTCGTTTTCTTCACACCAAAATGTCGAGTTCATACTCCCCTTAACGTCCCGAATTGCTCTTTTGTTACACAGCAAGGGCACATCCGAAACCCAACATCGACGTATTTTCAGCGAAAAAACAATTAAAAAGATTAATTCCAAGATATACGCTTATTCGGATCGCTATATATTTTCCGACAATCCAGCCACACTGTATCCCGACATCCCACCCAAAACGCTATTTCCTGTTCCTGATCCTCCACATCATGGGTAGCAGATGGCGTGGTAAACAAAATATACTACAAATTCGGCCCGCCATTAATTGTAAGGAACAAATGGCGCTATGAATTTGAAACCTCCTTAAATGATCCGGAATAAGCCGAGGCTCGTTGTGAGTCACATATGGCGCTTCAGCTCTCTGGGTAATGGGAGCAGGCGTTGAGAGTAATACGCAGAACTTCATCATGCCGGGCAATCGGCTTCAACGCTCCACAGCCACACGCGACCGTAAGAGACGGCACTACTCCAGGATGTACAAGGTTCGTGGAAGAAGCCGGCGAATCTTCCTAGCTTGGTCCGGTCGAACCAACGGAGGACGGAGATGGCGTATCGAAAACGTAACGGCAAGGACACTTGGCATTGGTGCCGCAATTGCGGCAACTGGCCGACGTCGGACTATGAGGAGAAACCCTCGAAACCCGCGCAGGGTGAGTTGTGCAACGAGTGTCTGTCCAAGGACAAAGCTGGTACCTGCACGAAATAAACCTTGATCCCCTCACTTGCGATTTCTCGCTTAAGTCTTGAGCGAGATGTCGAAATTGCCTTCTCCCGCAGGGAAGAGAAGCCGGTGCGGACTCTTGGCGCCGTCCTCTCCCTCACGGGAGAGGACGCAAAATCACGATCCTGGTATCGGTAACTCGTGTAAGAGACCGCGACGGCCACCCCGGCCCCGCCTCACTGCGGCGGCAGGATCACGTTGCTGTCCGTCCTGCTCTTGACCGGCTTCTGTCCCGGCACATGCGACATGGTCCGCGTCGTGCTTTCCAGTTCGCCATCCCTCACGCGCGTCTTGGTCTGCGATTTGCTGAATGTGCCCTGGTCCATGGCCTGCGCCTTGGACTGTGCCTTGAGCTGGTTGTCGTTCTCGTTGATCTTTGTGCGGCTCTGGGCCTTGCCATCGGCGGTGGCAGCACTGCCGCCCGAACCGATGGACGAGGTCGTGCCGTCGTCGGTTGCGCAGGTGCCGGCCGTTCCGAGCGTGCTCGCCGAAGTGCCGCCGGCAGATGCGCTGCCTGCCGAACCGACCGTCCCGGCCGCCTTGCAGTCCTGCGCAAGCGATTGTGTGCCGGCCATCGCCGTGGCGATTGCAAGGGCCGCTGCCAAGGAAACCAGTTTCGTCATGGTCTTGCTCCTCATTTGTTCGGTTTGGTGATGTCGCAGGTGCCGTCGGACCGGCGCGTTACCACCGAACCGTCGGGACGGGTGACGCTTGCGGTCGAAAATGCTTGGGCGCCTGCCGTGCCCGAGACGGACGATCCGGCGCTCGACGAAGCCGAGCCGCCGCCCGAATGCATCGTGGTCGTCTTGCCGTCGACCGTCGTCGATGAGGTCACGCTGCCGCCGCCGGCCGTCACCGAGGAGGAGGTTCCGCCTCCAGCCGAACTGGTGCTTTCGATCACGGTGCAGGTGGTGCCGTCCTCAAGCTTGATCGTCTCCGCCGACAAGGCCTCGCATGCGATGCAGAGAGCCATGATCAGCGGCAGAGCGAACGCGCTTTTGGTAATCAAAGATGCCGAGGTCATATCCTGTCCTCCTGAAGGAAGGCCGGCCGCCTGTCGGCAACCGGCCCATGTGTCTGCCTTAGCACTTGCCGTCGCTCTTCTTGGTCTGGCCCGGAGGGCATTCCTTGTTGCTGACGTCGTCCTGTGCCGCGCCTGCTGCACTGTTGGCCGTGCCGACCGAGCTGCCGGACGTGCCGCCGCCTGCGGCGCTGCCGCCGGTGCCGACCGAGCTGCTGGAGGTGCCGCCACCTGCCGAGGAGCCACCGGTGCCAAGCGTCGAGGCAGATCCCGATCCGCTACCGGAACCGGCTGCCGATCCACCCGTGCCGACCGAGCTGCTGGAGGTGCCGCCGCCTGCCGAGGAACCACCGGTCCCAAGCGTCGAGGCCGAGCCGCCGTCGCAGTTGGTGGTGCCCGGAGTACAGTTGGTGCCGGCCGACGAGCCGCCGGTTCCGACGGTGCTGCTGGAAGTGCCGCCTCCGGCACTCGTTCCACCGGTTCCGACAGTGCTGCTGGACTGCGCATAGGCAGTCAGCGTAGTGCCGGCAAGAAGGGCCGCTGCAAGGGCCGCACGTTTGACGATCTTCATCTCTATCTCCTTGATTTTCCTCTATGCTTCTGACCCGTTGCGATTGTCGAAGCTGAAGATTGAACAGGTGAGCGGTCACGATGTTCCGCCCCAGAGACTTCAGTCGGATGCGGCATCCGACTTTGGATCCAGCCGATATCGGCCAGAGGTCCCGAACCGCGGGTATTTGGTCCGACAGCGGGAACTATCGCGGATTTTCAAACCCTCAATCTCACCGCCCGGCCTCGCGGGAATATCGGGGTTTGGCCGCAATTTCATAAAAGCTACATGGAATCGACATCGGGCCTTCATGCGCCGCCGCTAATGAGGCCCCCATAAAACAGGGGGCTTGGCATGCGTCTGGAAAAGCTGACGAAGACTTTCGGCAATCGCGCCGCCGTGGACTCGATAAGCCTGGAGATTCCGCAGGGGCAGATGGTCGGCGTCATCGGGCGGTCGGGCGCGGGCAAATCGACGCTTCTTCGAATGATCAACCGGCTGACGACACCGTCCTCGGGCGCCATTCATTTTGGCGATCTGGAAGTTTCGGCTCTGCGGGGCGCGGCGCTGCGCCGATGGCAGCGCGACTGCGCCATGATCTTTCAGCAGTTCAATCTCGTGCCGCGCCTCGACGTACTCACCAACGTCCTGCTTGGACGGCTCAATCACCGCTCGACGGCGATGAGCCTGCTCAACGTCTTCACCCGCGAGGAGCGGATCGCCGCGATTGCAGCTCTTGAGCGGCTCGGCATCGAGCAGACGGCGCTGCAGAGGGCTGGCACACTGTCCGGCGGCCAGCAGCAGCGCGTGGCGATCGCCCGCGCGCTCATGCAGCAGCCAAGGATCGTGCTCGCCGACGAGCCCATTGCCTCGCTCGATCCCCTCAATGCCAAGATCGTCATGGATGCGCTCCGCGACATCAACGAGCGCGACGGCATCACCGTCGTCACCAACCTGCACACGCTTGATACCGCCCGCTCCTATTGCGAGCGCATCGTCGGCATGGCGGGCGGGCGCGTGGTTTTCGACGGACCTCCTTCGGAACTGACGGCGACGGCCGTCCGGGAAATCTACGGGTCCGACAAGGAAGGCGCAGGCATCGACGAATCCCTGACATCCACCAGCATCAACGTCCGCAGCCCGGACCTGGAGCACGAATCCTCCCGGTCTGCGCCTTCCAGGGTTCTCACACCCGCAACGGCGTGAGCCGGACCAAGATCGTATGTACGCCCGCGTAAAGGGCCAGCCTCAACACATGTTCCGAATCCGGACAGACAGGAGATGATCTCATGTTGAAGAAAGCTTTGCTTGCTGCCGTCGCATTTGCGGCACTTGCCACCTCGGCGGCTGCGGAAGACCTGAAGGTATTCCGCATCGGCATCCTGGGCGGGGAAAACGAGGCCGACCGCCTGCGCAACTACCAGTGCATGACCGAGAAGCTTCCCGCCGTACTCGGCGTCGAAAAGGTGTCGCTCTTCCCGGCCTCCGACTATGACGGCGTCATCCAGGGTCTGCTCGGCGGCACGCTCGACTACGCCGAACTCGGCGCATCGGGTTATGCGAAGGTCTACCTGGCAAAATCCGACGCTGTCGAACCGATCCTCACGACGGTCCAGACCGACGGCTCGATGGGCTATCATTCGATCATGGTCGCCCGCAAGGATAGCGGCATCACGAAGATCTCCGACCTGAAGGGCAAGAAGCTCGGCTTTGCCGATCCGGATTCGACCTCCGGCTACCTGGTGCCGCTCGTCACGCTTCCGGAAGCGATCGGCGGCCCGGTCAAGGGTTATTTCGGCTCCACCGGCTTTGGCGGCGGTCACGAAAACCTTGTGCTCGAAGTGCTGAAGGGCAATTTCGATGCCGGCACCACCTTCGGTTCGGGCGTTGGCAATTTCAAGGACGGCTACACCTCCGGCAACCTGCGCAAGATGGTCGACAAGGGCATCCTCAACATGGATGACCTGGTCGAGCTGTGGAAGTCGCCGCTCATCCCGAATGGCCCAGTCGTCGTCCGCACGTCGATGAACGCGGACATGAAGACGAAGTTCAAGCAGTTCATGCTGGACCTGCCGAAGACCGACGCGGCCTGCTTCTCCGCCATCCAGGGCGGCGACTTCAAGGGCTTCGCCGAGGTCAATGTCGATTTCTACAAGCCGATCATCGACGCCCGCAAGGCAACCATCGGCGGCTGATCGCAGCCTCGAACAGGACGGCCGCCTGGAGACGTCTCCGGCGGCCTTTTTCTCGACCGTCGCAACCGGGGGCAAGCGATGTCCATTTCCAACGCCAGGCCAATCCTCGGCGAGAGCGGCCGGATGATAGAGCTCCACTCGCGGCAGCTGGCCGCCCAGCGGGGGTTCTACACGCTTTTGGGCGTCATCCTGCTGCTGTGCGTGGTGTCCGGATCGCTCTGGTTCGCCAACGAGACGAATTCCGGCAAGTTCTTCGAGCGGCTTCCCCATCTCTTCGACTTCGTCGAGGATCTCGTTCCGCGGGACGGGATGGAGATCTGGCGAGCGCTGTTCGACCTCCCGTCCCCCTATAACGACGGCAGCTTCAAGTACAACTATCCAGAAGGGCGGGCCTATCTCGGCGAGACCTTCTATATCCCCGAATACTTCCACAAGATGGTCGAGACGCTGAATATCGCGCTCGTCTCCACCGGCATCGGCCTGCTGTTCGGCTTCGTGCTGGCATTCCTCGCGGCGCGGAACACCATGCCCAATTCCTGGGTGCGGGGGCCGGTGCGCCGCGTCATGGAGATCCTGCGCGCCTTTCCGGAAGTGGTGATTGCCGGCTTCTTCCTGGCGATCCTTTCGCTCGGCCCGATCCCGGCCGTCATCGCCGTATCGATCCATACCGTCGGCGCGCTCGGCAAGATGTTCTACGAGGTCATCGAAAATGCCGACATGAAGGCTGAGGAAGGGTTGCGTGCGGTCGGCGCCACCTGGCTCGAACGGATCTGGTTCGGTATCGTTCCGCAGGTCATGCCGAACTTCATGAGCTATTTCCTGCTGCGTCTCGAAATCAACGTGCGCGCCTCGACGATTATCGGCGCCGTCGGCGGCGGCGGCATAGGCGAACTCCTGCGCCTGTCGATCGGCCAGGGTCACGAAGCCAAGACGCTCGCCATCGTCCTCCTTCTGCTGCTGACCATCGTGGCCGTCGACCAGTTTTCCGCATGGCTTCGCCAGAAGCTTTCGGGCGACCAGGCATTCAACGCGATCTGACCGGAGGCACCATGACGATCCTCAACACCTCCGAAATGGAAGCCATCGCGGCGCGCCATCCTGATCTCCTGAGGCCAGGCTTCTGGCAGCGCTTCAGGGTGCCGGCCATCGCCCTCGCGTGCACCCTCTATCTCCTCTTTGCCTGGTGGTATTTCGCCGTCGGCAAGGTTTTGGGCGAAGCGAACTGGAGCATCGCCGGAAACTACCTCGCAGACTGGGTCTCCTACGAAATCCGGCCGCAGATCGAGATCGACGCCGACGGCGCAATGAGGATCGAATATCCGCGTTTCGACCCGATCGGCCCGAACCCCAACCCGGACTGGCTTCAAACGCGGCGCGAGACGGTGACGAGGACGATCGAAATCCCCGCGCCCAACTCAGCGAACGGAGCGGCCGCCAAGCCCTCGTCCAGCTTCATGGCGCCTGCGCCCCAGGCCGAGCAGCAGGCCGCCCAGGCAAGTCCTATCCGGGAAACCCGCACCGAGGAGATCCTCACCGAGGCGGTCGTAGAGATCGGCAGCGCTAGAACGATCGAGGTTCATCCCGACCGGGTGGTGCTTACCCGAGGCTCGGAGAGCGTCGCCCTCCGCCTCGACAGGAGATCCGGCGAGGTCCGGGCGGATGGAGCACTACCCTCGTGGATCGAACAAAGACTGCCGGGCGGCCGCGCCCTCGCCTATTTCGGCGTGTCCGGCTGGGCGGAAATCAGTGCGGAGCGGGTTCGCATCCGCAAGCGCTTCCTCGGCTGGGCGAACTTCCTCTTCGATACGAATTCTCCGTTCTTCGGCAAACCGGCTGGCGAGGTCGCAACGCTGATTGTCTCGGGCGAGCGTATCCAGCCCGACAGGTCGAACCTCTCGCTCGCCTGGAACAACATCCTCTACAATTCCGAATGGCAGCATCTCGACGTGTGGGAAAAACTCCTGCAGACCATCGTGATGGCGTTCATCGGAACCCTGTTCGCGATGCTGGTCGCCTTCCCGCTGTCGTTCATCGCAGCGCGCAACATCTTCCGAAACCGTCCCGCAAACCAGATCGCCAAGCGGCTCTTCGACTTTCTCCGCTCCGTCGATATGCTGATCTGGGCGCTCTTTTTTACCCGTGCCTTCGGCCCCGGTCCGCTGGCGGGGATTTCCGCGATCTTCCTCACGGACACCGGCACGCTCGGCAAGCTCTATTCGGAAGCGCTGGAAAATATCGACGAGAAGCAGCGCGAGGGAGTGCGCTCCGTCGGTGCCTCACCGGTAGCGGTGCAGCGCTATGGCACGGTGCCGCAGGTTATGCCGGTGTTCCTGTCGCAGGCACTCTACTTCTGGGAATCGAATACCCGTTCGGCCACGATCATCGGCGCCGTCGGCGCGGGCGGCATCGGGCTTAAACTCTGGGAGGCCATGCGCACCAATTCCGACTGGGAGAACGTCGCCTATATGGTGCTGCTGATCCTTCTGGTGGTGTTCATTTTCGACGGGATTTCGAACGCGCTGCGCTCGCGGCTGATCGGCAAGGAACGCGGCTGATACATCCCCTGAACCTCGATCACTCGGCCGGCGCGCGCTCCCTCTCGGCGCCGTAGTAGCGGCGTCCCATCCAGAGCGCGAACTGCACCAGGATGATCAGCACGGGCACCTCGACAAGCGGACCGATGACGGCGGCGAAGGCAACAGGCGAAGCAAGACCAAAGGCGGCGATCGCCACCGCGATGGCGAGCTCGAAATTGTTTCCCGCTGCCGTGAATGCCACCGCCGTCGTGCGCGGATAGTCGGTGTCGATCATCTTCGCCATCACGAAACTCATGGTGAACATGACGAGGAAGTAGATGGTGAGCGGGATCGCGATCAGCACCACGTCGAACGGCAGCCTGACGACATCGCCACCCTTCAGGCTGAACATTGCGACGATGGTAAAAAGCAGCGCGGCCAGCGTGATCGGGCTGATCTTCGGCAGGAATGTCTTCTCGTACCAGTCCCTGCCCCTGGTTCTTGTCAGGATCGTTCGCGACAGATAGCCGGCGAGGAACGGGATGCCGAGGTAGATGAAAACCGCTTCTGCAATCGTCCAGAAGGACACGTCGACGACGCTGCCTTCGAGGCCGAACAGCGGCGGCAGAAACGTCAGGAAGATCCAGGCATAGACGCTGAAGAAGAGGATCTGGAAGATCGAATTGAACGCCACCAGCCCGGCCACGTACTGGTTGTCGCCGCGTGCGAGCTGATTCCATACGAGGACCATCGCGATACAGCGCGCAAGACCGATCAGGATCAGGCCCGTCATATATTCCGGATAGCCGCGGAGGAAGATCACGGCGAGCGCAAACATCAGCGTCGGGCCGATGATCCAGTTCTGGACGAGCGAAAGCAGCAGCACTCGCTTGTCGGCAAAGACCTGATGCAGTTCCTCGTAACGGACCTTCGCAAGCGGCGGATACATCATCAGGATGAGGCCGATCGCGATCGGGATGTTGGTGGTGCCGATCGACATGCTGTTGAGCAACTCCGGCAAGCCGCCAAAGACCGTGCCGAGGATGAGGCCCAGCGCCATGGCAGCGAAGATCCATACCGTCAGGTAGCGATCCAGAAATGACAAACGGACTGCAGGTTTGGCAGGCTGCATTGAAGTGTTCCTTTAACGAAGATATGCCGGAGGGGCAGCGTGGCGGATCGGCAGCGGTCTCAGGCGATCCGCCGGCCGTCGGCATCGACGACGATCTCGCCGTCCTCCTTTGCGAAGGCACCCCTTTGGGGCACGGGAAGAATGTCGAGAACGGCTTCGGAAGGACGACAAAGCTTGACGCCCATCGGAGATACGACGATCGGTCGGTTGATCAGGATCGGATGCTCCATCATCGCATCCAGGAGCTGATCATCGGTCAGGCTCTCGTCCTGAAGACCAAGTTCGGCGTAAGGGGTGCCCTTCTCGCGGAGCAGTTCCCGCAGGCTGACACCCATGCGGTCCACCAACTGCACGAGCAATTCCCTCGACGGCGGGGTCTTCAGGTATTCGACGACATGCGGCTCAATGCCGGCGTTGCGGATCATCGCAAGAGTGTTCCGCGACGTGCCGCAGTCGGGATTGTGATAGATGACGATATCGATCGGCTCGCTCATGCGACATCTTCCCTCTTTACGGAGGAACCTTCCATTTGCCCGATCTCGCGAAGTTTCGCGGTGAGGCTCAAACGCTCGAGGCTTTCCACCGGAAGCGCTGCAAACGCTGCGATCCGAAGCTTCATGTAACGCAGCGCCTGGCCGAAGGCGACGCGCTTTTCCGCATCCGTACCTTCCACGGCGGCCGGATCCTCCAGGCCCCAATGGGCCGTCATCGGCTGCCCCGGCCAAACCGGGCAGGCCTCCCCGGCGGCGTTGTCGCAGACGGTAAATACGAAGTCGAGTTCGGGTGCACCCTCCGTGGCGAACTCCTCCCAGCTCTTTGACCGGAGGCCGTCCACAGGGTAGCCATGGCCCCGCAGCGCCTCGACGGCCAGCGGATGGACTTCGCCCTTCGGATGGCTCCCGGCGGAATAGGCGTTGAACTTGCCGGCGCCGTCCTTTCTGAGAACGCTTTCGGCTATGATCGAGCGGGCGGAATTTCCCGTGCAGAGGAACAGCACGTTGAAGGTCGTCTTTGTCATTGCGACACCTTTTGCGGGGAACAACAGGGTGAGAGTTCGGCAATCAGCGGCTCGCAGAGCTCCGCCCTTCCCCCGCAACAGTCCTTGACGAGATAGAGTGTGAGTTCGCGGAGCGCGGCGATTTCGGCACGGTAGACCATCAGGCGGCTCCTGCGCTCAGCCTGGATGAGGCCAGCGCGGGCGAGAACCGCCAGATGCGAGGACATGGTGTTTTGCGGCACCGCCAGCATCCTTGCGACGTCGCCGGCAGGCAGACCATCCGGTTCATGCCGCACGAGCAGATTGAAGGCCTGCAGCCTGGTGGGCTGGGCCAATGCGGCCAGAGCGAGAATTACTTTTTCCTGATCCATATATCGAGATTACTCGATATATGGATATTGTCAACAGATCCGGATAAGGAAGAACCTGTTTCCCTTCACTGAAGATGGCGGCGTCCTGCCTTGACGGGCCCGAACCGAGGACATCCCGTCGCCATGAACAGCAACAGCCCCGTATGCTTCAGAGCATACGGGGCTGTCGATTGGTGGTCCAAAAAACGTCGCCTCTTCAGATCCGGCGGATCCAGGGGCCGTTTATCAGAAGCGGTAGTTCACGCCGGCCTTGAGCACCTGGTCGCGCACATCTGTGCGCGAGGTGACGCCGGCGGTGGTGCTGCGCACATCGTTGGTCATGGTGTAGTTGTATTCGACGCGAGCCGAAAGATTGTCGGAGAGCTTCTGCTCGACGCCCGCGCCCACGACCCAACCGGGTTTCCAGCCATCCGGACCGGAGGTGCCGCCATTGTCCTTGAAGCTGGTGAGGGCAACCCCTGCGGTGCCATAGACGAGCGTATCGTTGAAACCGACACCGGCCTTCGCCTTGGCGGCCACGCGACCCTGTTCCTTGATATTGCCGCCGGGAACGCGGCTCTTCACGTTGCCGAGATGCGAAGCTTCGATTTCCGCACCGACGACGCCGGAATCCAAGTCCATGTTGTAGCCCGCGTGAGCGCCGACGACGAGGCCCTTGTCGCCGTCGAAGGGGTTCAGCTTGCGGGATGCCATGCCGAGATCGGCGCCGACATAGGCGCCGCCCCAGCCGGCCTTCGGGCCGGCGGCCGGCTCATTGTAGGTCGGCGGCTCGGAATAGCTGGTCAGGTCGGCGGCGAGGACAGCCGTTGAAGAGACAGAGGTGGTGGAAACTGCGGCGACGATCGCCAGGGCGAAAGGCTTTGCTTTCATGGTCATGTTACTCCGTACAGCACCTGCATCGGGAGATAGGCAGGCAATTACTCAGGTTACAACTGCACGGCGGTCCGAGCCATCCCACCAGGCCCTCGTGGCCGCACCACCGGCAAGTTTCCATTAACTTTCACGAATTTATAAACACTCCCTTAACCGCGAGACTCCAGGGACGCGGATTGCGAAAAACAAACGGAATCGTGAAGTGGATGCCATCCGCCGATATTGATGCGGCACGGGCAGGTTTGGGCCGCAGGAGACTCGGCCGCTTCGCGCCAGAAGCGGTCATGCAAACGTCATAGACTCATCTTATGATTGTATCTAGTATCGCTACCGCGCGACCTGATTGATATCATTTTCAGATGACCACATTTTCTCGCACCGCTTCAGTAGTTGCTATCCTTTCGCTTACTCAACTTTTAGGATGGGGTGCGACTTTCTGGATGATCGCCGTGACCGGTCCTTCAACGGCCGACGATCTCCAGCTTCCGCTGTCCATCGTTATGAGTGGACCTACAGCTATGCTCATGGTGATGGCTATCGTCTCATGGCCGCTCGGCACTGCATTCGAGCGCTTCGGAGCGCGCCCGATCATGACGATTGGAGCGCCTCTGGCGTCGGTCGGCTTAATCATTATGGGCATGGCAGGCGGCCCTATAGCCTACTTCCTGTCCTGGACCATGCTCGGCGTCGCTGGTTCTTGCATGCTGTCCACACCCGCACAGATCGCCGTTACCGAGATCGCGGGCGAAAAATCACGAAATGCTCTCAGCGTTCTCATTCTTGTAGGCGGACTCACTTCAACGATCATGTGGCCCGTGACCGATATCCTGCAGGCGCACTGGGGTTGGCGGACAACGACGCTCATCTACGCTGCTCTGCTACTCCTCGTCTGCATGCCCCTTCATTGGTACGGATTGGCCAGAAATGTGGGCAACAAGACTAAGGGAGGGAAGTCAGTCGGCTCCACATCCGCAGACCTCAGAAGATTCATCCTTCTCGCGGCCAGCTTCGCCGCCAACGGTTTTTTCACATGGGGTTTTGCCCTCACCATCATCATCTTGTTCGAAGCCAAGGGCCTGGACCACACGTCAGCGCTTGCGGCTGCGGCATTCATCGGCATCGCGCAATGGGCTGGCCGCATGACTGACCTAGCTGGCGGACACCGCTGGTCGGGACTAGCCATGGGTCTTGCGGGCGCGGCTCTTTTTCCGGCAAGCTTTATCGTCTTGCTTGTCACCAACAGCTTTGGCGGCGCAGTTGTGTTTGCTATCCTATATGGGATCGCAAGCGGCATTACCGCAGTCGCCCGCGCCACCCTTCCGCTAGAACTCTTTCCTCCCGGTGCCTATGCGCGGTCTTCCGCCAGGATGTCAGTGCCGCTGAATTTCGCGTTTGCGACCGCGCCACCTGCATTCACGGCGATCATGACCTTAACCAGTCCGCAAGGAACCCTCTGGTTGGCCCTGATCGTATCAATCTTTGCCTTTGCCACCCTGGTATATCTTGCGGTGGTTCATAGAAGGGTGACGAGCGCAATTGCTGCTTAGGGCCGGAAGCGGACATGGGTGGCATTTGCTATATTGTCCGATAGTAAAGCGGTGACATTCGTCGCCACGTGTTTCCCGCACAGCGAAAAAATCGAGAGGCGACGAAAGGTCCGCCTCGTTCGGGGATAACCAGCGCCATACGAGATCGAACGCCGCCCCTTTCGCAGGAGACGGCGTTCGACCTCGGTCCAACATTTCATCAAAAACAGCGGAGCTCGTTACGCAACACTGCGCGAGGGTTCCATGTCGTGAATTGCTTTGCGGATTTCCGTGCGGAATTCCGGCGTGTCAGTGTGACCATGGACGGCAACCGCGTGCTGGACGGCGGCATTGACGAGTTCGTCCGTATTGTCTGCCGATATGGCTACGGTGCATTTCATCTCGCTCGGAAACTCCCGGCAGTCGATAAATTTGCGTCCCATTTTCGCCTCCTCAGAAAACCCTCCGGCGGAGCCGAAGGATCGGAAATTCTACTCCCATCCCAGCCGGGCAACAAACGGAAGGCGACGGGATCGGAACGCCAAAGGCTCATCAATTCGGGGTAGCCGCGACGATCTAGACACGGTCGCAAACGGGCCGGTCAGCGCCGATCTCCGGTCGGCCGCGCCCGCTCATCGGCACTCCACGCCTTGACCGCGACGGGGACGCGCCAACTTACCAGATCTTCAAAAATCAATCGGTTACAAAAAACTTCGCCCCCCTTCATCCCCGCCCCTCGCCCCATGCCTACAATTTCCCGGTCCTGCATCGGATACACCAGGAGGCGTTCTGGCGAGGCGGGGCCGGCGCCGGGTACAAGGAAACGACGTAAGTCCTTGTATCTGGGGTTCGCGGAAAATGGTCTCCCTCCGGCGACACGGGGAGAGATGAAGGGTTACGGACCGGCCCTCGTCTCTTGATGCCCGAAACAGCGCGCCGGGCGTGCCTGTGCGGCACACATGGTGGTCCGAAGGATGGTTTCGCCGGACTATTTGAAGTCCGTCCGCTTCCTCGGATTTAATCCGAGGATCCGGAAGTCCGGCGGCGGTTCCTGGTTGCCCTTGCCGGTAAGTTGGTCCGGACGAGCGCCAGAGGTCAGACGAACACCATCCGGAAAGGCCACGGCAGAGAGATCGAAGTCGCGGATAAAAACCGCTGAACGGGGCGCTGAGAGGTGTCACCTATAAACTAACTTACGAGGCAGCTCCCAGCGCCCCGTCCGACCACCCTTCGTCCCCGGGATGGCTAAGCCAGGTCCGGTCCGTCGGCATGGCGAAAATTGGTGCACAGACTGGCCGGGGAAGAAACGGGCGCGGCAGGCGCGGGAAAAACCCCGACCCCAGGAACCAAAAGGAGCACCGGCGTGTTGAAAGGGCACTTCGATAGACAAACCATGATATTACAGGAGATTCACCATGGGACGCGGTATTCTGCTCTGGCTCCTCGGCATTCCGCTGCCGATCGTCATCCTTCTCGTCCTCTTCATGCGCTGAGGAGACGGAAATGCCAATTTCATCGACAGGCTCCACGGCGCTAACTCCGGTCGAGTCGTCAAAATCCGCAATTGCCTGGGGTCCGATCATCGGCGGTGCGGTTGCGGCAACCGGCATCAGCCTCATCCTCATCCTTTTCGGCTCCGGCCTTGGCCTGACCATGGTCTCGCCCTGGTCGGGGGAAAGCAGTTCGGCTGCAACGGTCGGCGTCACCGCCGCAATTTGGCTAGTGGTCGTACAATGGCTGTCGGCCGCGCTCGGCGGCTATCTGACCGGGAGGCTCAGGACCAAATGGGCGGCGGTCCATACGGATGAAGTCTTCTTCCGGGATACCGCGCATGGCTTCGTTTCCTGGGCATTGGCGACGATCTTCGTAGCCGGCTTCCTCGCCTCGTCGGTGACCTCGCTGGCGGGCGCCGGGGCTCAGGCCGTCGGAACTGCGGCAGCGACCGCCGGTGTTGCCGGTTCCGCAGCGGCGGCATCGTCTGCGGATGACGCGGATACCAATGCCGCGACCTCCTATTTCACCGATGCGTTGCTGCGTCCGCAGCAGGCGCAGCAGCGTGCGGAAACCGATAATACGGCAGCAACTGCCGAGGTCTCGCGCATTCTCGTGAATGGAGCCGTTCAAGGCGGCGTTCCGGAAGATGACAAGGCTTATCTTGCCACCATCGTCTCCGCCCGCACCGGCCTCTCGCCGGAGGAAGCCCGTGCCCGTGTCGATTCCGTCCTGAAAAGGATCGAAGATGCCAAGGTGGCCGCCCAGCAGGCAACCGACGAAGCCCGCAAGGCGGCAGCAACGACGGCCCTTGTCGGATCTCTTTCATTGCTCGTCGGCGCGTTTATCTCCTCTGCAGCCGCGGCACTCGGCGGCCGGCAACGCGATGAGGAGGAAGACCTGCTGGTCGCCTCCCGCTTCTGAGCGCTCAAGATCAAAGACGACAACGCCCTCCGAAAGGTTCCCGGAGGGCGTTACTGCGTCGGTTCGAGCAGCTTACTGCAGCGTGCGGGGCATGGCCTGCAGGTCGGCCGGAGCCCCGGCGGCTGCGCCCGCCTGATCGCCGTCGAGGCCGGTCGCCACGACCGAGACGCGGAACTTGCCGTCCAGATTGCGGTCGAAGATTGCGCCGACGACGATATCGGCGTCGTCCATGACTTCGTCGCGGATGCGGCTCGCCGCCTCGTCCACTTCGAAAAGCGTCATATCGGAACCGCCGGAGATCGATATGAGCACGCCCTTGGCACCCTTCATCGAGATGTCGTCGAGCAGCGGGTTGGCGATCGCGCCTTCCGCGGCAAGCAGAGCGCGTCCGTCACCGGAAGCTTCGCCCGTGCCCATCATTGCCCGGCCCATGCCCTTCATCACCGACTTCACGTCGGCGAAGTCGAGATTGATCAGGCCTTCCTTGACGATCAGGTCGGTGATGCAGCCGACGCCTGCGAACAGGACTCGGTCGGCGGTCATAAAGGCGTCGGCGAAGGTCGTCTTGGCGTCGGCGATGCGGAAGAGGTTCTGGTTCGGGATGACGATCACCGTATCGGCTGCCCGGCGCAGTTCCTCGATGCCGGCTTCTGCCGTCTTCATGCGGCGATTGCCTTCGAAGGTGAAGGGTTTCGTCACGACGCCGACCGTCAGGATGCCGGCACTGCGTGCCGCCTGGGCGATCACCGGTGCAGCACCCGTGCCCGTGCCGCCGCCCATGCCGGCCGTTACGAAGCACATATGCGAACCGGAAAGGTGATCCATGATCTCGTCGATCGACTCTTCGGCGGCCGCCCGGCCAATCTCCGGCAGCGACCCCGCCCCGAGCCCTTCCGTCACATGTGCGCCAAGCTGGATGCGGCGGGAGGCCTTGGAGGTGGCAAGCACCTGAGCATCCGTATTGGCGGCAACGAAATCGACCCCTTCGAGCTCTTCCGCAATCATGTTGTTGATCGCATTGCCGCCACCGCCACCGACGCCGATCACGGTGATCTTCGGCCGCATCTCGGTAATCTGGTATTTCTTGCCGTCCGTCATCGCAATCTCCTTGGCATCGGCTCCGCCGCCCGAGCGGCCCCGTCGGCCGTCCGAATCACATGTATTTTAGCTGTGCAACAAGGCAGAGGCTTGGCGAAAGAACAAGCTCTGAAACGGAGCGGCGGAAAACCGAGAATTTTCCACATGCACACGGAACATTTTGCGCATCCGATTATTGTGAAGAGTCTGATCACAAAAATGAGAAAACGAGAGAGGAGCATCGCGTATCATGCCTACGTCTGCCGCACGCGCGTCCGTCCCATCCCCGGATGAACATATTCTTACCGTGCAGGAGGCGCTCGAGCCGCTCTTCCTGGCGCTCGAAGAAGAAGCCGAGATCAAAATGGTCGCCGCCGCAGTCAAGGCCGGATGGTCGGTCGAAGATGCCGTCGCGGCCATCGATGAACTGCGCCGGACAGAACTGCTGCCTGGCGATTTGACGCATTGACCCATCACAAAAACTCGTTCGCCTGCTCCGTCAGGATGCCCTAGATCTACCGCATTGCACGCAAGCGGAGACAGAAAGCTCATGGCGATCAGGAATATCTGCATCTATGGCGCCGGCGCCCTCGGCGGAGCCTTTGCCGCAAAGCTCGCAAACACGCTTGGCGACGAGGTCAATGTTTCGGTCATCGCCCGCGGTGCACATCTGGCGGCGATCCAGGAAAACGGCCTCACCGTGGTGAAGACCGGTGAAGGAGGTTCGCTCAACGTCAGGCTTGCCGCCACCAGCGATCCCAAGGAACTGCCGAAACAAGATCTCGTCATCACCGGCATGAAGGGCCATCAGCTCGCGGATGCGGCCGAAGGCCTTGCCAGTCTGCTCAAGGACGGAACACGCATCGTGCCGGTCGTCAACGGCATTCCCTGGTGGTACTTCCACCGGGATGAGGAAAGCGGCCACGCGGAACGCCAATTGCCGGAGCTTGACCCCGATGGCAAGCTCTGGCGGCTCGTCGGACCCGAACGGGTGATCGGTTGCGTCGCCTATCAGGGCGGAGAAGTGGTTGAGCCCGGCATGGTCCGCCTCTACGGGGACGGTCGTTTCTTCCTCGGCGAGCCTTCGGGCGAGCTTTCACAAGACCTTGTGTCCGTCTCCGAACTTCTCGGCCGCGCCGGCATCACGATCGTGCCGACACAACGCATCCGTGATGCGATCTGGACGAAGCTGATGGGGAATGCCGCCTACAATCCGATCAGCGCGCTTACCCGTGCCCGGATGGACAGGATGATGGAGAATAGGCTCCTCGTCGAGCAGATCAGCAAGGTCATGACCGAAACGAGAGCGGTTGGCGAAGCGCTTGGCGCGGTCTTCAACGGCAGCGTCGATGAACAGTTGAACCGTTCCGGCGGCTTCGGCCCGGTGAAAACCTCGATGCTTCAGGATTTGATCGCCGGCAAACCTCTCGAAATCGGCCCGCTGACCGGCATGGTCGTTGCACTCGGAAAACTTACCGGCGTCGCCACGCCGACCTGCGAGACGGTGCTGGCGCTCACCACTCAGCTCGACCACGAGAACCTAAGAGATTGATTCATCGTATTGAGGATGTGAATCCGAAAACGCCGGCAAGCGTCTGAAAGCCATTGAAGATGCCAGCGCTTACCGGCATCTTCTTGGGCGAAACGATCACTTCTTGACCTGCTCTGCCCAGTTGGGAGCATTGCTCTTGCCGTCGAGAAATGGCAGCACGGTCGCGGTCATGGCGGGAGACGCAAAGGCCTCGTAGTGCGTCAGGTCGGGCAGGATCGCCAGCCGGTACTTCGACATGTTTTCCCGCATCCATCCGGCATCCCTCAGACCGCCGCCAAGCTTTTGATAAAACTCCACGATATGTTCCGGGCGAACCATATCGCTGTCGCCGAAAACCAGCATGACCGGCATCGTCAGCTTCGGGATCGCATCGGAATAGTCATAATCACGGCGCATCAGATCGCCCATCGCGTCAAGCAGCCTTGGGAATTCCGAAACGTCCGGCGCAACGGCCTTGTAGGAGATGAACATCGGCGTGTCCTTCATCATCTCCGCCATGCCAGCCCCAACCGATTCCTGCTGCGGAATCATCTCGGGGAAGAAGCCTTTCCTCGCGAAGGGAGCGGACGCTATCACGAGCCTCCGCACCTTATCCGGCGATTGAGCCGCCATCTGGAGCGCGACGCCGCCGCCCATGGAATAACCCAGCACGTCGACCTGCTTGTAACCGAGTTCGGAAACCAGTTTGCCCATGTCGGCGCCCATGGCTTCCAGAGAAATAGGCCGCTTGCCGAGCGGCGTGCGGCCGTGCCCCTGAAGATCGACGCCGATCACCTGACGGTGTCCAGTGAGCATGGGCATGACCGGGGCAAACATATCGATCGAGCCGAGACCGCCGTGCAGAAGGAGGAGCGGTTCGCCCTCACCCCGGATCTCATAATAATAGCGAATGCCACCCGTCTCGATATGGCCCTTCCTGGAGGGTTCGGTCGCTACCGGTTGGTTCACCGAGGGCGCGGATTGTTCCGCCTTGACAACGGTCGGCGTGACCGATGCAGCGATGGCAGCAATTACAACCGCAAATATCCTGCTCGACATGGCTTCCTCCTCTAAGGATCATTTGATGATGCCCCAAGGACGGGGAAGCGGAAAGAAAGCCGACAGGCGCCGACAAAAAATCGCGCAAAAAGAAATCCCGCCGCGAGGAGACGACGGGATATTCAGTCGGAGGTCAAATATTATTGTTGTTTTACGGCGGCTGCAGGGGACGAAAGCCGCCTTGTTGAACTCCCGGCGACATATTACTGGATCGCCTGCGAGTTCGAAGTTCACGGGACTAACCCATAAGTAACCGCGAGGTTCCATAATTCGTTAAGGGCGGTACATTAGAATAGTCAAACTTTCCATATTGGCATCAGCGAGGCAGTGATGACCGCTCCCGGCTTCCGTTTTACCCACTACGATCTGAAACTGCAGCGGGCAGGTACCGTGATCGAAGTGACGTTGAACGCGGTCAACAACGTGCGGCTGCTGACCGCCGTCAACTTCCAGCGCTTCACAGAGAAGCTGGATTTTAAATATGTGGGCGGCATCGCCAAGAAATCGCCGATCCGGCTTGTCATCCCGGAAAACGGCCATTGGCATCTGGTGGTCGATATGGAAGGCCATCACGGCCTGGCTGACTCTTCCGTCAAACTTGTCGCCGCGCCGGGAGCGGCTGCCACTCACAAGCAGGCATCCTGATCGCCTCTGCGAAAATCACCCGGCATTCCGCTCCTTGCGAAGCTTGGCCCACCAGTCGAGCCTTTTTCTGATCTCGCGCTCGAAACCTCGTTCCGGAGGGTCGTAGAACGTTTGCCGCCCCATCTTTTCCGGAAAATAGTCCTGACCGGAAAAGGCGTCCGGCTCGTCGTGGTCGTAGCGATAGCCTTCTCCATATCCCTCGCCTTTCATGAGCTTTGTCGGCGCATTGAGGATATGTTTCGGCGGCAGAAGCGAGCCATTTTCCTTTGCAGCGCGGGTTGCCGCCTTGAACGCCGTGTAGACCGCGTTCGATTTCGGTGCGGTCGCCAGATAGACGCAGGCCTCGGCGAGGGCCAACTCTCCCTCCGGCGAACCAAGATAGTCGTAAGCATCCTTGGCGGCATTGCAGATGACCAGCGCCTGGGGATCGGCTAGGCCGATATCTTCCACCGCCATCCTGACTAAGCGGCGCCCAAGATAAAGCGGGTCCTCGCCGGCATCGAACATGCGAGCCAGATAATAAAGTGCGGCATCGGGATCCGAACCACGCACCGATTTATGCAGTGCCGAAATGAGGTTGTAGTGACCGTCCTGAGCCTTGTCATAAACGGGAGCACGACGTTGAACGATCCGGATGAGGCCTTCGGTATCGAATACCTCTCCTTCCCGCGCTGCCCGCCAGACCTCTTCGGCCAGTGTCAGCACCGCTCGGCCATCTCCGTCGGCCATGCGGATCAGGCTGGCCCGCGCATCTGGATCGAGCGGCAGCGGTCTTCCCTCCACCTGCTCGGCGCGCTGCAGCAGTTCCATCAGGCTCTCTTCGTCATGCGGCCGGAAGGTCAGAACCCTGGCGCGCGACAGGAGAGCCGCATTCAGCTCGAAGCTTGGATTTTCCGTCGTCGCGCCAACGAGAATGACCGTGCCATCTTCCATGACCGGCAGAAAACTGTCCTGCTGGGCACGATTGAAGCGATGGATCTCATCAACAAAGAGCAGAGTCTGCCGGCCGTCCATGCGGCGCATCCGCGCCGCCTCGAAGACCTTTTTCAGGTCCGCCACGCCGGAAAAGATCGCGGAAATCTGTTCGAAGGCGAGCCCCGCCTCTCCCGAGAGCAGCCGCGCCACCGTCGTCTTGCCCGTTCCCGGAGGTCCCCAGAAAATCATCGAACCGAGCGAGCCCGAAGCGATCATCCGGCGCAGGACGCCGTCATCACCCGTCAGATGCGGCTGGCCCGTCACCTCATCCAGCGTCTTCGGCCGCAGACGATCCGCGAGAGGCCGCCGGCTGGCGACCTCGTCTGGAACCCGCGACGCGAAAAGATCGCCGCTCATCTGAAGAACTGCCGGATACGCTGGCCCTTGCGCTCGATCTCGACCCGCCAGAACCCAGGATCCTCATCCAGCATGCCTTCCAGAGCCTTGGTCGAGGTGACGGTCGTGCCGTTCAGAGAGATCACGATATCACCTGGCTCGAAGCCGTAACGGGCAGCAGGCGAGCCGCGCGCCACATCCGTGACGACGACACCCGCCTTTTCTGCCGGGATGCGAAGTTCCGTCGCAAGTTTCGGCGAAAGATTGGCGACATGCAGGCCCGCGAAGGGATGACGGCCTTCGAGCAGGCGATCATCCGGCGGCGTGGTCTCCGGAGCGGTGTTGAGGGCGATCGTCACCTGCCGGTGGCCGTCCGCAGTCTGGACATCAAGCATCGCCTGCTTGCCGAGTCCTGCCGTCGTCAGACGGTAGCCCAGCGCATCCGGATGTTCGACGGCGATGCCGTTGACGGCGGTCACCACCTCGCCCGGTTTCAAGCCGGCCCGATCGGCGGGTCCGCCTTCGACCAGGCGCACCACCAGAGCGCCACGGGCCGTCTTCAGTCCAAGGGCTTCGGCGACATCGGAGGTGACGGCATCGAATGTCGCGCCGACATAAGGCCGCTCGAAGCTGGTCTTTCCTTCGGCGGCCGAAGCAAGGAACACTTTGACGAGATTGGCGGGGATTGCAAAACCGACGCCGTTCGAGCCGCCGCCGCGGGAGAAGATGGCCGTATTGATCCCGATCAGTTCGCCGTTCATGTTTATCAGCGCGCCGCCGGAGTTGCCGGGGTTGATGGACGCGTCGGTCTGAATAAAGAACCCGAAATCGCCCGTGGTGACCTGGTTGCGTGCCAGTGCCGAAACGATGCCGCTCGTGACGGTTTGACCGACGCCGAACGGGTTGCCAATGGCCAGCACCAGATCGCCGACCTCCACGTGGTCGGAATCGGCGACCGGCAGAACCGGGAACTGCTCCTTCGCCTTGATGCGCAGCACGGCCAGATCGACCCTTTCGTCCTTCAGCATCACGTCGCAGGCGAACTCGCGGCCGTCGGCGAGCGCGATCTTGATGTCGTCGGCGCCTTCGATGACGTGGTTATTGGTCACCACCAGACCATCTGCCGAAAGAATGACGCCCGAACCGAGGGACGACTGCTTCTCTGTGCGGTTCGGCATGCGCTGTCCGAAGAACTGCTCGAAGAAGGGATCGCCCGCAAACGGATTGACGCGCTGCACGACCCGCTCGGCGTAGACATTCACGACGGCACCCGCCCTCTGCTTGACCAGAGGCGCGAAGGAAAGCTGCATCTCCTGGCGGCTTTGCGGAACCGTCTTCTGTTCCTGCGCCATTGCCGGGACAGGACATAGAAGCGCCAGGACGAAAAGGCCGGTCGAAACGCGTTTGAAAACGCTCAGCATGTGATTCCTCACTTTATGAAACCCGTTCGATTTGTAGCGCGGAAGGCTGGAAAAGAAAGGTGGCCGAATCACGGAGAGATCGGCGGAAACGGTAAGGTTACCCGGTACTATATAAAGCCTGCCGCAGCGGAAGCCATGGCGTCCGGCGAGAGACCTCCGTCCTTGTTGTCCGGCTTTAGCGCATCCTTTGGTGTTGTGGAACGTTCCTGGATTTCTCCAGTCAGCATCAGGAGTGCAAGCATGAGATATATTTCGATCGCAACCGCGCCGGCCGGGCTTTTTATCGGCTTTGCCTTGTGGGCGGCGCCGACAGCCTCCGCGGCAAGCTTCGACTGCGACCGCGCCAATCTCGCGGTAGATGAAAAGGTGATCTGCGATACGAGGTCGCTCAACGACGCGGACGTGAAGATGGTGACCACCTTCGACATTCTCGTAAACCTGCTGCCCATGGGCAACCGCGACAAGCTTCAAGAGGAACAGAGCGCCTGGCTCAAGAAGCGTCAGTCCTGCGGCGAAGACATCGAATGCATCCGAACCGCCTATGCCGAGCGGATGAAGCAGCTCGACGAAGCCTACAGGAACTTGAGCAGGCCGCTGTGACGACGACCCAGCTTCAATCTCCTATTCAGGCAATATCCGCACGGCGCCCTTATCGGCGCTGGCGGCGAAGGCGGCATAGGCTTTCAGCGCGGTCGTGACGTTGCGCTTGCGGGGAACCGCCGGCTTCCAGCCAAGCGCTTCCTGCTCATGGCGGCGGGCGGCAAGTTCGGCATCGGAAACCGCAAGATGGATGGTGCGGTTCGGAATGTCGATCTCGATGATGTCCCCCTGACGGACCAGACCGATCGCGCCACCCTGGGCGGCTTCCGGCGAAGCATGGCCGATCGAAAGGCCGGACGTACCGCCCGAAAAGCGGCCGTCGGTGATCAGCGCGCAAGCCTTGCCGAGCCCCTTCGACTTCAGGTAGCTCGTCGGATAGAGCATTTCCTGCATGCCCGGTCCGCCCTTTGGCCCTTCGTAACGGATGACGACGACGTCGCCTGCCTTCACCTCATTGCCGAGAATACCTTTTACCGCGGCGTCCTGGCTTTCGAAAACGACGGCCGGGCCGCTGAACTTCAAGATGCTCTCGTCGACACCGGCGGTCTTCACGATGCAGCCGTCCAAGGCAATATTGCCGTAAAGGACTGCAAGCCCCCCATCCTTCGAGAACGGATGTTCGACCGAGCGGATGACGCCCTTCTCGCCGTCGGCATCCAGATCGTCCCAGCGCGAGGACTGGCTGAAGGCGACCTGGGTGGGGACGCCGCCAGGTGCCGCGCGGAAGAACTCGCGCACCGTTTCGCTGTTAGTGCGGGTGATATCCCAGCGGTCGATCGCATCTCCCAGCGTGGTCGCATGGACCGTGCCGCAGTCGCGATTGAGCAGGCCTCCGCGATCCAGTTCGCCCAGAATGCGCATGATGCCGCCGGCGCGGTGGACGTCCTCCATATGCACGTCGCTCTTGGCCGGTGCGACCTTGGAGAGGCACGGAACCTTGCGCGACAGCCGGTCAATATCCTCCATGCCGAAGTCGATGCCGCCTTCATAGGCAGCGGCGAGAATATGCAGCACGGTATTGGTCGAACCGCCCATGGCGATGTCGAGCGACATGGCGTTTTCGAAAGCCTCCTTGGTGGCGATCGAACGCGGCAGAACGCTTTCGTCCTCCTGTTCGTAGTAGCGGCGGGCGAGATCGACGATCAAATGGCCGGCTTCGACGAAAAGGCGCTTGCGGTCGGAATGGGTGGCGAGCGTGGAGCCGTTGCCCGGCAGCGACAGGCCGAGCGCTTCGGTCAGGCAGTTCATGGAATTGGCGGTGAACATGCCGGAGCACGAGCCGCAGGTCGGACAGGCCGAACGTTCGATCGCCTGGACATCAGCGTCGGAAACAGCCTCGTCGGCGGCGGCAACCATCGCGTCGACCAGGTCCAGCGCTACAGTCTTGCCATGCAGGACAACCTTGCCGGCTTCCATCGGGCCGCCGGACACGAAGACCGCCGGAATGTTGAGGCGCATGGCGGCATTCAGCATGCCGGGGGTGATCTTGTCGCAGTTGGAAATGCAGACCATGGCGTCGGCGCAGTGGGCATTGACCATGTATTCCACCGAGTCGGCGATGATTTCGCGCGACGGCAGCGAATAGAGCATACCGTCGTGGCCCATGGCGATGCCGTCATCGACGGCGATCGTGTTGAATTCCTTGGCGACGCCTCCGGCAGCCTCTATCTCGCGGGCGACGAGCTGGCCGAGATCCTTGAGATGCACATGGCCTGGGACGAACTGGGTGAAGGAGTTGACGACGGCGATGATCGGTTTGCCGAAATCGCTGTCTTTCATCCCGGTGGCACGCCAGAGCCCGCGCGCGCCAGCCATGTTGCGGCCATGGGTCGTGGTTCTGGAGCGATAAGCAGGCATGGTGTTGTCCTCGATGTCTTTCGGGTGTGCAACAGTCTACCGCTTTCCCGGCGGCCGCGCAAAAACCCTTAGTTTTGCGGCTTTCCTACCGCAAAGGGCAATGAGTGTCACTATCATGACAGGCCAAAGCGGTACGGTTGCCCGCTAGCCTATCTCTGCCGAAGCTCGTCCGGATGTATGCCGAAGTGATCGAGGATCACATGCAGGTTCCGGCGATGCGACTTGAAGAAGAGGTCGAAGACATCGCCCGCCAGAGGCACGCTGCCGAGGATGGAATCGGCTGCGACATTGCCGAGCATCCGCGCGAGCTTCGCCGGCGGCAGGCCGAGCCTGCGGGCTTCATTGACGATATAAAGACCGACCAGGGCGCCGCCGGCATCGCCGACGAGTGGAACGAGGCCGAGGACCGAATCCGCGCCGAAGCGGATTCCGGTCCCGGGAATGCGGATTGCCGTATCCATCAGCCGCGCGATCGCCGCCAATCGGCGCAGGCGCCGCAGATGTTCTGCGCGATCGGTGAATTCGCCGTCCGTCCTCGCGTCCCAGCTGCGTGTCGTCATCCGCCATCTCCTATCGCAGGCTTTGTCACCCTACGGTGAGAACCCTTAAACCGGAGATGGGGTTCCCGGCATGCCTTTTCCATACCGAAAGCGATCGTTTCCTCACGCAAACGTGGTCCGCCGCAATCTTTGCGATGCTGTGAAACCTTTCCGTTCCGCGTTACGTATAGGAAGAAAAGGCACCTGTGCCTTGAGAGGAGATTTCGTCATGTCCGCCCATCGTCCGCCGCATATTCCGGCCTCGGAAATCACACCGCGCGAGATCTACATGTCCCGCCGAAGCTTCATGGGGACGGCGGCTGCCGGCCTCCTCATCGGCGGCACCGGCGGTGCGCTGGCGGCACCACTTACCGCCTCGCCCAGCGCTTTCAAAGTGGACGAACCACTGACGCCCAAGGAAGCCGTGACCGCCTACAACAATTTCTACGAATTCGGCGTCAACAAGGAGGATCCGTCGCAGAATGCAGGGGAATTCAAGCCGACCCCGTGGACCGTCAAGGTCGACGGCTTGGTCGGCAAGCCGAAGGAGTTCGGTCTCGAAGAACTCATGAAGATACCGCTCGAAGACCGCACCTATCGGATGCGCTGCGTCGAAGGCTGGTCGATGGTCATTCCCTGGATCGGCTTCCCTCTTTCGGCCCTGCTCGATCAGGTGGAACCGCTCGGCAGCGCCAAATATGTCGCTTTCGAAACGGTCGTGCGGCCGGAGGAGATGCCCGGCCAGAAAGGCTTCTTCCAACCTCTGCCCTGGCCCTATATCGAAGGCCTGCGGCTTGACGAAGCCCGGCATCCCCTGACTATTCTTGCGGTCGGCCTCTATGGCGAAACGCTGCCGAACCAAAACGGTGCCCCGATCCGTCTCGTCGTGCCATGGAAATATGGCTTCAAGAGCATCAAATCGATCGTCAAGATCTCGCTGGTCGAACAGCAGCCGCAGACGACCTGGAAGAACGCCAATGCGCGTGAATACGGCTTCTATTCCAACGTCAATCCGGCGGTCGACCACCCCCGGTGGAGTCAGGCGACCGAACAGCGGATCGGCGAAGGCGGCTTCTTCGGCGCAGGGCGCCGGCCGACCCTGCCGTTCAACGGCTATGCAGAGCAGGTGGCAAGCCTCTATGCAGGCCTCGACCTCAAGGCGAACTATTGAGAATGGCGGTCCTCCCCACCCTGCCCCGCCGATATCACTCCGCCAGCATCTGGATGCTCTATGTGATCGGACTCTGTCCCGCCGCCTGGTATTTCTACCTGGCGGCCACCGGCGGGCTGGGCTTCAACCCCGTCAAGGAATTCGAGCATCTCCTTGGCATCTGGGCGCTGCGCTTCATCATCGCGACGCTCGCGATCACCCCGCTGCGCGATCTCGCCGGCATCAACTGGATCCGCTACCGGCGCGCACTTGGGCTTCTCGCCTTCTATTACGTCCTGATGCATTTTTCGGTCTATGCACTGCTCGACCTCAGGCTCGACCTCGGGGCGGTCGGCGGCGACATTGCGAAGAGGCCTTACATCACCATCGGATTTGCTTGCCTCCTGCTCCTCCTCCCGCTCGCACTCACCTCCAACAACTGGTCTATCCGTAAGCTCCAGCAGGGCTGGAACAAGCTTCACAAGCTCGTCTACCTGATCGCGGCCGGCGGTGCGTTCCACTATGTGCTCGCGGTCAAATCGGTTACACTGGTGCCGTTCATCCACGTTGCGCTCGTCGTCCTGTTGCTCGCTTACCGCCCGCTGCGGCGACCGGTTCTCAACTGGAGGCGCGGCAAGCCTGCCTTACGGCCAGCACGTTAAACGGAGGAATACGACAGAGTTGACGTTTCACGGGGCCGTGACGACTATCCCGCGATGGGAAGAAATGCCGGTAACCAAGTGGAGCCGACAGCGGTCCTCGACCCCGACGGTCTGGGCCAGGGCTGGTGGATAGACTTGCTTTGGTGGTGGCGTTTCCGGCAAAGTCGGCGGAGTGCCATTTCCTGGTTCAAGCCGACGCCGGCCGATGAGGACCGGATAGGACGCCATCCGCAAATCCAACGTTTCGGCGACGTCACAATCGCCACCGCACAATTTGACGGCAAACAGTGGATCGCCCGGGAGCGCGACTGGTTCGGTTGGCCGGATCCCCCGCGTTACGCGTTGTTCGCCCTTCAGGGAGAGGCGATCTGGATGGCGAGGGACTTCGATCGCTGGCCACCCTCCTGGTCCGGACCGCCGACGGCAGACCAGCAACCGCCGGCGACATGATGCGAGCGCCCATCCGATGCAAAGACTGGGCCTCACCGGCGAAATGGTTGTCCCGATAATGGCAAAGGCCGGGCTCGCGCCCGGCCTTTCTTCGGACCGCGGGAAATCGGCCCTGCTGCGCCCTTGGGGGAGGAAGCGCAGATACTAGTATTGAACACCGATGGGAAACGCCGTTCATTGATGCAGCTCAAACATCGGCACAACAACGTCAGTGCTGACGCAGAAAAGCCGGGCGTTGCCACCCGGCTTTTTCTAAATTCCGACTATGCGGACAGGATTATGCGGCTTCGGCAGCTTCTGCTTCAGCAGCAACACGAGCCTTGTCGGCTGCGCCCTTGGCGTCGACATCGCGCTCGACGAACTCGATGACGGCCATGGCAGCGTTGTCGCCCTGGCGGAAGCCAGCCTTCATGATACGCAGGTAACCGCCGTTGCGGGTTGCGTAACGCGAGGCAATGGCGTCGAACAGCTTCTTGACGGCGTCCTGATCCTGGATCTGCGAGATCGCCTGGCGGCGAGCGTGCAGGTCGCCGCGCTTGCCGAGGGTGACGAGCTTTTCGACGATCGGACGGATTTCCTTCGCCTTCGGCAGGGTCGTCACGATCTGCTCGTGAGTGATGAGCGAAGCCGCCATGTTGGCGAACATCGCCTTGCGGTGGCTTGCGGTACGATTGAGCTTGCGGCCGGCTACTCCGTGGCGCATGGCTATTCTCCTTTAATGCAGGGACCCACTCTTCTTAGGGCCTGCCGTTTCCTGGCACATACAGACATCCGGATCTTTGGACAAGGTGCCTGCTGTTTGACGGGGAAAGGCAGTCAAAACCTGCCTTTGCTAATTTCAGTACTGGTCTTCGTAGCGCTTGGCGAGATCTTCGATATTTTCCGGCGGCCAGGCGGGAACTTCCATACCAAGATGGAGGCCCATGGATGCCAGAACTTCCTTGATCTCGTTCAGCGACTTGCGACCGAAATTCGGAGTGCGCAGCATTTCCGCCTCGGTCTTCTGGATGAGGTCGCCGATATAAACGATGTTGTCGTTCTTCAGGCAGTTGGCCGAACGGACAGAGAGTTCCAGTTCGTCCACCTTCTTGAGGAGCGCCGGGTTGAACGCCAACTCGGTGACGGATTCTTCTTCGGCTTCCTTCTGCGGTTCGTCGAAATTGACGAACACGCCGAGCTGGTCCTGAAGGATCCGGGCGGCGAAGGCAACAGCGTCTTCGCCTGTGACCGAGCCGTCGGTTTCGATCGTCATGGTCAGCTTGTCATAGTCGAGAACCTGTCCTTCACGGGTGTTTTCCACCTTGTAGGACACCTTCTTGACCGGGGAATAGAGGCTGTCGACCGGGATAAGCCCGATCGGAGCGTCTTCCGCGCGGTTGCGATCGGCCGGAACATAGCCCTTGCCGTTGTTGACCGTGAACTCCATGCGGATTTCTGCGCCCTCGTCGAGTGTGCAGATCACGTGGTCGGGGTTCAGGATCTCAATATCGCCGACCGTCTGAATGTCGCCGGCGGTGACAGCGCCTGGGCCCTGCTTGCGCACGACCATGCGCTTGGCATCGTCGCCATCCATCTTGATGGCGATTTCCTTGATGTTGAGCACGATGTCCGTCACATCTTCCCGGACGCCCGGGATGGAGGAGAACTCATGCAATACGCCGTCGATCTGCACTGCGGTAACAGCAGCACCGCGCAGAGACGACAGAAGCACGCGGCGAAGCGCGTTGCCGAGCGTCAGACCGAAGCCGCGCTCCAGGGGTTCGGCAACCAGCGTTGCCTTGGTACGGCCGGAGGAGGAGAATTCCACCTTGTTCGGCTTGATCAGTTCCTGCCAGTTCTTCTGGATCATGACTAAATACCTTCCGTTCGTTGCCACCATTCAATCGTGGCAACCGAGCATGAGGAACACCGAGAGGAACGAAGATGTTCATCGGCTATATGGGTAAAGCCGCCGAACCTCCGAGAGAGGATCAGGCGGCTATGCCCGAGTCCACGAGAGAGGCCGCCTTTCGGCAGCCCCTTCCATTCCGACGATCAGACGCGGCGCTTCTTGCGCGGGCGGCAGCCGTTGTGCGGGATCGGGGTCACATCGCGGATCGAGGTGATCATGAAGCCGGCAGCCTGCAGAGCGCGCAGAGCCGATTCACGGCCGGAGCCCGGACCGCAAACTTCGACTTCCAGCGACTTCATGCCATGCTCCTGAGCCTTCTTGGCGCAGTCTTCGGCAGCGATCTGAGCCGCGAACGGGGTCGACTTGCGCGAACCCTTGAAGCCCTTGGCACCAGCAGACGACCAGGCAATGGCATTGCCCTGCGCGTCAGTGATGGTGATCATCGTATTGTTGAAGGTTGAATTGACGTGAGCTACGCCCGACGTGATATTCTTGCGTTCGCGGCGGCGAACGCGGGTGGCTTCCTTGGCCATATTATCCCTTTCGTTGATCTCTGCACCGCCGTAATTCCAGCGGCTCCACCTTGGAGTGATCCATAAACGTCACGGCGAGCAGCGGCAACGCCCCTACCCACCAAGACCGATCACCCAAAATTACTTCTTCTTGCCAGCAATCGCCTTAGCCGGCCCCTTGCGGGTACGGGCGTTGGTGTGCGTGCGCTGACCGCGAACCGGAAGGCCGCGGCGATGACGCAGGCCGCGGTAGCAGCCGAGGTCCATCAAGCGCTTGATGTTCATCGAGGTTTCGCGACGAAGATCACCTTCGACCTGATAGTCGCGGTCGATGGTTTCGCGGATCTGAAGGACTTCCGAGTCCGTCAGCTGATGGACGCGCTTCTCAGCCGGAATACCGACCTTTTCCACGATTTCCTGCGCAAATTTTGTGCCGATCCCGTGAATGTAGGTCAGCGCGATAACGACGCGCTTCGCAGTCGGGATGTTGACGCCAGCGATACGTGCCACGCCTATTCTCCTTGGTTCCAGTTGCCATCCGGCAAGTGGTACTTCTTCTATGAGAGCAGCCACTCAGCGGCCGCCAGTTCAAACGCCATACGGAACAGGTCAAAACGACCGGTCCCGGATGTCCTTGCGGGAAATCCGCGCCGATCGCTCAATAGCTGTCGCGAGTTGGCGCGGTGTTTAGCGGAATCAGCGCCGAAATGCAACCACTCCGCCCAAGATTCTTTAACAGATCGATGACGGCCTCCTAAAGAGCCGCCAGGATTGCCTCGATATCAGCCGTGACCTCGTCGATCTCGGCCATGCCATCCACAACCTTGAGCTTGCCCTTGGCGTGGTAATAACCGATCAGCGGCGAGGTCTCCTTGTAATAGACCTCGAGACGCTTGGTCATGGTCTCGGCATTGTCGTCCGGCCGGCGCTTGAAATGCGTCGAGCCGCACTTGTCGCAGACGCCCTCGCTTGCCGGCTTCTTGTCCGTATCGTGATAGACCGTACCGCACTGGGCGCAGGAATACCGGCCCGATACGCGGCGAACGAGCTCTTTGTCGTCCACTCGCAGCTCGATGACCACGGAAAGATCGAGGCCCTTCGACCGCAACATTTCCTCGGTCGCATCGGCCTGGACGAGCGTGCGGGGGAAACCGTCGAGGATAAAGCCGTTGGCGGCATCCGCCTGGTCGATTCGCTCGGAGACGATCGCGTTGACGATGTCGTCGGACACGAGGTTGCCTGCGTCCATAACCGCCTTGGCGCGCTTGCCGACTTCCGTCTCGGCGGCCACCGCGGCCCGAAGCATGTCCCCCGTGGAGAGCTGCGGTATGCCGTGCTTCTCCACGATCCGCTGGGCCTGGGTTCCCTTACCCGCGCCCGGCGGCCCCAAAAGAATCAATCTCATCGTCCCCTCTTTCCTCCGCGCAGTTTCGACTTCTTGATCAGACCCTCATACTGCTGCGCAATGAGATGTCCCTGAATCTGTGCAACCGTATCGAGGGTTACACTGACAACGATCAAAAGCGAAGTACCACCAAGGGCTAATGGCACGCCCGTGCGGGCAACCAGGAACTCCGGCAGGATGCAGACGAAGACGAGGTAAATCGCGCCGACCACCGTGATGCGGGTCAGCACGTAATCGATGTATTCGGCTGTGCGCTCGCCCGGACGGATGCCGGGAATGAAGCCGCCATGCTTCTTCAGATTGTCCGCCGTATCCTTCGGATTGAAGACGATGGCGGTATAGAAGAAGGCGAAGAAGGCGATCAGCATGCCGTAGAAGAGCATGAACAGCGGCTGGCCGTGACCGAGCGCAGAAATGATCATGGTCGCCCAGTTCGGGAGCTGGCTGTTGCCGGCAAAGCCTGCCGCTGTCGCCGGCAGAAGCAGCAGCGACGAGGCAAAGATCGCCGGGATGACGCCCGAGGTATTGAGCTTCAACGGCAGGTGCGACGTATCGCCCTGGAACATGCGGTTGCCGACCTGGCGCTTCGGATACTGGATCAGAAGGCGGCGCTGGGCACGCTCGACAAACACGATCAGGGCGATGACCCCGATGGCCACCACGATGACAGTGAGAATCAGCGCCGTCGGAAGGGCGCCGGTGCGGCCGAGTTCCAGTGTGCCGGCCAGTGCGGTCGGAAGACCTGCGGCAATGCCCGCGAAAATGATCAGCGAAATGCCGTTGCCGATGCCGCGCGAGGTGATCTGCTCGCCGAGCCACATCAGGAACATGGTTCCGCCGAGGAGCGTCACAACAGTGGAAATGCGGAAGAACCAGCCCGGATCCGCGACGATCCCCTGCCCGCTCTCAAGGCCGACGGCGATACCATAGGCCTGCAAGGTGCCGAGCAGGACGGTGCCGTAACGGGTGTACTGGTTAATGATCTTGCGGCCTGCCTCGCCTTCCTTCTTGAGGTTCTCAAGCGAAGGCACGACCGAGGTCATCAGCTGCACGATGATCGACGCGGAAATATACGGCATGATGCCGAGGGCGAAGATCGCCATGCGCTCGACGGCGCCGCCGGCAAACATGTTGAAGAGGCCGAGAATGCCGCCAGCCTGGCCGCGGAAAGCCTGAGCGTAGGCTTCGGGGTTCAGGCCCGGAAGCGGGATATGCGTGCCGAGGCGATAAACAAGCAATGCTGCAAGGGTAAACCACAGCCGCTTTTTGAGGTCCTCCGCCTTGGCGAAGGTGGAAAAATTCAGATTGGAGGCAAGTTGTTCCGCTGCAGAAGCCATGCAATTCTCCGCCCGACCAAATCTCCGGCGGCGGGGGAAATGCCGGACCCGGAAAGCAGTCTAAAAATTCTGGTTCAAAAAAACCGGGCGCGGAGATTGCGACGCAATCGGATGCCTCACCCTGTTTTCCGTATGATCCCGGTCAGGCGACCAACAGGATCGCTTCGGGATCGTGAGGCTCACATATGGAGATAAAATCGCCCGGTGTGAAGCTCAAACCGGGCGACTTTCAAACGATTTATTCCGCCGCAGCTTCAGCTACAGCGAGAAGCTTCACCGAACCGCCGGCCTTTTCGATCTTTTCGACGGCAGCTTTGGAAGCGCCGGCAACTTCGATCGATACCTTAGCCTTCAGTTCGCCGTCGGACAGGATGCGCACGCCGTCCTTCGGGCGACGGATGACACCGGCAGCCTTGAGGGCAGCCGCGTCGATCGTGGCCTTCGGGTCGAGCTTCTTAGCATCGATCGCGGTCTGGATACGGCCGAGCGAAACGACGACGTAGTCAGAGGCGAAGATGTTGTTGAAGCCGCGCTTCGGCAGGCGGCGATAGATCGGCATCTGGCCGCCTTCGAAGCCGTTGATCGCAACGCCGGAACGGGCCTTCTGACCCTTCACGCCGCGACCACCGGTCTTGCCCTTGCCGGAACCGATACCGCGACCGACGCGGATACGATCCTTGGTGGCGCCTTCGTTGTCCTTGATCTCATTCAGTTTCATGGTCAATTCCTCCGTCTCACTTCTCGTCGACAACGCGAACGAGATGCTGGACAGCCCGGATCATGCCACGAACGGAAGGAGTGTCTTCCAGGGTGCGGACCCGGTGCATCTTGTTGAGGCCCAGACCAACCAGCGTTGCGCGCTGGACAGCCGGACGGCGAATAGGCGAGCCGATCTGTTCGACCGTGATCGTCTTTGCTTCAGTCTTCTTCGTAGCCTTGGCCATGGATCAGACTCCTCTTATTCTTCAGACGCGTTGCCGGAAGCGGCGCGGCGAGCCTGCAGCGTGGCGTATTTGAGACCACGCTGAGCTGCAACGTCCTTCGGATGCACCTGATGCTTCAGGGCGTCGAACGTGGCGCGAACCATGTTATAAGGGTTCGACGAACCGGTCGACTTGGCGACAACATCGTGCATGCCAAGGGTTTCGAAAACGGCGCGCATCGGGCCGCCGGCGATGATGCCGGTACCGGCCTTGGCGGAGCGCAGCAGAACCTTGCCGGCGCCGTGACGGCCGTTGACGTCGTGATGCAGCGTACGGCCATCGCGCAGCGGTACGAAGATCAGTTCGCGCTTGGCAGCTTCAGTTGCCTTGCGGATGGCTTCCGGCACTTCGCGTGCCTTGCCATGGCCAAAGCCAACGCGGCCCTTCTGGTCGCCAACGACGACGAGGGCTGCGAAACCAAAACGACGGCCGCCCTTGACGACCTTGGCGACGCGGTTGATCGCGACCAGCTTGTCGACGAATTCGCTATCGCGCTCTTCGCGGCTCTGGCGATCTTCGCGCTGGCCTCTTCTTTCTTGTGCCATTGTCCTTTTCCTTTTTCTTTTCCGGGTGCAACGGGCAATTTCCGGGAGCCAACCATCCCCTGTCCATGAAGGACTAAGATGGAACGACTGATGATTGCGGCAGAACCGCGTTTCGCCCGGCCTCCCCTCTCTGAAGGAAACCGGGCGAAAATTCTTAGAAGCTCAGACCGCCTTCGCGGGCAGCTTCGGCGAGCGCCTTGATGCGGCCGTGATAGATGAAGGCGCCGCGATCGAACACGACTTCCTTGACACCGGCCTTGGCGGCACGTTCGGCTACCAGCTTGCCGACGGCGGCAGCAGCCGCGACGTCAGCGCCGGTCTTCAGCGCCGAGCGCAGATCAGCGTCGAGCGTGGAAGCGGCAGCAAGAGTGCGGCCGGCCACGTCATCGATGACCTGGACATAGATGTTCTTCGACGAGCGATGAACCGACAGGCGCGGACGGCCGTTGGCAACCGCCTTGATCTGGCGGCGCACGCGGCTCGCGCGCTTTGCAAGTGCTTGTTTCCTGCTAGCCATTTCGCGTGATCCTTACTTCTTCTTGCCTTCCTTGCGGACGATCCGTTCCTCGGCGTACTTGACGCCTTTGCCCTTGTAGGGCTCCGGACCGCGGTATTCGCGGATTTCCGCGGCAACCTGACCGACCTGCTGCTTATTGATGCCGGTCACGACGATTTCCGTCGGCTTCGGAACGGCAATGGTGATGCCCTGCGGCGGTTCATAGACCACGTCATGGGAGAAACCGAGCGCCAGCTGCAGGTTCTTGCCCTGCATGGACGCGCGGTAACCGACGCCGTTGATCTCGAGCTTGCGCTCAAAACCGTCCTTTACGCCCTTGAAGATGTTTTCGATCATCGTGCGGGACATGCCCCACTTGGAACGAGCATCCTTCGAATCGTTGACCGGGGTCACCGAAACGGCATTGTCTTCGAGTGCCAGCTTGATCTCGTCGTTTGCGACGAAGAACAGCTCGCCCTTCGGGCCCTTGGCAGTCACTTTCTGGCCATCAACAGTGGCCGTGATCCCTGCAGGAACCTGAACGGGCTTTTTACCGATACGAGACATGTTTCAATCCTGTCTGTTCGTTATGGAGTTCCCCTGCTCAAGTCTTAGAAGACCGAGCAGAGAACCTCGCCACCAACGTTCTGTTCGCGAGCCTGGTGATCGGCCATCACGCCCTTCGGGGTCGAAAGGATGGTGATGCCGAGGCCGTTCGCGACCTGCGGAATGGACTTTACCGAGACATAGACCCGGCGGCCCGGCTTGGAGACGCGGCCGATCTCACGGATCACCGACGCACCTTCGTAGTACTTGAGTTCGATTTCGATTTCGGACTTGCCGTTACCGTAATCGATTTCCGAATAACCGCGGATGTAGCCTTCCGCCTGCAGAACGTCGAGGACGCGAGCGCGCAGCTTGGAAGCCGGCGTGCTTACGGTCGACTTGCGGCGAGCGGCACCATTGCGGATACGGGTGAGCATATCGCCCAAGGGATCAGTCATGGTCATCTAACGATCTCCTTACCAGCTCGACTTGACGATGCCCGGCACTTTGCCGAGGTTGCCAAGCTCACGAAGCGCGATACGCGACATCTTGAGCTTGCGATAGAAAGCGCGCGGGCGACCGGTGACTTCGCAACGGTTGCGGATACGCGTCTTCGAGCCATCGCGCGGCAGCGAAGCGAGCTTGATAGTTGCTTTGAACCGCTCTTCGATCGGAAGGTCCTGGTTCATGATGGTCGCCTTCAGAACAGCGCGCTTGGCAGCGTGCTGAGCGACGGTCTTGCGGCGGCGCTTGTTCTTTTCAACTGCGCTGGTTTTCGCCATATCGGGAGTTCCTTTTTAACGCTCGTCGTTACGGTTACTGACGGAACGGGAAGTTGAACTCTTTCAGAAGAGCCCGCGCTTCGTCGTCGTTGGTCGCCGTCGTGCAAACGATGATGTCCATGCCCCACATCTGATCAACCTTGTCGTAGTTGATCTCAGGGAACACAATGTGTTCCTTGATGCCCATAGCGAAGTTGCCACGGCCGTCAAAGCTTTTCGGATTCAGGCCGCGGAAGTCGCGAACGCGCGGAAGCGCGATGTTGACCAGGCGATCCAGGAATTCATACATGCGGGCGCCGCGCAAAGTGACCTTCGCGCCGATCGGCATCTGTTCGCGGACCTTGAAGCCTGCGATCGAGTTGCGAGCGCGCGTGATGACCGGCTTCTGACCGGCGATCGCTGCGAGGTCTGCAGCAGCAACGGTTGGCTTCTTCGAGTCAGCCGTCGCTTCGCCAACGCCCATGTTGATCACGATCTTGTCCAGCTTCGGGATCATCATCTCGTTTGCGTAGGAGAACTGCTCCTTCAGCGCGCCGCGGATGCGGGAAACATATTCCTTCTTGAGCCGCGGCTCATATTTTGCCTCAGCCATCGATCACATCTCCCGTACGCTTGGCCACACGCACCTTCTTGCCGTCGACAACGGAGAAGCCAACACGGGTCGGCTTGCCGTCTTTCGCGGCGATCGCGATGTTCGACAGGTGAATGGAAGCTTCCTTGTTGATGATGCCAGCTTCCTGCGTCTGAGACTGACGCTGGTGGCGCTTCACCATGTTGATGCCACGCACGACGGCGCGGTCTTCCTTCGGCAGAACCTGAAGCACTTCGCCAGTGCGGCCCTTGTCCTTGCCGGTCAATACGACGACGTTGTCGCCCTTCTTAATCTTCTGCATGTCTCGCGCTCCCTTACAGTACTTCCGGAGCCAGCGAGATGATCTTCATGTGGTTCTTGGCGCGAAGTTCGCGCGGAACCGGTCCGAAGATACGGGTGCCGATCGGCTCTTTCTTGTTGTCGATGAGGACCGCTGCGTTGTTGTCGAAGCGGATGACGCTGCCGTCCGGACGACGGATGTCCTTGGCGGTACGCACAACAACCGCCTTCATCACATCACCCTTCTTGACGCGGCCGCGCGGGATGGCTTCCTTGATCGAAACGACGATGACGTCGCCGATGGAAGCATACTTACGCTTCGAGCCGCCCAGCACCTTGATGCACATGACACGACGTGCGCCGGAATTGTCCGCCACGTCGAGGTTTGTTTGCATCTGAATCATGTCAGGTCGCCTTTTTCTAATGACCGGCGCTACCGAACGCTGAAAACGTACGGAGCCGGCTTTGGACAGAATTTCGATGTGCGCGGGATGGGTCTTGCCAAGGTGGTTTCCCTGAAAGGGACCTTCCCTGCGCTCAAAGCAAAAGAACGCCCGTTACCGAGCGTCCTGCGCCAATGCGCTGCTTCATACAGATATTTCAGCCAGACGCAAGGGCCTGGCCGAAATCTCTGTAAAATTAAGCCTGGGCGGCAACCACCGTCCAGCGCTTATCCTTGGAGATCGGCGCGCATTCCTCGATGGAAACAACGTCACCAACCTTGTACTGGTTGTTCTCGTCATGCGCCTTGTACTTCTTGGAACGGCGGACCGTCTTTTGAAGCAGCGGATGCGCGAATCGGCGCTCTACCCGGACAACAACGGTCTTCTCGTTCTTGTCGGAAACGACTACGCCCTGCAGAATGCGTTTCGGCATATTATTCTTCCTTAAGCCTTGGCTTCTGCCGCCTTCTGGCGGGCAATGGTTTTCACGCGGGCGATATCCTTGCGGACTTCGTTGATGCGCGAGGACTTTTCCAACTGACCGGTGGCCTTCTGGAAGCGCAGGTTGAACTGCTCCTTCTTGAGGTCGGCGAGCTTGTCCTTGAGCTGATCGGCCGTGAGGCCGCGTACGTCTTCGGCTTTCATCGTGCCTTCTCCTTACTCTGCGATGCGCTGTACGAAGCGCGTCTTGACCGAGAGCTTGGCGGCGCCGAGACGAAGCGCCTCGCGGGCGAGCTCCTCCGAAACACCATCGATCTCGAACATCATGCGGCCGGGCTTGACCTTGCAGGCCCAGTATTCGACAGAGCCCTTGCCCTTACCCATACGCACTTCGGTCGGCTTCGCGGTCACCGGAACGTCCGGGAATACGCGGATCCACACACGGCCGGCGCGCTTCATGGCACGCGTGATCGCGCGGCGGGCCGCCTCGATCTCGCGGGCGTTGACGCGGTTGGGTTCCTGGGACTTCAGGCCGAATTCGCCGAAGGCCAGATCGAAGCCGCCCTTGGCCACACCCTTGATGCGACCCTTGAACTGCTTGCGGTACTTGGTACGCTTTGGCTGCAACATTTTCTTACTTCTCCGAGCTTATCTTTCGCCAGCGTTGATCAAGCGTTTTCGCGTTCGCGGCGACGATCACCACGATCGCCACGGTCACGTTCACGGCTTGCCGGACCCTGCGCGTCGCCTTCCAGCGCGCGACGTTCGGAAGCCATCGGATCGTGCTCAAGGATTTCGCCCTTGAAGATCCAGACCTTGATGCCGCAGATGCCGAATGCGGTTTCGGCTTCCGCCGTACCGTAGTCGATGTCAGCGCGCAGCGTGTGAAGCGGAACGCGACCTTCGCGGTACCATTCCGTACGGGCGATTTCGGCACCGCCGAGACGGCCGGCGCAGGTGATCTTGATGCCTTCGGCGCCAAGACGCATGGCGGACTGAACAGCACGCTTCATCGCACGGCGGAAAGCCACGCGGCGCTCGAGCTGCTGAGCGATCGACTGGGCGACGAGCGTCGAGTCGATTTCCGGCTTGCGCACTTCGACGATGTTGAGGTGCGTTTCCGAATTGGTCATCGTGGCGATCTTCTTGCGAAGCTTCTCGATGTCCGCACCCTTCTTGCCGATGATCAGACCCGGGCGAGCCGAGTGGATCGTAACGCGGCACTTCTTGTGCGGACGCTCGATGACCACTTTGGCGA
Organism: Neorhizobium sp. S3-V5DH; assembly: GCF_004343065.1. Lineage (NCBI taxonomy): Bacteria > Pseudomonadati > Pseudomonadota > Alphaproteobacteria > Hyphomicrobiales > Rhizobiaceae > Neorhizobium > Neorhizobium sp. S3-V5DH. The sequence goes on from NZ_SMCL01000023.1 coordinate 49,590, forward strand.
TACCGGCTTGCTTCAGCTCCTGCATCAGGTAGGCGCGGATCTTCAGATCCTCATGGAGGAGCTGGCCGTATTCGGCATTGTCGGCGAACCAGCGGCTGTCCCAGGTACGGTTGATGCCGAGGCGAAAACCGATCGGATTAATTTTCTGGCCCATTATGCGGCCTCCCCTTTTTCCTCGACTTCGCGAACGACGATCGTCAGGTGCGCAAACGGCTTCTCGATGCGAGATGCACGGCCGCGGCCACGAGCGTGGAAACGCTTCATCACGATCGACTTGCCGACATAAGCTTCCGAAACGATCAGCGAGTCGACGTCGAGGTCATGGTTGTTTTCGGCATTGGCGATTGCGGACTCAAGAGTCTTCTTCACCGTGCCGGCGATGCGCTTGCGCGAGAATTCAAGTTCTGCAAGCGCGCGTTCGACCTTCTTGCCGCGGATCATGGCGGCAACGAGGTTCAGCTTCTGTGGGCTGACGCGGAGGGTGCGGGCAACTGCCTGCGCCTCATTGTCCTTCAGCCGGCGTTCGGTCTTAGCCTTCGCCATGATTACTTCCTCTTCGCCTTCTTGTCCGCGCCGTGACCGTAATAGGTACGGGTGGGAGCGAATTCACCGAACTTGTGTCCGACCATGTCTTCGTTGACGCTGACCGGAATGTGCTTCGAGCCGTTGTAGACGCCAAACGTCAAACCAACGAACTGCGGCAAGATCGTGGAGCGACGGCTCCACATCTTGATCACTTCACTGCGTCCGCCTTCACGTACCTTCTCAGCCTTCTTGAGAAGATAGCCGTCAACAAACGGACCTTTCCATACTGAACGAGCCATTGAACGACTTCCCTTCTCTTACTTCTTACGGTCGTGGCGGGAGCGCATAATGAACTTGTCGGTGGACTTGTTCGAACGAGTGCGCTTGCCCTTGGTCGGCTTGCCCCACGGGGTGACCGGATGACGGCCACCGGAGGTGCGGCCTTCACCACCGCCGTGCGGATGGTCGACCGGGTTCATGACGACGCCGCGGTTATGCGGACGCTTGCCGCGCCAGACGGTGCGACCAGCCTTGCCGTCGTTGATGTTGCCGTGGTCCGGGTTGGAAACGGCGCCGACGGTTGCAAGGCACGAGCCCGGCACCAGGCGCTGTTCACCCGAGTTCAGGCGGAGGATCGCCATGCCGGCATCGCGGCCGACGAGCTGCACGTAAGTGCCTGCCGAACGGGCGATCTGACCGCCCTTGCCCGGCTTCATTTCGACGTTGTGAACGATCGAGCCGACCGGGATGTACTGCAGCGGCATGGTGTTGCCCGGCTTTACGTCGACAGCCTTGTCGGATGCGATGACCTTGTCGCCCGCAGCAAGGCGCTGCGGTGCGAGGATGTAGGCCAATTCGCCGTCCTCGTACTTGACGAGCGCGATGAACGCGGTGCGGTTCGGGTCGTATTCCAGACGCTCGACCGTGCCTTCGACGTCGAACTTGCGACGCTTGAAGTCGACCAGGCGGTAAGTACGCTTGTGACCGCCGCCGATGAAGCGGGCGGTGATGCGACCGAGGTTGTTACGGCCGCCACTCTTGGAGAGACCTTCCGTCAGCGTCTTGACAGGCTTGCCCTTCCAAAGGCCGGACCGGTCGACGATGACCAGCTGACGCTGGCTCGGGGTCGTCGGGTTGAAGCTTTTCAATGCCATTATCTTATACCTCAGAGACCGGTGGAGACGTCGATCGTCTGACCTTCGGCCAGGGTCACGACAGCCTTCTTTACGTCCTTCTGCTTGCCGATGAAGCCGCGGAACCGCTTCACCTTGCCCTTGCGGACAAGCGTGTTGACGGCCGTGACCTTCACGCCGAACAGCGCCTCTACGGCAGCCTTGATCTCCGGCTTGGAAGCAGTCTTGGCAACGTTGAAGACGACCTGGTTCTGCTCGGATGCCAGCGTCGACTTTTCGGTGATCGCCGGCGAGACGATCACATCATAGTGGCGAAGATCCGTCATTTGAACCGCTCCTCCAGAGCTTCTACCGCAGCCTTGGAAAGCACGAGCTTGCCGCGGCGCAGGATGTCGTAAACATTGATGCCCTGAACCGGCAGAACATCGACGTTCGGGATGTTCTGAGCGGCGAGCTTGAAGTTGTTGTCGAGCTCGGCGCCGCCGATGAAGAGCGCGTTGGTGAAGCCGAGTTCGGCGAAGGAACCGGCCAGAGCCTTGGTCTTCGCTTCAGCGGCCACCAGGTTGTCGACAATGATGAGGTCTTCCGACTTCATCTTTGCAGACAGGGCGTGGCGCAGGGCGAGAGCGCGAACCTTCTTGGGAAGATCATGCTCGTGACTGCGGACGACCGGACCATGAGCACGGCCACCGCCACGGAACTGCGGAGCGCGGGCCGAATGGTGACGAGCGCGGCCCGTACCCTTCTGCTTGTACATCTTCGCACCGGTGCGGGAAACTTCCGAACGGCTCTTGGTCTTGTGGCTGCCCTGCTGCTTCTTGGCGAGCTGCCAACGAACCATGCGGGCCAGAATGTCTTCGCGGGGATCGAGGCCGAAAATCTCGTCCGACAGGGAGACCTTGCCGGCGTCTTTTCCCTCGAGGGTCTTGACGTTGTATTCCATTGTAGCTGGCTCCCTTACTTCGCGGCCGACTTGACGGCGTCGCGAACGACGATCCAAGCGCCCTTGGAGCCGGGTACGGCGCCCTTGACGAGGATCAGGCCACGGTTCTCGTCGGTGGAGACGATCTCGAGGTTCTGGGTGGTGACACGCGTCTGGCCCATATGACCAGCCATGCGCTTGCCCTTCCAGACCTTGCCCGGATCCTGGTTGTTACCAGTCGAACCATGCGAACGGTGCGAAACGGACACACCGTGCGTGGCACGCAGACCACCGAAGTTGTGACGCTTCATGGCGCCGGCAAAACCCTTACCGATCGAGGTACCGGTGACGTCCACCAGCTGACCGGCCGTGAAATGATCGGCCTTCAGCTCAGTGCCGACATCGATCATGTTGTCTTCGGAAACGCGAAACTCGACGAGCTTCGCCTTCGGCTCGACATTTGCGACGGCAAAGTTGCCGCGCATCGCCTTGGAGGTGTTCTTTACCTTCGCCGTGCCGGCACCGAGCTGAACGGCGGTGTAGCCATTCTTCTCAACGGTGCGGTGTGCGACGACCTGGCAGTTCTCCAGCCGCAATACGGTTACCGGGATATGCTCGCCGGCGTCGTTGTAGACGCGGGTCATTCCCACCTTCTGTGCAATTACACCCGAACGCATCGGTTCAATCCTTCTCACTCAGTCTGAAACCGAAGTCTCAGAGCTTGATCTCAACATCGACACCAGCGGCGAGATCGAGCTTCATCAGCGCGTCTACCGTCTGCGGTGTCGGGTCAACGATATCGAGAAGGCGCTTATGGGTGCGCATCTCGAACTGCTCGCGGCTCTTCTTGTCGATGTGGGGGGACCGGTTAACCGTAAACTTCTCGATGCGGGTCGGAAGCGGAACGGGGCCCCGGACGCTAGCACCGGTGCGCTTCGCCGTCGACACGATCTCGCGCGTGGAAGCATCGAGAATCCGGTGATCGAACGCCTTCAGGCGAATGCGGATATTTTGGCCGTTCATTCGACGTTATCCTTGTTGTCTGTTATCCACGTGCCGAACGAAAGGCACGGGTTTGTTCTTTTTCCTAAGGCGGACCACCGGTTTCAAAGATCGAAGGGGACACCGAGCCGGTATCCCTTTCCACTCTCCGGGCCTTTCGACCCACCTTATATTTTGATTGCTGCCCCGATAGCGAAGCAGGGGCAAATCGCGCTCGCGCGCCATTTGCTACATTTTTATGTCATAAGCAAGCGGCTAAACGGCCGCTTGCTTAAAAGAATTCATGCATCCGGCGCAGATCTGGTCTGCACCGGCCCCATCATCTCTTACTCGATGATGGAAGCGACGATGCCGGCGCCGACGGTGCGGCCGCCTTCGCGGATGGCGAAGCGCAGCTTTTCTTCCATCGCGATCGGCACGATCAGCTCGACGTCAACGGTGACGTTGTCGCCAGGCATGACCATTTCCGTGCCTTCCGGCAGCGTCACGATGCCCGTCACGTCCGTCGTGCGGAAGTAGAACTGCGGACGGTAGTTGGTGAAGAACGGCGTATGACGGCCGCCTTCTTCCTTCGTCAGGATGTAGGCTTCGGCCTTGAACTTCTTGTGCGGCTTGACCGAACCCGGCTTGCACAGGATCTGGCCACGCTCGACGCCGTCACGGTTTACACCGCGGATCAGCGCGCCGATGTTGTCGCCGGCCTGGCCCTGGTCGAGCAGCTTGCGGAACATTTCAACGCCGGTCACCGTCGTCTTCGAGGTCGGACGAATGCCGACGATCTCGACTTCTTCGCCAACCTTGACGATGCCGCGCTCGACGCGGCCGGTCACGACCGTACCACGGCCGGAGATCGAGAACACGTCTTCGATCGGCATCAGGAACGGCTGATCGATCGGGCGCTCGGGCGTCGGGATGTAGGCATCAACCGCTGCCATCAGCTCGCGGATCGCGTCTTCGCCGATCTTCTTGTCCGAATCTTCAAGAGCAGCAAGAGCCGAACCCTTGATGATCGGGATGTCGTCGCCCGGGAAGTCGTAGGACGACAGAAGTTCGCGCACTTCCAGTTCGACGAGCTCGAGAAGCTCGGCATCGTCAACCTGGTCGACCTTGTTGAGGAACACGACGATTGCCGGAACGCCGACCTGACGGGCGAGCAGGATGTGCTCGCGGGTCTGCGGCATCGGGCCGTCGGCGGCCGAGCAAACCAGGATCGCGCCGTCCATCTGCGCCGCACCGGTGATCATGTTCTTCACATAGTCGGCGTGGCCGGGGCAGTCGACGTGCGCATAGTGGCGGTTCGGCGTCTCGTATTCGACGTGCGCCGTCGAAATGGTGATGCCACGGGCCTTTTCTTCAGGAGCCGCGTCGATCTGGTCATAGGCCTTGTATTCGCCGAAATACTTCGTGATCGCGGCCGTCAGCGACGTCTTGCCATGGTCAACGTGACCGATCGTGCCAATGTTGACGTGAGGCTTGTTGCGCTCAAACTTGCTCTTTGCCATTTCCGGCTCTCCGTTCTTGTCCCCGTCAGGGGTTATTCTCTCATTTGATAGGGCGGATTACTCCGGTCACTTCTGACCGGAGTACTTGGCCTGAATTTCATTCGCGACGTTCGTCGGGACCGGCGCATAGTGATCGAAAGTCATCGAGTACTGGGCGCGGCCTTGGCTCATGGAGCGCAGGTTGTCGACGTACTTGAACATGTTCGCCAGCGGCACGTGGGCATTGATCACAACGGCAATGCCGCGCGATTCCTGGCCCTGGATCTGGCCACGGCGGGAGTTCAGGTCACCGATCACGTCACCGACGTAATCTTCCGGCGTTACGACTTCGACCTTCATCATCGGCTCGAGGAGCTGAGCGCCAGCCTTCTTGGCTGCTTCACGGAAGCAGGCGCGGGAAGCGATTTCGAACGCGAGAACCGAGGAGTCGACATCGTGGAAGGCGCCGTCGATGAGGGTCGCCTTGACGCCCAGCATCGGGAAGCCTGCCAGCGGACCAGACGACAGGACGCTTTCGATACCCTTCTGAACGCCCGGGATGTATTCCTTCGGAACAGCACCGCCAACGATCTTGGATTCGAAGACGAAATCGTCGCCGTCCGGGTTCGGTTCGAACACCAGCTTGACGCGGGCGAACTGACCGGTACCACCGGACTGCTTCTTGTGGGTGTAGTCCTCTTCGTGCTTCTTCGTGATGGTTTCACGATAAGCAACCTGCGGAGCACCAACAGTCGCTTCCACCTTGAACTCGCGACGCATACGGTCGACGAGAATGTCGAGGTGAAGTTCGCCCATGCCGGCGATGATGGTCTGGCCGGACTCTTCGTCGGTCTTGACGCGGAAGGACGGATCCTCGGCAGCCAGACGGTTGAGCGCGAGGCCCATCTTTTCCTGGTCGCCCTTGGACTTCGGCTCGATGGCGATCTGAATGACCGGCTCGGGGAATTCCATACGCTCCAGGATAACCGGCTTCAGCGGATCGCAAAGCGTATCGCCCGTGGTGGTTTCCTTGAGGCCTGCGAGAGCAACGATGTCGCCGGCGAAAGCTTCTTCGATGTCTTCGCGGGAGTTCGAGTGCATCTGCAGCATACGGCCGACGCGCTCGCGCTTTTCCTTGACCGTGTTCATCAGCGACGAGCCCTTTTCGAGCTTGCCCGAGTAGATACGGCAGAAGGTGAGCGAACCGACGAAGGGGTCGTTCATGATCTTGAACGCGAGCATCGAAAGAGGCTCGTTGTCGTCGGCATGGCGGTCGATTTCGGCTTCGGTCTTGACGTCGATGCCCTTGATCGCCGGAATGTCTGCCGGGGACGGCAGGAATTCGACAACGGCGTCGAGGAGCGGCTGAACGCCCTTGTTCTTGAAGGCGGAGCCGCAGAACATCGGGAAGAACTTGACGTCGATCGTGCCGCGACGGATGAGCGCACGGATCTTATCGTTGTCCGGCATGATGCCGTTCAGATAGTCTTCCATGGCCTGCTCGTCGATTTCGACGACGGTTTCGATCATCTTTTCGCGGAATTCTTCGGCGCGTGCCTTCAGATCTTCCGGAATCTCGACGACGTCCCACTGGGCGCCGAGCGATTCATCACGCCAGACGAGAGCGTTCATCTCGATGAGGTCGACAACGCCCTTGAATTCGGTTTCAGCGCCGATCGGCAGCTGGCAGACGACAGCAGTCGCACCGAGGCGGGTCTTGATCATCTCGACGGAGCGGTAGAAGTCTGCGCCGGTCTTGTCCATCTTGTTGCAGAAGATCATCCGCGGGACGTTGTACTTGTCGGCCTGGCGCCAGACAGTTTCCGTCTGCGGCTCGACACCTGCGTTGGCGTCGAGGAGAGCGACCGCACCGTCGAGCACGCGCAGCGAACGCTCGACTTCGATCGTGAAGTCGACGTGGCCGGGGGTGTCGATGATGTTGAAGCGGCGCATCTTGCCGTCACGGCCCTTCCAGAAGGTCGTGGTGGCAGCGGACGTGATGGTGATGCCGCGTTCCTGCTCCTGCTCCATCCAGTCCATGGTGGCTGCGCCATCGTGAACTTCACCGATCTTGTGCGACTTGCCGGTGTAATAAAGGATACGCTCGGTGGTCGTCGTCTTGCCGGCGTCGATGTGCGCCATGATACCGAAATTGCGGTAGTCTTCGATTTTATATTCGCGAGCCATAGGACTGCCTTTCGAAATTCGATCGGGTGAAGATTACCAACGGTAATGCGAGAACGCGCGGTTTGCGTCGGCCATCTTGTGCGTGTCTTCACGCTTCTTGACGGCGCTGCCGCGATTGTTTGCGGCATCCATAAGTTCACCGGAAAGACGATCGACCATGGTCGTTTCGTTACGCTTGCGAGCAGCAGCGATCACCCAGCGGATCGCGAGAGCCTGACGGCGCTCCGGACGAACGTCGACCGGAACCTGGTAGGTTGCACCACCAACACGGCGCGAGCGAACTTCGACATGCGGCGCGACGTTGTCGAGCGCCTGATGGAAGATACCCAGCGGGTCGGCCTTGGACTTGCCCTGCACGGCGTCGAACGCGCCATAGACAATGTTTTCAGCCACGGACTTCTTGCCGTGGAGCATGATCGCATTCATGAACTTCGTGACGACGAGATCACCGAACTTCGGGTCCGGGTTGATCTCACGCTTTTCTGCACGATGGCGTCGGGACATACTTCTTCTCGTCTCTTAAAATGTTGCTGGCGCTTTATCACGCGGAGAACCTCGCGCAGCGCCGGATAGGATGAAATCCGAAGGATTACTTCGGACGCTTTGCACCGTACTTCGAACGGCGCTGCTTGCGGTTCTTGACGCCCTGGGTGTCGAGAACGCCGCGGATGATGTGATAACGAACGCCCGGCAAGTCCTTTACGCGGCCGCCACGGATCATCACGACCGAGTGTTCCTGAAGGTTGTGACCTTCACCCGGGATGTAGCCGATGACTTCGAAGCCGTTGGTCAGGCGGATCTTGGCGACCTTACGCAGAGCCGAGTTCGGCTTCTTCGGGGTCGTCGTATAAACGCGGGTGCAAACGCCGCGCTTCTGCGGGTTTTCCTGCAGAGCAGGAACCTTGTTGCGCTTTACCTGTGCCTGACGCGGCTTGCGGATCAGCTGGTTTACGGTAGGCATATAACCATCCCTTGCAAAATCTTCTTCCAAGCCCTTGCGGGCCATTCTGATGCCGTTGCCGGCGACGACACACACATCTCCTCATGCGCAAAACGTGGCCCGATCCGCTTTTCCGGATGGACCACAAAAGGCAGAGGACGCATTCCTCATGCGTCATGCGTGCAGCATTCGTGTCTTCAACGTGCGTATGGAACCGTGTTTGAGGCCAAACTCCGGAACGAGTCATCCCGGACGGACAAGCCTCACATCGCTTCCGATGCGGGGCGTTTACTGTTTTCCCCCCTGCCCGTCAAGGGCTGCACCGAAAATAATGCCTGAAACCCGGGGTTCCAGCCTTCAACCGGACGCAAGTTGCCCTGTTTTACAATTTTTTGTGGCCCTGCGCATTAATATTTGGGAATCGCCGGCAATCGACTAAACAGAGGGGGAACTTTCCGTCCGGCTTCTGTCTTGGACGTAATTGGGAATCAAGCCGCGGAGACGACGATGATCAGCACGCCCGACAATGACAACCGGCTCGATGCACCTATGGTGTTCATCATCATCGGCAAGGGCTACGAAGTGAAGGGCGGCGAAGGCGTCGAGCTTCACATCATGCTTCGCGCACCAGACGACGATTCGGCTGTCCGCGAAGCACTCAATGCCCTCTCGGAAGAAGGCTTCCTCGAAGCGGATCTCGATCAGATCGGCGTTCTCACCGACGAACCCACCGAGGAACCACATGCTTCGGCTTATCAGGGGGCGCTCGAAGGAGAAGTGGCGATCATACGTTTCGATTAACAGAGGCAAACAGCCAACAGCGAACGATCTGCCGATCTACCAGCTGCAGGCGGAGAAATTCAACAAAAACGCCCGGATGTCCTCCGGGCGTTTTCTTATTCGTTTTTTCGAGAAGGCGAGCGCTCGAACCGAGCGCCCTACCCTCGCCGTTATTCCGCAGCCGGAGCGTTTTCGCCCGCCAGGTCCTGAAGCATCGGCGTTGCCGCCGATGCGCCGGTGCCCTTCTTGCGCTCCTCGATAATGAGGTCGTCGCGCGAAGTGGCGATACGGCGGATCTGGGTCATGGTGCCGCCCGTACCGGCCGGGATGAGACGACCGACGATGACGTTCTCCTTGAGACCCTGCAGCGTGTCCATCTTGCCGGCGATCGCAGCTTCCGTGAGAACCTTGGTGGTTTCCTGGAAGGATGCGGCCGAGATGAAGGACGGCGTCTGCAGCGATGCCTTGGTGATACCGAGCAGAACCGGCTCGCCGTAAGCGGGCTTCTTGCCTTCTTCGGCAAGACGCTCGTTGGCATCTTCCAGCTCGATCCGGTCGACATTGTCACCCACGATGTACTGGCTGTCGCCGGCATCGGTGATCTCGACCTTCTGCAGCATCTGGCGGACGATCACCTCGATGTGCTTGTCGTTGATCACAACGCCCTGCAGTCGGTAGACTTCCTGGATTTCGTTCACGAGGTAGGAAGCCAGAGCCTCCACGCCCTTGATGGCCAGGATGTCGTGCGGCGCCGGATTGCCGTCGAGGATGTAGTCGCCCTTCTCGATGTAGTCGCCTTCCTGAAGGTGGAAGGGCTTGCCCTTCGGAATCAGGTATTCGACCGGTTCGACACCGTCTTCCGCCGGCTCGATCATGACGCGACGCTTGTTCTTGTAGTCGCGGCCGAGACGGATCGTACCATCGATCTCAGCGATGATGGCGTGATCCTTCGGACGACGGGCTTCGAAGAGCTCGGCGACGCGCGGCAGACCACCGGTGATGTCCTTGGTCTTGGCGCTTTCCATCGGCACACGGGCAAGAACGTCGCCCTGGGAGACCTTGGCGCCCGGCTCGACCGACAGAATGGCGTCGACCGATAGGTTGAAGCGGGCTTCGCCACCGCGGGCCAGCTTCATGATGTTGCCGGACGCGTCCTTGATGACGATCGCAGGCTTCAGGTCCGTACCGCGCGGCGTCGAACGCCAGTCGATAACCTGGCGCTTGGTGATGCCGGTGGATTCGTCGGTGGATTCCGAAACCGAGATCGAGTCGATCACGTCTTCGAACTGAACCGTACCTTCCACTTCCGTCATCATCGGGCGTGTATAGGGGTCCCACTCCGCCAGACGCTGACCGCGGCGAACCTTGTCGCCGTCATCCACGAACAGCTTCGAACCGTAAGCGACGCGCTGCGAGGAACGCTCGACGCCGCGCTCGTCGAGAATGGTGACCGCCATGTTGCGGCCCATCGCGACGAGAACGCCTTCGGAGTTCCGCAACATGTTGCGGTTCTTGATCTGGATCGTGCCTTCGTACGACGCTTCCAGGAACGACTGGTCGACCACGTTTGCCGTACCTCCCAGGTGGAAGGTACGCATGGTGAGCTGAGTGCCCGGCTCGCCGATCGACTGAGCCGCGATGACACCGACGGCTTCGCCCATGTTGACCGGAGTACCACGGGCCAGATCTCGGCCGTAGCAGACCGAGCAGACGCCCGTCTGGACTTCGCAGGTCAGTGCCGAACGGATTCGGATCGACTGGATACCAGCCTTTTCGATCTCGATGACATCCGGCTCGAGAATCATCTTGCCGGCATCGACGATACGGGCACCCGTGACCGGATGATCGATATCGTCAAGTGCGGTACGGCCGAGAACGCGGGCACCGATCGAAGCCACGACCTGGCCGGCGTCAACGATCGCCGTCATGGTGAGACCGGCTTCGGTGCCGCAATCGACCATGTTGACGATGCAGTCCTGCGCCACGTCGACGAGACGGCGGGTCAGGTAACCGGAGTTCGCGGTCTTCAAGGCGGTATCTGCGAGACCCTTACGGGCACCGTGGGTCGAGTTGAAGTACTCGTTAACGGTCAGGCCTTCCTTGAAGTTCGAGATGATCGGCGTTTCGATGATCTCGCCCGACGGCTTGGCCATCAGGCCGCGCATGCCGCCCAGCTGGCGCATCTGGTTCGGAGAACCGCGGGCACCCGAGTGCGACATCATGTAGATGGCGTTCATCTGCTTCTGGCGACCGGTTTCCGGGTCGAATTCGACGGCCTTGATGCGGGCCATCATGTCTTCAGCGACCTTCTCGGTGGCCTTACCCCAGGCGTCGACGACCTTGTTGTACTTCTCGCCCTGGGTGATCAAGCCGTCGTTGTACTGCTGCTCGTATTCCTTCACCAGGGTTTCGGTGTCACCGACGATCTTTGCCTTGGTTTCCGGAATGATCATGTCGTCCTTGCCGAACGAAATGCCGGCGCGGCAGGCATGGGTGAAGCCGAGCTGCATGATGCGGTCGCAGAAAATGACCGTGTCCTTCTGGCCGCAGTGACGGTAGACCGTGTCGATCATCTTGGAGATGTTCTTCTTGGTCATTTCCTGATTGCAGATGTCGAAGGGCACGTTGACGTTCTTCGGCAGCAGTTCGCCGATGATCATGCGGCCGGGGGTCGTTTCATAGATCTTGGAAACCGGCTTGCCTTCGGCATCCACGGTCTTGAAGCGACCGCGGATCTTGGCATGCAGGGTGACGACCTTGTTTTCCAGCGCATGGTGCAGTTCGCCCATGTCGGAGAAAACCATGCCTTCGCCCGGCTCGTTCTGGTTCATGATCGAGAGGTAGTAGAGGCCGAGAACCATGTCCTGCGAAGGAACGATGATCGGCGCGCCGTTGGCCGGGTGCAGGATGTTGTTCGTCGACATCATCAGCACGCGGGCTTCGAGCTGGGCTTCGAGCGACAGCGGCACGTGAACGGCCATCTGGTCGCCGTCGAAGTCGGCGTTGAAGGCCGTGCAGACGAGCGGGTGCAGCTGGATCGCCTTGCCTTCGACCAGGATCGGTTCGAAGGCCTGGATGCCCAGGCGGTGCAGCGTCGGTGCGCGGTTCAAGAGAACCGGGTGCTCGCGGATGACCTCGTCGAGGATATCCCAGACTTCCGGCTTTTCCTTTTCAACCAGCTTCTTGGCCTGCTTGACGGTCGAGGAGTAACCCTTGGCGTCGAGGCGGGCATAGATGAACGGCTTGAACAGTTCGAGCGCCATCTTCTTCGGCAGGCCGCACTGGTGCAGCTTCAGTTCCGGACCGGTCACGATGACCGAACGGCCGGAATAGTCGACGCGCTTGCCGAGCAGGTTCTGACGGAAGCGGCCCTGCTTGCCCTTGAGCATGTCGGACAGCGACTTCAGCGGACGCTTGTTGGCACCAGTGATGACGCGGCCACGGCGGCCGTTGTCGAAGAGCGCGTCCACAGATTCCTGCAGCATGCGCTTTTCGTTGCGGATGATGATGCCGGGAGCGCGCAGTTCGATCAGGCGCTTCAGACGGTTGTTACGGTTGATGACGCGGCGATAGAGATCGTTCAGATCGGACGTCGCGAAACGGCCGCCGTCCAGCGGCACCAGCGGACGCAGGTCCGGCGGGATGACCGGAACGACCTTCATGATCATCCATTCCGGGCGGTTGCCGGATTCGATGAAGTTCTCCACGATCTTCAGACGCTTCATCAGCTTCTTCTGCTTGAGATCCGACGTGGTGTCGGCAAGCTCCGAACGCAGGTCGCCGGCAATCTTCTCGAGGTTCATGGATGCAAGCATCTCATAGATGGCCTCGGCGCCGATCATCGCCGTAAACTGATCTTCGCCGTATTCGTCGACGGCGATCATGTATTCTTCTTCGGAAAGAAGCTGGTTTTCCTTCAGCGCGGTCAGGCCCGGCTCGGTCACGATGTAGTTCTCGAAATAGAGAACACGCTCGACATCCTTCAGCGTCATGTCGAGAAGGGTGGCGATGCGGGACGGCAGCGACTTCAGGAACCAGATATGGGCAACGGGAGCGGCGAGCTCGATATGGCCCATGCGCTCACGGCGAACGCGGGACAGCGTCACTTCGACACCGCACTTTTCGCAGATGATGCCCTTGTACTTCATGCGCTTGTACTTGCCGCAAAGGCACTCGTAGTCCTTGATCGGCCCGAAGATGCGCGCGCAGAAGAGGCCGTCGCGTTCAGGCTTGAACGTGCGGTAGTTGATGGTCTCCGGCTTTTTGATTTCACCGTAGGACCAGGAGAGAATCTTCTCCGGGGACGCGATCGAGATACGGATCGAGTCAAAGTGCTGCGCAGGCACCTGCGGATTGAAAAGATTCATGACCTCTTGGTTCATGCCTATCTCCTTTAGGGGCGGAAGCCCTTGGCTTGCGATCGGTACGGTCCAGATTCCCGGGCGGACAGTCCGATGCTCTAAAACGGTCATAGCCGCGAAATGCGGCGAAAGTTCCCCGACACGGCCGGCGAGCCGGCGGCGGGAGCGGCGCGCGCCATCGTCGGGCGCGCGCCTTTTCCTAGATTATTCTGCAGCGTCAGGCAGTTGCTGGCCGCCCTCGCCCGCCTCGATCTTCGAGTTTTCGAGTTCGACCGAGAGACCCAGCGAGCGCATTTCCTTGACGAGAACGTTGAAGCTCTCCGGAATGCCGGCCTCGAACGTGTCGTCACCACGGACGATCGCCTCGTAGACCTTTGTACGACCCGCCACGTCGTCCGACTTCACGGTCAGCATTTCCTGCAGCGTGTAGGCGGCGCCGTAAGCTTCCAGTGCCCAGACCTCCATTTCCCCGAAGCGCTGGCCGCCGAACTGCGCCTTGCCGCCCAGCGGCTGCTGAGTAACGAGCGAGTACGGACCAATCGAACGGGCGTGGATCTTGTCGTCCACGAGGTGGTTCAGCTTGATCATGTACATGTAGCCGACGGTGACCTTACGGTCGAAGGCTTCACCGGTACGGCCATCGTACAGGACCGACTGACCCGACGGATCGAGACCAGCCTTCTTCAGCATGGAAGCCACGTCCGGTTCGTGAGCGCCGTCAAAGACCGGCGTCGCGATCGAAACACCGCGCTTCGACTGCTCGGCGAGACGGACGAGAGACTCGTCGTCGAAGTTCGCGACTTCGTCATTCGCCATGCTCTCGTAGACGTCTCTCAGCTCGCGCTTGAGGTCCGTGATGTCGCTCGACTTCTTGTACTCTTCGAGCATCTGACCGATGCGCTTGCCCATACCGGCGCAAGCCCATGCGAGATGCGTCTCAAGAATCTGGCCGACGTTCATGCGCGAAGGCACGCCGAGCGGGTTCAGGACGATATCGACATGGGTACCGTCTTCGAGGAACGGCATGTCCTCGACCGGCACGATGCGCGATACGACGCCCTTGTTGCCGTGACGGCCGGCCATCTTGTCGCCCGGCTGGATCTTACGCTTCACAGCGACGAAGACCTTGACCATCTTCATGACGCCCGGAGGCATTTCGTCGCCGCGCTGGACCTTCTCGACCTTGTCCATGAAGCGCTGTTCAAGGCGCGACTTGGATTCGTCGTACTGGCCGCGGAGCGCTTCGATTTCGCCCTGCACCTTTTCGTCCTCGACTGCGAACATCCACCACTGCGAGCGGGGATATTCGGAGATGACGGCGTTGGTGAGCTCGATACCCTTCTTGAAGCCCTTCGGACCGGCAACCGACATCTGGCCGCGCAGCATGTCCGTCAGACGGCCATAGACGTTGCGGTCGAGGATTGCCTGTTCGTCGTCGCGGTCCTTGGCGAGGCGCTCGATTTCCTCACGCTCGATCGCCATGGCGCGTTCGTCCTTCTCCACACCGTGACGGTTGAAGACTCGGACTTCCACGACCGTGCCGAACGTGCCCGGAGGCATGCGCATGGAAGTGTCGCGAACGTCGGAGGCCTTTTCACCGAAGATGGCGCGCAGAAGCTTTTCTTCCGGCGTCATCGGGCTTTCGCCCTTCGGGGTGATCTTGCCGACGAGGATGTCGCCCGGCTGGACTTCGGCGCCGATGTAAACGATGCCGGCTTCGTCGAGATTCTTCAGCGCTTCTTCCGAAACGTTCGGAATGTCGCGCGTGATTTCTTCCGGACCAAGCTTGGTGTCACGCGCCATCACTTCGAATTCTTCGATGTGGATGGAGGTGAACACGTCGTCCGACACGATGCGTTCGGAGAGCAGGATCGAGTCTTCGTAGTTGTAGCCGTTCCAGGGCATGAACGCGACGAGCGCGTTGCGGCCGAGCGCCAAGTCGCCCAGGTCCGTAGACGGACCGTCGGCAATGATGTCGCCCTTGTTCAGGATGTCACCGACGGCGACCAGCGGACGCTGGTTGACGCAGGTGTTCTGGTTCGAACGCTGGAACTTCTGCAGACGATAGATATCGACACCCGACTTCGACGGATCGAGGTCTTCGGTCGCGCGGATAACGATACGGGTCGCATCGACCTGGTCGACCACGCCGCCACGGCGGGCAGCAATAGCGGCACCGGAGTCGCGAGCAACGACCGGTTCCATGCCCGTGCCGACAAACGGCGCTTCGGCGCGTACCAGTGGCACGGCCTGACGCTGCATGTTCGAGCCCATGAGGGCGCGGTTGGCGTCGTCGTTTTCCAGGAACGGGATCAGCGCGGCTGCAACCGAAACGAGCTGCTTCGGCGAGACGTCCATCAGGTTGATGGTGTCGCGCGGCGACAGCATCACTTCGCCCGCATGACGGCAGACCACGAACTCTTCTACGAACGAACCGTTCTTATCCAGTTCGGCATTCGCCTGGGCGACATAATACTTCGCCTCTTCCATGGCGGAGAGGTAAAGCACGTCGTTGGTCACCTTGCCGTCCACGATCTTGCGGTACGGGCTTTCGATGAAGCCGTACTTGTTGACGCGGGCGAAGGTGGCAAGCGAATTGATCAGACCGATGTTCGGGCCTTCCGGCGTCTCGATCGGGCAGATACGGCCGTAATGGGTCGGATGAACGTCGCGGACTTCGAAGCCGGCACGCTCGCGGGTCAGACCACCCGGGCCAAGGGCCGAAAGACGGCGCTTGTGGGTGATTTCCGAGAGCGGGTTCACCTGGTCCATGAACTGCGACAGCTGCGAGGAACCGAAGAATTCGCGAACGGCGGCAGCTGCCGGCTTGGCGTTGATCAGGTCCTGCGGCATGACAGTATCGATCTCGATCGAGGACATGCGTTCCTTGATCGCGCGCTCCATGCGGAGCAGACCGAGACGGTACTGGTTTTCCATCAGTTCGCCGACGGAGCGAACGCGGCGGTTGCCGAGGTTGTCGATGTCGTCGATTTCACCCTTGCCGTCGCGCAGTTCGACAAGCATCTTGACCACGGCCAGGATGTCGTCCTTGCGCAACGTGCGGACAGTATCGGCAACGTCGAGATCGAGACGCATGTTCATCTTCACGCGGCCGACGGCGGAGAGGTCGTAACGCTCCGCATCGAAGAACAGCGAGTTGAACATGGCTTCTGCCGATTCCATGGTCGGCGGTTCACCGGGGCGCATGACGCGGTAGATGTCGAAGAGAGCGTCCTGGCGGTTCTCGTTCTTGTCGGCAGCGAGCGTATTGCGGATATAGGCGCCGACATTGATGTGATCGATGCCGAGAACCGGAATTTCGTCGAAACCGGCATTGAGGATGACCGGCAGGGTCTTCTCGTCGATCTCGTCGCCGGCTTCGAGATAAATCTCACCGGTTTCCATGTTGACGATGTCTTCGGCGAGATAGTTGCCGTAAAGATCGTCATTGGTTGCCTTGAGCGCCTTGAGGCCCTTGTCCGACAGCTGCCGGAGCAGACGTGGGGTCAGCTTCTTGCCGGACTCGACGACCACTTCGCCGGTGTCGGCGTCGATCATGTCGGAAAGCGTCTTGGCACCCTTGAGGGTTTCAGGCTGGAACGGAATCCGCCAGCCATCGCCATCGCGCTCGTAGTTGGACTTGGAATAGAAGGTCGACAGAATGTCTTCGCCGTCCATCCCGAGCGCCATCAGCAGCGAAGATACCGGAATCTTGCGGCGGCGGTCGATACGGGCATAAACGATGTCCTTGGCGTCGAACTCGATGTCGAGCCAGGAACCGCGATACGGGATTACGCGAGCGGCGAAAAGCAGCTTGCCCGACGAATGGCTCTTGCCCTTGTCGTGGTCGAAGAAGACGCCCGGCGAGCGGTGCATCTGGGACACGATCACGCGTTCGGTACCGTTCACGATGAACGTACCGTTGTCGGTCATCAAAGGCATGTCGCCCATATAGACGGACTGTTCCTTGATGTCCTTGATGGACTTCGAGCCGGTATCCTCGTCGATATCAAACACGATGAGACGCAGGGTCACCTTTAAAGGCGCCGCATAGGTCAGATCGCGCTGACGGCATTCCTCGACGTCGAACTTCGGCGGTTCGAATTCGTAGGACACGAATTCCAGCATCGAGGCGCCGGAAAAATCGGTGATCGGGAAGACAGACTTAAAGACGGCGTTCAGACCTTCGTCCGGGCGGCCGCCCTTCGGCTCGTCGACCATCAGGAACTGGTCATAGGATGCCTTCTGAACCTCGATAAGGTTCGGCATCTCGGTGACTTCAGGGATTTTACCAAAAAACTTGCGTACGCGCCTACGACCATTAAAGGAAAGGGTCTGAGCCATCGTCGCTCCTTCAAAATTGCATCCGGGCCTGCAACGGACGGGATTCGCTGGCCATTCGATCTCCCGTCGACATGGTATTCTCAATCTCGTCCCGTCTCCCAAACGCGCCGGCCGGATTGCCTAAAAGCGGTTCGGTTTGGGACCATCCTCTTGAGAACCCATTACCCAGGGACCGTGCCAGACGGTTCCTGGGTAATATGTTCGGAGGAAATCGGTGGGAGAGAGATAGTCCCTCTCCCACCGCATTCCAGTATTACTTGACGTCGACCTTAGCGCCGGCATCCTCAAGCTTCTTCTTGAGGTCAGCAGCTTCAGCCTTGGAAACGCCTTCCTTAACAGCCTTCGGAGCGCCTTCGACGAGGTCCTTGGCTTCCTTGAGGCCGAGGCCGGTGATGGCGCGGACTTCCTTGATGACGTTGATCTTGTTGGCGCCGGCATCCGTCAGGATGACGTCGAACTCGGTCTTTTCTTCTTCGGCCGGAGCAGCAGCACCAGCAGCGCCGCCAGCGGCAGCAACAGCGACCGGAGCAGCGGCAGAAACGCCCCACTTTTCTTCGAGCATCTTGGAAAGCTCAGCAGCTTCCAGGACGGTGAGAGCAGAGAGGTCTTCAACGATCTTTGCGAGATCAGCCATTTTCTAGTTCCTTATATTCGGTTCGATCTGGTTTGATTTGAACAGCAAAAAACCACCTTAAGCGGCTTCTTCGTCCTTCTTGGCGTAGGCCGCGAACACGCGCGCAAGCTGGCTTGCCGGTGCGGCGACAACCGTAGCGACGCGGGTAGCCGGGGCATTCAAGAGGCCCAGCAGCTTGCCGCGAAGCTCGTCCAGCGAAGGCAGGGTCGCAAGCGACTTGACCGCATCCGCAGTGAGCGTGGTTGCACCCATGGCACCACCGAGAACAACGATCTTGTCGTTGGTCTTGGCGAAATCCATGACGACCTTCGGAGCCGTGACCGGGTCTTCGCTGAATGCGATCAGCGTCTGACCCTTGAAGAGATTTGACATCCCTTCCGACTCCGTACCCTGAAGAGCGATCTTGGCCAGGCGGTTTTTCGCGACTTTGACGGTGCCGCCAGCAGCGCGCATCTTCGAACGAAAATCGTTCATCTGCGCAACTGTGACACCAGCATAGTGGGCCACGACAACCGAACCGGAAGCCTTGAAGACTTCGTTCAGCTCCGTGACAAATTCGCGCTTTTCCGCTCTTTCCACTGTCTGTCTCCAGTTGACGGGACCGCAATCCTGCAGGCCCCATCGGTTTGCCTTTGCCTCAAGGGATCCAAACATGTCGGACCCCGAGCGACGCTTGAGGATCCTGTCCCCTCGCTCTGTCGCCGAACGGCTACAGGCACAAGGCACACTAGGCTCGAACCGAAACCGAAAGCGCCGCGGCGCTTGTCAAAATCGGGTCTTACCCGTCTCATGCAGGCAATTAAGGCCTAAGCCACCTGCAATCTCGGACAGGAATTCCGGATTTCTCCGGAAATTCCGGTCCCGAAGGACCGGAATTCAGTCTTTCCAACGCCCGAAGGCGCCGGAAAATTCTTGTTAGACCGTAACCGTCGACGGGTCGATCTTGACGCCCGGACCCATGGTCGACGAAATCGCTACGCGCTTGACGTAGTTGCCCTTCGCGCCGGCCGGCTTGGCCTTGATGACGGCGTCAGCGAAGGCCTTGATGTTTTCTTCAAGAGCCTTGGCTTCGAAGGAAGCCTTGCCGATGCCGGCGTGAACGATACCAGCCTTTTCGACGCGGAATTCGACAGCGCCGCCCTTGGAAGCCTTCACGGCGCCAGTGACGTCCATGGTGACGGTTCCGACCTTCGGGTTCGGCATCATGCCGCGGGGGCCGAGCACCTTGCCGAGACGGCCGACGAGCGGCATCATGTCCGGGGTCGCAATGCAGCGATCGAAATCGATCTTGCCGCCCTGGACGATCTCGAGGAGATCCTCCGCACCAACGATGTCGGCACCGGCAGCCTTGGCTTCGTCAGCCTTGGCACCACGCGCGAAAACGGCAACACGAACGTCACGGCCGGTGCCGTTCGGCAGGTTGACCACGCCGCGGACCATCTGGTCTGCGTGACGCGGATCGACGCCGAGGTTCATGGCGATTTCGATCGTTTCGTCGAACTTGGCGACGGCACGTTCCTTGACCATCGAGATGGCGTCGTTGAGGGCAACCAGCTTGGTGGGATCAACGCCTTCGCGGATCTTCTGAATACGCTTTGCAAGCTTTGCCATGTTACGCCACCACTTCCAGGCCCATGGCGCGGGCAGAGCCCTCGATCATGGCCATTGCGCCTTCGATGTCCGCGGCGTTCAGGTCCTTCATCTTGGCTTCGGCGATCGACTTGATCTGAGCCTTGGTGAGGGTACCGGCCTTGGCGCCCTTGCCCGGCGTCTTGGAACCGGAGGTGATCTTCGCTTCCTTCTTCAGCCAGTAGCTGACCGGCGGCTGCTTCATCGCGAAGGTGAAAGACTTGTCCTGGTAATAGGTGATGACGACCGGGATCGGCATACCCTTTTCCATTTCCTGCGTCGCGGCATTGAACGCTTTGCAGAATTCCATGATGTTAATGCCACGCTGACCAAGCGCCGGGCCGATCGGCGGGGACGGGTTTGCCGATCCTGCCTTGACCTGAAGCTTGAGCTGGCCTGCTACTTTCTTAGCCATTTCTCTCTGCCTTTCGTTATGGACCGGTCGCCCGGCCCGACATGCCGGCCTTCGCCGGCGGCTGCGGTTGCGTGGTTCGGCCAAAATGCCCGGCTAAGGCACCATCCCTCCCACGCGGTTGCGGCAAATGCCGCACGAGACCCGCCGCATCAGCGACCGGTCCCATTTTCAAGATCATCAGACCTTTTCGACCTGTGCGTATTCCAGCTCGACCGGCGTCGCACGACCAAAGATCGAAACTTCCACCTTAAGGCGGGACCGCTCTTCGTCGACATCCTGCACGGTGCCGTTGAAGGAAGCGAAAGGACCATCCGAGACGCGAACCTGCTCGCCGATCTCAAAGGTAATCGAGGACTTCGGCCGTTCGACACCCTCCTGAACCTGGCCAAGAATGCGCTCGGCTTCAAAGTCCGGGATCGGAACCGGCTTGTTGTCGGAACCGAGGAAGCCGGTCACCTTCGGAGTGTTCTTAATCAGGTGATAGGCTTCGTCCGTGAGATTTGCACGGACAAGCACGTAACCCGGGAAGAACTTGCGCTCGGAATCGACCTTGCGACCCCGGCGAACCTCTACGACCTTCTCGGTCGGCACGAGGATCTTCTCGAACAAATGCTCAAGCCCCTTCTGGCGAGCCTTGTTCTCGATGTCCTCGGCAACCTTCTTCTCAAAATTCGAATATGCGTGGACGATGTACCAGCGCGCCGCCATCTTTATTCTCCAGAATCAAACGCTGACGTTCAGTACCAAACGTAACAACCAGCCCAGAAGCTGGTCCGCAGCGAAGAAAAACAGCGCAGCGAAAACAACCATCACCAGCACCATGGCCGTAGAGATCATGGTCTCGCGACGAGACGGCCAATGAATTTTCGACGCCTCGGAGCGCACCTGGCGCAGAAACGTGACGGGATTGGTTTTGGATGCCATCGATTGCCCACGCAATTACGGCACGTAAAGCTGACCACGCTCAGCCCCACGCACCGCGTGTCTGTTTTGCCTACATAAACACCACTTCCCCTTTACACAAGAGGGAAAACAGTGTTCGATGAAATTTCGCCGATTTGAACGGCAACCACTTCCAAACGATCCCGCCGCGGATATTTCGCGCCAATCATCAGAAAAATGGCAGGGGCAGAGGGGCTCGAACCCCCGACCTGCGGTTTTGGAGACCGCCGCTCTACCAACTGAGCTATACCCCTTCAACCAGCCGGCATGTGAACCGAACGCATCGCTCCACCGCCAGCAGGCTAGGCGCTCCCTTTAAGGGGATGCGCCCCGCTTTGCAAGAGCGTTTTTTAATATCCCAGCCTTCTATCTCAGGTTTCTGTTGCGCGGCTCAGGGGCATCCGCAAAGCGACCCACGGAGAGAACCGGCTCAGGCCGGCCAACGAGAATTTCCTTGCCCGGCAGATCCAGCCCACCCGACAAAATGCCGGGCTGCACATTCCTTTCGGGCGCAAAGGGAAGACGCCGCCAGGAGAGGCGCGGCGGCTTTTCCACATAGGCGCCAGGCTCATTGACCAGACCTTCGCGGATGCGGTGGACGATCGTCTCGACCGCGAGCTTGCGCCCTTCCGAATGATAGAAGTTGCCCTTTACCTGAATCGTCGCCGCAATCGTCTTGATGAAATCGCGCAGCAGTTCGGCGTCGATCGGTTCCGGATGCCGCCAGAAGCTGTCGAGCCCACCCTGATGGGTGAGGCCCGGAATATCATAGATTGCGGCACCCAGGGCAATTGTCGGCACGCCGGCGCGAAGACTCTGGAGGCCGGTGGTGGAGTTGACGATGATCACTCCTGCCGAACGCTTAAGGATACCGCCCAGCTCCCCTTCCTCGATAAAGAACACTCGCTCGCTGATGCGGAAATCTTCCGCCAGCTTGGCGACGACCTTGCCCCATCGTTCAAGATCATTATCGAGAGGATGCTGCTTTATCAGAAGCCTCGCTCCCTCGGGAGCGTTTCGTGCGAAGGACCGGAAAACCTGCTGCAGCATCTGGGAGAGATGCCGATAGGGCGAATTGGCGCGGATCTGGTAATCGCTCTGCAATTGCAGGGCAACAAGATAGGTCGGCGGAGACTGCTCCGTCCAGAAGTCTTCCGGCAAGCGGTGACGGCGGCGCATCATGCGTGGAAGCCAGGACATGTAATCGAACAAAGGATCGTAATACTTGTCGGCACGATAGAGCGGGAACATCAGGCGCCCGAAATAGGCTCCGAGGTTGTAGACGACCTCGCTGGTCGCTTCCTGGCCGAAAGTGTGGCCGTAACGCGCCTGCAGATCAGGAACATCGAGCTTTGCGGCAATCTGGCGAATGTGGTCCGGATCATTCGGAAAATGCGAGAATCGCCCCATTCCGTCACGTTCGAGCGTGATCCAATCGGGTCTCAGATAACCGAACTCTACCGCATGGCAGCGGACGCCGAGCTTGCGGCCAACCCGCGCGGCAAGACGATGATAGGGAAGCCGATCAGCATAATAGAGAATATCGGTGATGCCCTCGCGGCGAATCAGGTTCGCCAGATAGCGCGGCCAGGCCCTCAGCGACCCCCGGTAATTGATCGCTCCCCGCTTGAACCAGAAGAGCTGATCGCCAAACGAGAAGTTCACCCTCTTGGTACCGATCCCCTGCGCCTCAAACGCCCCAGCCAGTTCGCGCCAGAAAACCGATGGAGGACCTTGAAGGAACAGAACTTTGGTCATGCGATAGCCGATGCTGCTTGAGACTGAACCAACGACAAGCCTGCGAAAAGCGATTTCAATTGCGCGAAGGCCGATATACACCGAGCGGGTATTTTCACGAAGGTCACCCTCCCGTCAATGCTCAACCACACGCTCCTCATCATTCCACAGGTTGTGTGACATGAAAGCCCGCACGTTCCTGTTCCTCCAAGGTCCTGCCTCGCCATTCCTGAAGCGGCTGGCAGAAACAGTTGAAAACAAAGGAGCTTCGGTCCGAAAGATCAGCCTCTGCCTCGGGGATGTGGTCTTTTGGTGGCCAAAGGCCAGTGACTTCTTTCGCGGCCATGCAAATGATTGGCCAGTGTATCTTAATTGCTACATCCGTGATCACAATATCACCGACATCGTCATGTTGGGTGATGGCCGCGCGCCTCATGCGGCCGCGGCCGAACTCGGGATACGAGCCGGGCTTCGCGTCCATATTCTGGAGCACGGCTATCTCAGACCGGACTGGCTGACGATCGAGCCGGACGGGATGTCCGGGCACTCCCGCTTTCCCACGAGCCCGGAGGACATAAGAGAGCTGGCAGCCGGCAGGCCGGCGGTTTCCTCCGAAAAGCTCTATCCTTCGAGCTTTCTGACCTATGCCCTTTACGACCTTGCATTCCATATTCCCAACGTCGCCCTCGGGTGGCTCGTCCATCCGCACTATCGCACCCACGGGCCGGTTCATCCGGTGGTCGAATACAGCGGCTGGATCTGGAAGGCATTGACACGCCGCAAGCGCCGGCAAGAAGCCGAAACGGCAATCGAAGCCTGTCTGTCCGCCCAAAACAAGGCTCCTGCCGTACCCTTCTACTTCTTTCCGCTGCAGCTGCCAGGCGACTATCAGATCAGGCACCACGCGCCGGGCGGAGATCTCTTCAGGCTGGCGGACGCGGCGATCCGTTCTTTTGCCGAACACGCGCCTGCGGGCAGCCGGCTTCTCTTCAAGATCCATCCGATCGACAATGGCCTCTCACGCTGGCCAAGCCGCATCGGTCTCTCGGCAAAAGACCGCGGCATTGCCGATCGCGTCTTCGTTGCCGACGGCGGCGATACGGACATGCTGATCGCAAAATCTACTGGCGTGGTAACCGTCAATTCAACGGTCGGTCTGACGGCGCTGGCTGCCGGGAAACCGGTCATCGCGCTGGGCTCCGCGATCTACGACGTGCCGGGCCTCACCTTTCAGGAAAGCCTTGCGGCCTTCTGGCAGAACCCGACCGCTCCAGATCCGGAATTGTTCGACGCCTTTACGCAAGCGCTTGCCTGGACCACGCAGGTCCGTGGCGGCTTCATCGGACAACAGGCCATCAATGCCGGGGTCGAGAATGTCGCCGCGCGTCTCCTGGAAACCGAAGAAAGGCTCCCCCTCACCTTCCGCAAGCCGCGCGACACGCCTCACTACCGTTATGAGAGCGAACTCTTCGGCTAATTGATCGGCCGATCTTGCGCCTCCCCCAACGTGAAGCTCCAAAGCAAAAGGCCCCGCCGTTTCCGGCAGGGCCCTCTTATTTCAATTCCGGTATCGCTTACTCGATGATGGAAGCGACGATGCCGGCGCCGACGGTGCGGCCGCCTTCGCGGATGGCGAAGCGCAGCTTTTCTTCCATCGCGATCGGCACGATCAGCTCGACGTCAACGGTGACGTTGTCGCCAGGCATGACCATTTCCGTGCCTTCCGGCAGCGTCACGATGCCCGTCACGTCCGTCGTGCGGAAGTAGAACTGCGGACGGTAGTTGGTGAAGAACGGCGTATGACGGCCGCCTTCTTCCTTCGTCAGGATGTAGGCTTCGGCCTTGAACTTCTTGTGCGGCTTGACCGAACCCGGCTTGCACAGGATCTGGCCACGCTCGACGCCGTCACGGTTTACACCGCGGATCAGCGCGCCGATGTTGTCGCCGGCCTGGCCCTGGTCGAGCAGCTTGCGGAACATTTCAACGCCGGTCACCGTCGTCTTCGAGGTCGGACGAATGCCGACGATCTCGACTTCTTCGCCAACCTTGACGATGCCGCGCTCGACGCGGCCGGTCACGACCGTACCACGGCCGGAGATCGAGAACACGTCTTCGATCGGCATCAGGAACGGCTGATCGATCGGGCGCTCGGGCGTCGGGATGTAGGCATCAACCGCTGCCATCAGCTCGCGGATCGCGTCTTCGCCGATCTTCTTGTCCGAATCTTCAAGAGCAGCAAGAGCCGAACCCTTGATGATCGGGATGTCGTCGCCCGGGAAGTCGTAGGACGAGAGAAGTTCGCGCACTTCCAGTTCGACGAGCTCGAGAAGCTCGGCATCGTCAACCTGGTCGACCTTGTTGAGGAACACGACGATTGCCGGAACGCCGACCTGACGGGCGAGCAGGATGTGCTCGCGGGTCTGCGGCATCGGGCCGTCGGCGGCCGAGCAAACCAGGATCGCGCCGTCCATCTGCGCCGCACCGGTGATCATGTTCTTCACATAGTCGGCGTGGCCGGGGCAGTCGACGTGCGCATAGTGGCGGTTCGGCGTCTCGTATTCGACGTGCGCCGTCGAAATGGTGATGCCACGGGCCTTTTCTTCAGGAGCCGCGTCGATCTGGTCATAGGCCTTGTATTCGCCGAAATACTTCGTGATCGCGGCCGTCAGCGACGTCTTGCCATGGTCAACGTGACCGATCGTGCCAATGTTGACGTGAGGCTTGTTGCGCTCAAACTTGCTCTTTGCCATTGAAAGCTTCCTGTGAACATAAGAGGTGAACCCGGCGGGCGGGTTTGGTGTCGCCGTTTAAGGCTTTCCACCAGAATGCGCAAGACATAATTACGACGCGTGCCGGGACAAGGGCATCGCGCAAAATGGATGCGGAATGCCCACGGAATATGCGCTTTCGGCAGTGAACAAAGCGTATGAAACGGCGTAGATGACGGGCAGATGAAGTCAGGACCGGGAATCGCCCCGACGGAAATGCTGGCCGCTGGCCGCCGTTTCATGGAATCCTATTTGCCGGCAGCTTTCAGAGAGCTGATGAGCGCCAGCAGCTCTTCGGCGTGCTTTTCCTGCTCGCCCTTGGTCCCCCAATAGGTGATGACCAGCAGCTTGCCCCGCTTCGGCGAGACGAGCGACAGGCCGATGCTCGCCGGGCCGTCCTTGTCCGTACCGCTCCAATCGAAATTCGACATCTTCATGCCGTTGAAGGTATCTTCCGACTGCTTCTGGGTGGCTGGATCGATCGTCACGCCATTGTCGTCCAAAAAGGCGATCGCATCCTCAATCACCTTGTCGGTCGTTTTTTCGTCGGCGACATCGATCGAGAGATAGATCGCTTCATCCTCCGACGTCGCCTGGATTCCGGTCTCGGTTTCTTCCGGGCTCCAGGAGTCGGGGATGGTGATTTCTGCAACAGGCGCATCGCTTGGAAACCGCATGGTTTCTGCGAAGGATACAGACGGCAGCAGCATGGTCGCGAATGCCGCGGCGGCAATTATTTTCTTCATGGACGAACTTCCATTCAAGGAGGAGGCGGCTTCAGGAGCCAAGCATGAAGCTTTTATCCGGAATGGCTTAAGAAGTCTCAAGCAACACACCGAAAAAGCCAAGCAACCACGAACAAGCAGTGAATGGAGCGGGTAGCGGGAATCGAACCCGCGTATTCAGCTTGGAAGGCTGCTGCTCTACCATTGAGCTATACCCGCGGGGTGGTCCGATCCGGCGACAGAATGGTGGAGGGAGTTGGATTTGAACCAACGTAGGCTGAGCCAACGGATTTACAGTCCGTCCCCTTTAACCACTCGGGCATCCCTCCAGTTTTCCGTCTGGATCAGCGACCAAGCTCGTCAGACCTAGGAGCATTTCCGTGCCCCTCGATCTGCGCCGCGTATATGACCGCACCGTTCTCGTCTGTCAACACGAGGTTTTTGGAAAAATGAGGAAAAATAATCACCGCTCACTGGACTGCGCGCCGCTCGTGGGGCTTTGCCGAACGAGCCGGCATCGTTATAAGGCGCCATGAGCAAGGACAGCAAACAAGACAAATCCGGCCGCGACGGCCACTATGCGACGCTGAGGCGCGCCGTGCGCGACGCCAAGCGCGAGCGCGGAGAAATTCCGACGCCGCAACAGAAGCGGCAGAAATCCAATAAGGATTGGAAGCCCCCACAGCTGCAGCTTGAACAGGTCTTCCTGTATGGCCTGCACACGGTGCGAGCTGCAATTGAAAATCCCGAACGCAAGCTGATCAAACTGTCCGTGACACAAAATGCCTTTGCGCGTCTGGACATCGGAGAGGCAGACGCAATGCCCTTCCCGATCGAATTCGTCTCCCCTCAGGATATCGACAAGGTGCTGGGTCCCGAAGCCATCCACCAGGGAGTCATGCTGGAAACCCGGCCCCTGCCCTCGCGCCGGCTGGAGGCATTGAAGGAAAGCCCACTGCTTCTGGTGCTCGATCAGGTGACCGACCCGCATAATGTGGGAGCGATCATGCGTTCGGCCGTGGCCTTCGGCGCCGGCGCCATCATCACCACACAGAGACATAGCCCGACCGAATCCGGCGTACTTGCGAAATCCGCCTCCGGTGCGCTGGAGCTCATACCTTATATACAGATCAGCAACCTGGCCGACGCTCTCGGTGAACTCCACAAGCTCGGCTTTCAGACGATTGGGCTCGATTCGGAAGGTCCAGCCGCCCTCGAAGGCACGTTTGTGGCCGACAAGGTCGCGCTCGTGCTCGGCTCGGAGGGCAAGGGATTGCGGCAAAAGACCCGCGAGACGGTGACGGCATTGGCGAGGCTCGACATGCCGGGTGCGATCAAATCGCTGAACGTGTCGAATGCCGCGGCGGTAGCGCTTTACGCCACCCGCCAGCATCTGGCCAAATCGAAATAAGCCGCTCGGGATCGCGCTGATGTCCATGCTGGCCGCTTTCGAACACGCCGCCCTGCTCGCCGGAAAAGTGATTCTCGATGTCTACGAGGCGGGACCGACCGCAAGTTACAAGGAAGACCGCTCGCCGGTCACCGAAGCGGATGAACGAGCCGAAGCCATCATCCTTTCCGAACTTGCAAAGGCATGCCCGGGAATTCCGGTCATTGCCGAAGAATCGGTTGCAGCAGGCCGAGTGCCGCGGATCGAGGGAGGAGCGTTCATCCTCGTCGATCCGCTGGACGGCACCAAGGAATTCATCAGCAAGCAGGTGGACTTCACCGTCAATATCGCCCTGGTGAAAAATGGAACGCCTGTGCTCGGTGCCGTCTACGCCCCCGCTCTCAAGAGGGCTTATCTCGGGGGAAATGGAACCGCTGAAAAACTGGTGATTGGCGACGATCATACGGTTTTACGCCGCGAGAGAATTTCGACGAGAGCGGTCTCCACGCCGCCTGTCGCGGTCGCAAGCCGATCGCACGGCTCCGCCGAGACTGAGGCCTTCCTGAGGCGATCGGGTGCCTGTGATATCCGCTGCATCGGGTCGTCCTTGAAATTCTGCCTATTGGCCGAAGGGGCTGCCGATCTCTACCCCCGCTTCGGACGGACGATGGAATGGGATACGGCGGCGGGCGACGCGGTTTTGCGCGCAGCCGGCGGCGTCACGCTCGACCTTGACGGCGACCCGCTTTCCTACGGCAAAATCGGCCGGACCGGTATGATCGACTTCGCCAATCCCGATTTCATCGCCTGGGGAAGGCGCATGTCCAAAGCATAAGCCAACTTCGCTTGCCGGGGATTGTCTCCAAGCCTTTCATACCGGAGCTATCGCAATGCCGATGTTCGCGCCTGTCAAGATACGCCTAACCGCCGCCCGGAATGCAGGTCAGGTAAAGGGCGCGGCCGGTGCGGATCGATCTGGCCCGTAATGCATTGCAATAAAACTTGGATGCGCTAGGAAAAGCGACAATTAAGAGCAGAAGGTCTTGCTCGGCTGCGATGAGGATTTGCAGATGCATATTGTAATGGTTGGCTCGGGTTATGTCGGTCTTGTTTCCGGAGCTTGCTTTGCCGATTTCGGACATCACGTCACCTGCGTCGATAAGGCTGTCGAGAAAATCGAAGCCCTGAAGAAGGGCGTGATCCCGATCTTCGAACCGGGGCTCGATGCATTGGTCGAATCGAATGTCAAAGCTGGACGCCTTTCATTCACGACCGATCTGAAGGGCGCCGTTGCCAAGGCAGATGTCGTCTTCATCGCGGTCGGCACCCCCTCCCGCCGCGGAGACGGTCACGCCGACCTCGGTTACGTCTATGCTGCCGCGGGGGAGATTGCCGAAGCGATCAATGGTTTCACGGTCGTCGTCACCAAGTCCACCGTCCCCGTCGGTACCGGCGACGAGGTGGAACGGATCATTCGCGAAACCAATCCGCAGGCCGATTTCGCGGTCGTCTCCAATCCTGAATTTCTCCGTGAAGGCGCCGCAATCGAAGACTTCAAGCGGCCGGACCGCATCGTCGTCGGGCTGTCCGACGAGCGCGCCCGCTCCGTAATGACGGAAGTCTACAGGCCGCTCTACCTCAACCAGTCGCCGCTGCTCTTCACGAGCCGCCGCACATCCGAGCTCATCAAATATGCGGCCAACGGCTTCCTTGCGATGAAGATCACCTTCATCAACGAAATAGCCGACCTTTGCGAGCGCGTCGGTGCCGACGTTCAGGATGTCTCGCGCGGCATCGGCCTCGACGGTCGCATCGGCTCGAAATTCCTGCATGCCGGCCCTGGCTACGGCGGCTCCTGCTTTCCGAAGGACACGCTGGCGCTGGCCAAGACTGCGCAGGACAACGAAAGCCCTGTCCGTCTGATCGAAACGACGATTGCCATCAACGACAACCGCAAGCGCGCCATGGGCCGCAAGGTGATCGCCGCTGCCGGCGGCGATGTACGAGGCAAGAAGGTCGCGATCTTCGGCCTCACCTTCAAACCAAATACCGATGACATGCGCGACAGCCCGGCGATCGCTGTTGTCCAGACCCTGAAGGACGCGGGTGCGATCGTATCCGGCTATGATCCCGAGGGAATGGAAAATGCAAGGCAACTGATGGATAT
Organism: Neorhizobium sp. S3-V5DH; assembly: GCF_004343065.1. Lineage (NCBI taxonomy): Bacteria > Pseudomonadati > Pseudomonadota > Alphaproteobacteria > Hyphomicrobiales > Rhizobiaceae > Neorhizobium > Neorhizobium sp. S3-V5DH. Next base: position 79,672 of record NZ_SMCL01000023.1, read on the forward strand.
CGAATTCGCCAGCGGCCCGTACCAGGCCGCGGAAGGGGCCGATGTTGCCGTCCTCGTCACCGAATGGAACGAATTTCGGGCATTGGATCTCCAACACCTCAAATCCATAATGAAGAGCCCGGTTCTGGTCGATCTGCGCAACGTCTACCGCAAGCCGGAAGTGGAAGCCCATGGCTTCACCTATTCCGGCATCGGCAAGCCGTTCTGACGACACCAGTAGAAAGCGATTTAAAAGGACGCCCGTAACGCCATGGGTTGCGGGCGTTTTGCGTCCCGGTCTCTGGAGGAGGTTGCTGCGATCCCGCCAGACGCTATTGTAGGCGCTACATCCGGCTGGAGAGACAAGATAGCCGCGCCTCACTACACGGCGAACTTCGCCTCTTCCTTTTCGCCGACGTGGCGGAAAAAGGATCACGATCGGCGTGATTGAAACAGCGTCATTTCTGGACCTTGCAAAACTGTCCTAGGAGGGGCTCGATCTGCCTCTTCTTAAAAACCATACAGAAGAGGGAACTGCGAAATGAACAAGCTACTCGCCTCCACCTGCCTTGCCTTGGGCATGTTCGGAGCCTTTGCGGGCGCCGAAGCAGCGGAATGCGGTGACGTCACGATCGCGAGCATGAACTGGCAGAGCGCCGAGGTGCTGGCGAGCCTCGACAAGATCATCCTGACCGAAGGCTACGGCTGCGACGCGGAAATCATTGTCGGCGACACGGTTCCCACCATCACCTCGATGGTGGAAAAGGGTGAACCCGACATCGCACCGGAAGGCTGGGTAGATCTGTTGCCGGAAGTCGTCAGCCGCGGCATTGCCGAAGGCAAGCTGGTCGGAGCCGCCGTGGCGCTTTCCGATGGCGCCGTGCAGGGCTGGTGGATTCCGAAATATGTGGCCGATGCCCATCCCGACATCAAGACCATTCAGGACGTCCTCAAGCATCCGGAACTTTTCCCGGATCCGGAAGACAAAAAGAAGGGTGCCGTCCACAATGGCCCGCAGGGCTGGGGCGGAACGGTTGCCACCACACAACTCTATAAGGCTTATGGTGCCGAAAAGGCCGGCTTCACGCTTGTCGACACCGGATCGGCTGCCGGTCTCGACGGCTCGATCGCAAAGGCTTACGAGCGCAAGGAGGGTTGGGTCGGATATTACTGGGCGCCGACAGCGCTCCTCGGGAAGTATCAGATGGTAAAGCTCGGTCATGGCGTGCCGGCCGACATGGCCGAATGGAAGCGGTGCAACACCGTCGCCGACTGCCCGGATCCGAAGCCGAACGACTGGCCGAAGGACAAGGTGCAAACGCTTGTCACCAAGGCCTTCGCGGATCGGGCCGGCGCCGATGTCATGGCCTATCTCAACAAACGGTCGTGGAGCAACGATACCGTCAATGCCCTCATGGCCTGGATGACCGACAATCAGGCGAGCGGGGACGACGGCGCCAAGCAGTTCCTCAAGGAGCATGAAGATCTTTGGACCAAGTGGGTGACGCCGGAAGCGGCTGAAAAGATCAAGTCATCGCTCTGACCAGACGCGCCGTCGCCAGCACCCGTTGGCGACGGCTCTTTTAAGGATGGAGCAGGGCGATGGACTGGCTTACCAAATTCCCGCATATGGACGACGAGACGCTGCGGAACCTCAAAAAAGGTATCGATGAAGGATTCCGCGCCTTTACGCGCACTTATGGCGATGCGATCGAATCGTTCTTCGATCCGCTACAGTTCTTTCTGATCTACGCCGAGCGGATCATGGTCCGAACCCCTTGGCCGATCATCATGCTGGCGATTGCCGTCATCGCCTGGTTCGCCAGCCGCAATTGGAAGATCGTGGCAGGCTGTGTGGCCACCTTGTTTGCCATCGGTTACTTCGACATGTGGGAAGACACGATGAAGACCATGTCGATGATCTTCGTCTGCACGGTCCTGTCGATTGTGATCGGGCTGCCCATGGGGATTGCCATGTCGCGGTCGGAGCGGCTGCAGAATACCATCAATCCCGTGCTCGACGTGATGCAGACGATGCCGAGCTTCGTCTATCTCATACCTGTCGTCATGCTGCTTGGCATCGGCAAGGTGCCCGGATTGATCGCCGTCGTGATCTACGCGATCCCGCCGATGATACGGCTGACGAACCTCGGAATCAGGCTGGTGGACAAGGAAGTGCTGGAGGCGGCCAACGCCTTCGGCTCCTCGAGCTGGCAAAAGCTGCGCGACGTGCAGATGCCGCTTGCCCTGCCGACGATCATGGCGGGGATCAACCAGACCATCATGATGGCCCTGGCCATGGTTGTCATCGCGTCGATGATCGGCGTTCAGGGACTCGGTCAGCCGGTCCTGAAGGCTATCGCCAACCAGTACTTCACACTCGGCATATTCAATGGGATGGCGATCGTCGGCATCGCAATTGTGTTCGACCGTATCAGCCAGGCCTATGGCCGCCGTCTCCAGAGGCATATGGAGATGACGCATCAGTGATGGGTGATGGGAATGCCTGCCGGAACGGCGTACGGCAAGCTGAGCGAAGCGAACGACAGCACATGGACACTTACAACCTTCGGTCGCTTTGGTCAGTATAAGACACGTTTTATGGCGGAGTGATTGGGTGCGCGCGGTTTCAGATGCGCATGGTCGAGCGCAAATTCGATGGTGACCTCCGCCTCACTGCCGACGATCCCCAAGCGGGGTTGTGTGGCGTGGACGATCTTGAGGCTTGTGCTGCCCTCGACGAAGCAGGCTTCAAATTTGTGATGGAGGCAGACTTGAGCGCCGATCGTGACGAGTATGTCACAGCCTGTGTTCACTGTTTTCCTGCAAGCATGATAAGCAGGTCCAAATGGGGCGGCCTGGAACGAGACCGTGCTAGAGGTGACGGACGGGCTTAGAATAATCTTTTGGAAGCCGGCGCGGTCGACGCGTGCGGACGGGTTGAGTTGGCAACGAGGACTGTCGGAGCGAGCTTTGTCGGCCTTGTGGCTGCGAGCCTAGTTATTTCCGAACTCGTACGAGGGATTCATCAAGGGCCGGAACTTGAGGTCCTCCACCACGGCTTAACGTCGCATCAGCGAACGGCAGTGCCGTCTGCGCGCTCAATCACTGCTCGGATTTACGGTTTCGTGAGGCTGCGCTCTGCTGAAGCCAGGCCCATTACGGGTACTCGGATATAGAGGGCTTAGTGGGGCAGGAAGTCGCATCGTATGGACTTATAGACCCGCGGGCCCTTCTCACTCCAGTCGGATCGGCTTGGCAGCCGGGTCTCGCCACCTGCCTCCGGCTCCCTCTCGCTGAAGTGGCCGCAGTCTGGTTCCTGTGAGAATCCACTAACGGAAGTCAACTACGTCTTCATTTCCACCACTCCGACGCTGATTTTCACAGCCCTTCGCTATCGACGGGTCCCAATATGGAGGGCCAGATTGGCAGGGGAATGGGCGCTGAAGCCGTCAGAAAACCCTGAATTTCAGCGCATGCCGGCCACTGCAAGGCAGAGGGACAAGGCCCAGAGACGTTAACAAGTGATCGTTTACCTACATCTTTTGAAATGACCAGACCGGTTGCCAGCGATACGATATGTCGATAAATTCCGTTTCTATCGACACGTTTTAGCAACATGTCGCCGCCGTCGACATATCCGGAAATCCCGCTGACCGGAAAAGGAAGCTTCAGAATGCCTTTCCGGCCGGACCGTCCCTATAATGATCTACCAGCGTTGCCCCCGAAAGAGGATGTCGAGACGAAAGCCGTTCTCAAAGCCTGCATAGCCGCGCGGGCCGCTCTGGCAGAGCTAAAAGTCTCTGGCGAGCTGATCCCGAACCAGTCGGTGCTGATCAATTCGATTCCCTTGCTCGAAGCGCAGGCGAGCTCTGAAATCGAGAATATCGTCACGACGACCGATCGGCTGTTTCGCTTTGCCGGCGAGGACGGAAATCCTCCCGACGCCGCCACGAAGGAAGCTCTGCGCTATCGCACCGCGTTGCACCAGGGATTCCGAATGCTAAAGGAGCGGCCGGTCTCCACCACAATGGCAGTCCAAATGTGTCGGACGATAAAGGGTATTGACCTCGATATACGATCCACACCGGGGACCGCGCTCTACAACGAAGCCACTGGGGAAGTCATTTACACCCCTCCCGAAGGACGCGACCTCCTGAAGGACAAGCTTTCGAATTGGGAGCGTTACATTCACGAGGCCGAAGAGATAGATCCGCTCGTCCGCCTGGCAGTCATGCACTACCAGTTCGAGGCCATTCACCCTTTCACTGACGGTAATGGTAGGACTGGGCGCATTCTCAATCTGCTTTATCTCGTCGACAAAGGCCTGCTAGAGATCCCGGTGCTATATCTAAGCCGCTACATCATCGGCAATAAGCGCGCCTATTACGAGAAGCTGTTGAGAGTGACCACGGAGGGTGCTTGGGAAACGTGGATCCTCTACATGCTCGAGGCAATCAGAGAGACGGCAGAATGGTCGAACAGGACGATCCACGCAATCCGGGATCTGCTCGGTGAGACGGGCGCCCGGATGCGCCGCGACTTGCCGAAGATATATTCGCGCGAGCTGGCAGAAGTGATCTTCGTCAATCCCTATTGTCGGATCGCCGACGTCGTGTCAGCCGGCATCGCCAAGCGACAGGCCGCGGCAGTTTACCTGAAGGCCCTCGTCGACGCCGGAATTCTGGCGGAGATGAAGGCCGGTCGCGAGAACTTGTATATCAATCCCGCGCTTCTTGAGCTCCTGACGGGAACTCGCCCGTGAATTCTTCTGCTCCTGGCCGCCTGATTGGATAGCCGTCGCTCAATCAGGTTTCCTCACTGTGTCAGGGTTTCATCCTGTGCGCCGCGGCGACAGTATCTAGATCAATCGATATTCTCGTCCCATGCCCGTGAACGCGGTACCTTTCGCGTAAGCAATGAACTGCCAGCGATGGGTACCCAAAGATGCTGCGATGCAAAGCCTGTCGGGATACGGGATGGGTTTGTGAGATGCACCCCGATCGCCCTTGGACGGGAACGCACGGTTGCGGATGTGGGTCGGCCGGGATGCCCTGTCCTGCATGCAACGAGACCGGCAAGAGCTTTCCCGATGTGTCGAAGGTTTTCCGGTCGGTGATTGATTTGGCCGGGAAGATGGTGAACCAGTTTTAGGACGATGGCTATCATGATCTTCATGGCCGCGCCTTTCAAGCGCATGAGACAACGGAACTGCCGCAAGCGGCTGCTGCTCCCGAGACTGCTCAAATCATAATCATCACAGAATTGCGAGTGGAACATTGGCGGCTTCTTTTGTATCCCAAAAGAATGCTCCAGAATCATAATGCGGCTGCGTCAGCGATAGAGCCGAACGAGCTCCAGATGCTTCAGCGTGTCTTCGACCTCGCATGCCAACGGCGCGGTATTGCCAAAAACACCAGCAAAGCGCAATTGCTGGCCGCTGACGTCATAGATCTCTTCCAGCATGGAGTTCGGAGTGAGGCACAGCTCATCGCGATGCTTTCCGGGGACAGGGATTACCCTTAATCGGTTCTGTGAAGCGGCTTAGTGGCTACGCGCTTTCAGTGTAGATCGTGGAGGCCGGAACGTTTCCCGATCGATTTGGTTTGGGCCGGGAAGCGGGTTATCCCCCCGCACGATCCCTTGGCCCGCTTCGCCCTGATGATGTCGACGGAAAGGTCTGCTTTCGGGCAGGCCTTTCCTTTCAAGGCCGCGAGACTTTGCATGAAAACGAGATGATCTTTCCAGCGTCCGCTTCGGAATAGCGAAGCGGATTTGACAGGCGTTTATCAAGTGCTGAAGAGACGGTTGCGGCCACCTTATTTGCCCCCTTTGTGCCCCCGGTTATTTTTCTTGGACGAGGCGGAGGCATAAGTGCCTCAAAATTAATGGTGCCCCCGGCAGGGTTCGAACCCGCGACCCCCTGATTACAAATCAGGTGCTCTACCAACTGAGCTACAAGGGCACTCTCCAGACGGGGAGTTACCAGATTTTCTCTTTCTGTAAAGGGAAAATCGCCCGCCGCCTCCGGCTGAGATGCGATCTTCACGCAAAGACGGAACGGTTGGGCAGCGGAAGGCGCTTGTCCAGAAGCCGGTTTCTCCTGTACCAAGGCGCTCTCACCGGCAGGCTTCATCCGAGCCGTGCCAGATCAACCCGTCAAGCGGCCCTGCGCGCCTTCGGGCGACGGCGCCGTCGAAAGCTCGTTCATGTCGCTACAGTCGAAAAAGCTTTCCTTCATAGCATCCGCGACGCCGGAAGCGCAGTCCGGACTGGAGGAACTAAGCCGATTGTACGGCAATGTTCCGACGGCGGAAGCCGATGTACTCGTTGCGCTCGGCGGCGACGGCTTTATGCTGCAGACGCTGCACGAGACGATCAACACCGCAAAACGCGTCTATGGCATGAATTGCGGTTCGGTCGGGTTTCTGATGAACGACTACCGCACAGAAAACCTTCACGAGCGGATCGCCTCCGCCATCGAGAATGAATTCCATCCGCTCAAGATGACGACCACCAATGCCGACGGGACGACCTCCGTCGCGCTGGCCATCAATGAGGTCTATCTCTTCCGCCAGTCCTATCAGGCAGCCAAGCTCAAGGTCGTGATCGACGGTCATGTGCGGTTGGAGGAACTGATCTGCGATGGCCTCATGATTGCCACCCCAGCCGGATCGACCGCCTACAATCTCTCCGCTCACGGACCGATCCTGCCGCTGGAAGCGCCTCTTCTGGCCATGACGCCGGTTTCGGCTTTTAGGCCGCGGCGCTGGCGCGGGGCGCTGCTCCCGAACCATGTCTGCGTCGACATAGAAATCCTCGAACCGGAAAAGCGGCCGGTCAACGCCGTTGCCGACAATGCCGAAGTCAAGTCCGTGCTGCATGTGAGGATCGCGCAATCCGCCGAGGTTACCGCGCGCATCCTCTCCGATCCGGATCATTCCTGGTCGGATCGCATCCTGGCGGAACAATTCAACAACTGACTCTGCGTCAGGCGACCTAACGGAAGCGTCTGACTCTGCGGGAGGATCAATGCCTGCGGGCGAAGGCGCGCAGAAAGGTGCGCGTTGCGTTGGCAGCCATCTGGTCGATCTCGGATTCCGGCGTCTGCCGTCCAAGCTGCTGGTCGATGCGAAGATCAGCACCCAGCAGAGCCATATATTGACGGGCAGCGAGAGCCGGGTCGTCGAGGTCCAGATAGCCCGCAAGGGCAAGCTGGGCGAGACGGGCGGCAACGGCCGGATATTTCTTTCCCGGACCATATTCCTTCCAGGTTTCGAAGAGCTTTGGAAAACGGGCGCCTTCTGTTTCCACGAGCTTGCGCAACCAACGGCCGTTCGGGTCGCACATAGCCTTGCGCAGAAGCCGGGCGGAAAATTCGGTCAGCTCCTTTTCAAGGTCCTGCGGCGCAACAGGAAACGTGTCCAGAACCCGAAAGAAACCTGCGGTCGAACGTTCGGTAATCTCGGTCACGACAACTTTGAAGAGATTATCTTTGTCACCGAGCTGATTGTAGATCGTCTGCCGCGATACCCCTGCCCTCACCGCAATCGCATCGATGCTCGCTCCAGCAAACCCTTCTTCGGCGAAAATATCAGCCGCGGCATTCAGGATTGCCTGACGCTTGTTTTGCGCCGGCGGCCATGTGTCCTGGTCCTGACTGCGTTCGGCAGACGAATTTTTCATGACACTACCATACCGGCACTTGACGAATTGGACAATTGTGTCCAAAATATTTTACATGACTGCTGTGCACCCGTCATATTCACGCCGGCTCTCATATTCATCTTCCATAGTCGTCTTCCGCCCTGCCGTACCACGGCAGATGTGGTGACGGGAAAGGTTTTTTCCAATGCCAAGCAGAGCCTCTTCGCATGCCCTTTCGCTCGGGCTGCTCTCGGCCATCGGGCTTTTTGCCCTCGACATGTATCTTCCATCGCTTCCCACCATCAGCGCCAGCCTGAATGCCGACACGCACGCGGTACAGGCGAGCCTGATTTCCTTTTTCGCAGCCATGGCGGTCTCGCAGATCGTCTATGGCCCACTCTCCGACATGTTCGGACGCAAGCGGCCTCTTTATGCCGGCCTTGTCCTTTACAGCATCGGCGCAATCGGCTGTGCTCTGTCGCCCTCCATCGAATGGCTGATTGCGTTCCGTTTCCTGCAGGGCATGGGCGCCTGCGCCGGCGTCGTCATCTCTCGCGCCATCGTCCGCGATCTCTATACCGGTCCTGCTGCGGCCCAGTTGATGTCGCGGCTGATGCTGGTCTTCAGCGTCTCGCCGATCCTAGCCCCGCTTGCCGGCAGCATGATCACGGCCTTCGGCGACTGGCGGGTGATCTTCCTCGTCATGGTTGGCGCCGGGGCTCTGGGGCTTGTCGTTGCGATCTTCTTCCTTGAAGAAACGCGACTGCCGGCCGCCCGCAGCGAAAGCAGCATCGCCAGCGCGCTTTCGTCCTATACGACGCTGCTCAAGGATCCCTACTATCTCGGACTCGTGCTGATCGCTTCCTTCGGCATGTCCAGTTACATGATCTATGTCGCAAACTCGTCCTTCGTACTGATCAATCACTACGGTCTGTCGCCATCCTTCTTCAGCGTGGTCTTCTCTTGCAATGCGGTCGCCTTCATCGGCATGTCTCAGATGAACGGCTGGCTTTCCCGCAAGATCGGGCTCAAAAGGGTCATTCGCGGCGCGGTCGTCGGCTATTCCACGATGATGGTCATGCTGGCGCTCGTCACCTCGCTCGGATTCGACCGGCTCGAGGTGATGGCGGTTTTCTTGTTTGGAGGTTACGGCTTCCTCGGCATGATCATTCCGACCGCCGCGGTGCTGGCACTCGAACATCACGGCCGGATCGCAGGTACGGCTTCCGCCATGATGGGCACTCTCCAGTTCGTGACATCGGCGATCGTTGTCGGTATCGGCGGCCTTTTCACCGACGGCACTTCGAGACCGATGGTGACCGTCATCGCGATCTGCTCGGTGGTGGTCCTCATGCTGTCGCTGATGGTGCTGCGCAGCCAGCGTGGCGCCATGGCTGCCGCGGAATAGGCCCCTTCGCCCAATCGGGATAGGGGGGAGCCTATTGGCTCCGCCCCTCCCACACCACCCGGCATGCGGGTCCGCACCGGGCGGTTGGAGCAGTTGAGGTCGTCA
>NZ_SMCL01000024.1:0-87920 GCF_004343065.1 Neorhizobium sp. S3-V5DH
TTTGGACAGACCACGTTTTATCATCAGCTCGAAGCGCAGCACCTCCTGCATCACCGTGGAAGATGAGGCGAAAGCCGAATACCCCATCTCCGGTATGGAAAAAAAGATAGGTGGCGACCCCTGCAGGACTCGAACCTGCGACCTACTGCTTAGAAGGCAGTTGCTCTATCCAGTTGAGCTAAGGGGCCAATCGATGTCCTGGCTGCCGGCACTGGATCGACCAGCGGCAGGATCAATGGGTCCAGGGCTGGAGACGGTTGAAGCGGAAATTGTCCGTGTAGGAGACGATCTGCCTGGCGGCTTCCTTCGGCTTGATGATGCGGTAAGGAATGCCTTCACGCTTTGCATAAGCCTCAGCCTGTTCCTGGCTCTCGAAGGTCAGGCGCACCTGCTGCTTCATATCTCCGGAAGAGGTATAGCCCAGAATGGGGTCGATTCGGCGCGGCTGTTCCTGGTCGAATTCCAACACCCAGAGATGGGTCTTGGCCTTGCCGGATTGCATGGCGGTTTTTGCCGGGCGATAAATCTTGGCAGACATTCCTGAAACGCTCCATGGACCGGACCGGATGTGGAGCCTCGCCTGAAAGCGTGGTCGGAGTGGAGAGATTCGAACTCCCGACCCTCTGGTCCCAAACCAGATGCGCTACCAGACTGCGCTACACTCCGTTCTACGTTGGTTGCGAGATACACGGTTCCCATTTGTGCCGCAACACCAAAAATAGATAAGTTCGCCTAGCCAAACAGAAAAGATGCGGAGAAATCGCTAACGGTTGCCGATGCGCCGGCTGATGACCTTATCGCCGGCCTTGATGCCGAGAGATCGCGCACGGCCGCCATTCAGTTCCAGCACGAATTTTACCGAACCGCGCGAATCGATGACGTCCCGAGAATAGGGAACAGCGTTCTCCCGGATGTGAGAAATGGTGCCGTCGCCCTGAATGAACAGCATGTCGAGCGGCAGGATGGTATTCTCCATCCACATCGCAACCGGGCGGGCCTCGCCGAAATCGAACAACATGCCGTGGTCCGGAGGCATGGTCTTGCGGAACATCAGGCCCTGCGCGCGCTGTGCATCCGTTACGGCAAGCTCCACCGAGAATTCATGGGTCTTACCGGCGGCCGTTCTGATCGACAGTTCATCGCGAGAAAACGAGACTTCCTGCGCCATAACCATGGTCGCCAGGAGCAGAAAAAGCGCCCCAAGGGCGCTTTTGAACAGGATCGGCAACGGCGAACGCATCAGTGCGACCGGCTCACGGGATTAGGATTGTCGGGGTGGATCTCGGCCGCCATCAACCCCTTGTCGCCAGGTCCGAAGCGCACCAGCACCACCTGGCCTGGGCGCAGCTCCGTCAGGCCGAAGCGGCGGAGCGTTTCCATGTGCACGAAAATATCCTCTGTCCCCTCGCCCCGCGTCAAAAAGCCGAAACCCTTGGTGCGGTTGAACCATTTGACCAGTGCGCGTTCAAGGCCGCTGGTGGGCGTCACCTGCACATGGGTTCGGACCGGCGGAAGCTGGGAAGGGTGGACGGCCGTCGACTGATCCATGGAAAGGATACGGAAGGCCTGGTAGCCGCGATCCCGCTTCTGGATCATCGCCACAATCCGTGTACCCTCCAGGATCGTCTGGTATCCGTCACGCCTCAGGCACGTGACATGCAAGAGAACGTCCTGCATGCCATTGTCCGGAACGATGAAGCCGAACCCCTTGGCCACGTCGAACCATTTGACGACACCGGTGATCTCGATCAGCTCAACCGGCTCACCCGAAAGCTCCTCGAAACCGGCAACGCCCTTCGATGACATCCTGTCTGCCATATCCTTCCGGCCCCTCAGATTACGCGTTACGACATGACGGTTTTAACTGATTCTTAGCGAGTAGATTAACATCCCGCTAACCCTACAGCGCAAGCCCCCGTCTCGGCTTTATCCACCCTGATGTCTATTGAAGGTGGCTTGCTCCAGGCTGGCGTCTGCGCCATATCCCTTCGGTGTTTACCCGAGGGAGACGTCTTAATGCGCTATCTTCATACCATGGTTCGGGTCAAAGACCTGGATGCTTCGCTTCATTTCTACAAAACCGTATTCGGACTGGATGAAATCCGCCGCATCGAAAACGAGAAGGGCCGCTTCACGCTGGTCTTCCTCGCAGCCCGCGACGACGTTGACGCCGCCAAACAGAACCAGGCCCCTTGTCTCGAGCTCACCTACAACTGGGACACGGAGGATTATACAGGCGGACGCAATTTCGGTCACCTTGCCTATGAGGTCGACAATATCTACGACCTCTGCAAACATCTGCAGGACAGCGGCATCACCATCAACCGTCCCCCGCGTGAAGGCCGCATGGCCTTTATCCGTTCGCCCGACGGCATATCGATCGAACTTCTTCAGAAGGGCGAGAGCCTGCCCGTCGCCGAACCCTGGGCATCGATGCCGAATACCGGCGCCTGGTAACAATCGTGGCGCGGCGCTCATGCCGCCGCGCCAGCCGAAATGCAAGCTTGTCCCAAGCTGACCTCGCGACGGCAACATGCCGTCGCGCCGCTTGCCCCCGTCCTGATTCGCAGAGATGCTCGAACATATGATTCGCGGCATGATGCGCGCGAAAGAGCCGATGGGGCAACCTTTGCCGACAACCAAATTTGCTTCAAACATCCGCTGGGCGATGCTGGCGGCAGCCACGTGCCTGGGTGCGCTGACGCTGGCCGGCTGCAACACGATGAAGAAAACCGCCGATGCCGATGGGCCGCAGGTTCAACCTGCCAGCCCGGCCAGCGCCAAGGGAATTCTTGCCAAGGGCGGCGCCACGGCCTCGAACCTTTATGTCGATCCGGCGATCTCCAAGGCCGCCGGTCAAGAGGCGCAAGCCGCCCAATCCGCGCCAGAGGCTGCCACGGTCCTCCCCGGGGCCGAGGGCGCCTTTCCGCCGGCGCCCAGTCAACCAACCTCCATAGCAGGCCTCGTCACGCAGCCGACCGGGGTACGCGCCGGCAGCGGCACGATCTTTTCCACCAATCCGCCGGCACCCTCGACCGAACCATCTGCAAGCGGTCCCGTCCCAGCAGAACTGCCAAGGCGCAACTTCAACGCCGTGGCTTCCAGCGTCTACAGCCTGCAGCAGACGGCACCGGCGGCAGCTTGCAGCGCCGACGAACAAGGAAATTCGGTAAGCTGCTGATTCTTACGGTTTTTCGGAGAAGGACCGAATCCACAAGCAGCTGTCATTTTTTTGCAAAAAAGATGATTTTGGCGCTTGCGGGAAAGAAATCCCCTCTCTATAAGGGCGCCACCACGAAGCGCAGGCGCCCTTCGTCTATCGGTTAGGACACCAGATTTTCATTCTGGGAAGAGGGGTTCGACTCCCCTAGGGCGTGCCATTTCTTTTTCCCTAAGTCATTGTTCTTTATGTATTCTGACCCATCTCGCGGGTGCATTTTGCACACCATGGTTTTTCGCGTTTGCGATGTGCAAAAACATGAAATTTGCGCTTGCGGGAAAGAAAACACCTCTCTATAAGGGCGCCACCACGAAGCGCAGGCGCCCTTCGTCTATCGGTTAGGACACCAGATTTTCATTCTGGGAAGAGGGGTTCGACTCCCCTAGGGCGTGCCACTTCCTTCTCTCCACAATCCGGAAGAGTGCCTCTCAAGCAGCCTTCACTGCATCGAGAAGACGGAGCTGGATTCGACGATTGCCCTGCCAGTGATCCGCGCTAAGGCAACCGGCGGCGTGTATCTGCGATCCGCGGGAATTGAGGAGCATATTGCCAAGCGGCGTTTCGGCCGCGCGGAAGGCGATACCCTCCAGACGCGTCCCATCCGCCGCTTCCAGCGTCACCTTGATATGCGCCGTACCAACGAGACGCGCGTCCTTCAGTCTATGCGCCGGGATTGCGAAGATCGGCTGGGGATGGCCTGATCCATAGGGGCCTGCCTGTTCGAGAAGATCGAAGAGCTCCAATGTCGCCCCTGAGGCCGACAAGGCCCCGTCGATCTTCAGCACATGATTGGCAACCAACGAAGGCACGGCTTCACCGGCCGTCTCCTCGAAGAACGCCCGCAGGCGGCCGAGATTGACCCGCTCGACCGTCAGGCCTGCGGCCATGGCGTGACCGCCGCCCTTCATCAAGAGCCCGGCTTCGACTGCGGCCCGCACCATCCGGCCCATGTCGAAACCGTTGATCGAGCGGCCGGAACCCGTACCCTTGCCGGAGGGATCAAAGGCAATCGCGAAGGCTGGCCGCTTGAACTTTTCCTTCAGCCGCGCGGCGATCAGGCCGACGATACCGGGATGCCAGTTCTCACGCGCGGTGACGATGACGCAGGCGCCCTCGCCTGTCCCGTATTCCGCTAGTACCTCCGCTTCCGCTTCGGCCAGCATGGCCGCTTCCATGGCTTGCCGCTCGCGGTTCAGGTCGTCCAGCCTACCGGCGATCTCTTCTGCCTCGATCGCATCGTCGAGCGTCAGAAGCCGGCTTCCAAGCGCTGCATCGCCGATGCGTCCGCCGGCATTGATGCGCGGGCCGATCAGGAAGCCAAAATGATAGGGCGTCACCGGCCCGCCGAGCCCCGCCTTGCGAAAAAGTGCGGCAAGCCCTGCATTGTCCATGTGGCGCGCTGCAATCAGGCCCTTGACCACATAGGCGCGATTGAGTCCCTTCAGCGGCACCACATCGCAGACAGTGGCAAGTGCCACGATGTCCAGCCAGCCGAGCAGATCAAGCGATTTGGCACGAGAATCACCCAGTTGCCGCAAATGCCGAGCCGCCGCGACAAGCACCATGAAGACGACGCCCGCGGCGCAGAGATGCCCTTGGCCCGACAGGTCATCCTCGCGATTGGGATTAACGAGCGCCAGACAGGGCGGCAACTCATGGCCGAGTTGATGGTGGTCGATGACGACCACGTCGCAGCCCTCTTCGCGCGCCGCGGCCAGTGCGTCGAAACTGGTGGATCCGCAATCGACCGTGACGATCAGTCCCGCGCCATTGGCGATCAGTTGGCGGATCGCTGCCGGATTCGGTCCGTAGCCCTCGAAAATACGATCAGGAATATAGATCTCGGCCTCGACGCCGAAATGCCGCAGAAAGCGGTAAAGCAGCGCGGAGGACGCCGCACCGTCGACGTCGTAGTCTCCGAAGATCGCGACCTTCTGGCGCTTCGCGATCGCCTCGGCAATACGGCCAACCGCCTTTTCGCAATCAGTCAGCGTGTAGGGCTCGGGCATCAGCGAGCGGATCGTCGGGTCCAGGAACGCCGGTGCATCGTCGAGGGAAACGCCGCGTCCCGCCAGTACGCGAGCGACGAGGTCGGGAATGCCGTGGATCTGTGCGATGGCGAGGGCGCGGTTTTGCGCTGCCTGGTCGAGACGCGACATCCAGCGCTGGTCGCTTGCGGAGCGTTCGACGCCAAGGAATGCGCGCGGCACGGGATCAACCGTTTCCGCCGCCGAGGAAAGCGCGGAGATAAATCTGGTCATTGACCGTTTCTACCGCATTCCAACCGAAATCGGAATCGATTTGCGAGGAGCGTGAACGGATTGCTGTTCGTGCGGGCGTCCCGGTCCTTCAGAACCGGGACAAGAGCGCCGCCGCTGTCGTGATCCCTGGCATGCGCCCGATCAGGCTACGCGACGCTTTGCTCCCGTCGTGCATCCATCTCAGAACGCTTTCGGCCGTTCGATCCGAATCACCTGCGGTTCCCCGGCCAGATAACTCTCGGCCTTGATCGCATCGACGGCCTTCCGGACAGAATCCTCCGTGGTCGCATGCGTGACGAGGATAATGGTCTTGGACGTGTCGTCGGACGCATCCGGCTTGGCGCGCTGCATGATCGATTCGAGCGAAATGTTGTTCTCCGCCATGCGTGCTGCGATGCTTGCAAAGACTCCAGTACGATCCGCAACGGTTAGGCGGATGAAATAGCCGCCTTCGTGGCTGCGCATCTGGGCGCGACGGTAGGGCGCCAATGCGGCCGCCGGCGTGCCAAGGACGGGAACCCGCTGGGCGCCCGGCTGGCTTTTGGCGATATCGGCAATATCGCCAAGGACTGAAGAGGCCGTTGCGTTGCCGCCAGCGCCGGGGCCGACCATCAGCAATTCGCCGAGAATGTCGGACTCGATCGCCACCGCGTTGGTTACGCCGTCCACCTGGGCAATCACGGTATCATACGGCACCATGGTGGGATGCACCCGCTGCTCAATGCCGCTATCGGTTTTCTGGGCGACGCCGAGAAGCTTGATCCGGTATCCAAGATCGGCCGCAGCGTGAATGTCCTCGGTCGAGATATTGGTGATACCCTCCAGATAGATCTCATCGGCTGCGATCTTCGTCCCGAAGGCGAGCGTCGTCAGGATCGCCAGCTTGTGAGCGGTATCGTTGCCTTCAATGTCGAAGGAAGGATCGGCCTCCGCATATCCCAGCCGCTGCGCCTCCTTCAGGCAATCGGCAAAAGAAAGCCCCTCCTTCTCCATCCGGGTGAGGATGTAGTTGCAGGTGCCGTTCATGATGCCGTAGACGCGCGAGACGGTGTTGCCCGTCAAGGACTCGCGAAGCGCCTTGATAACCGGGATGCCGCCGGCGACAGCCGCCTCGAAATTCAGGAGAACGCTCTTTTCCTCCGCAATCGCCGCGAGCTCGACACCGGAGGCCGCCAAAAGCGCCTTGTTGGCCGTCACCACATGGAGACCCCGCTCCAGCGCCGTGCGAACCGAATTTGCGGCTGCACCTTGCGCCCCACCTATCAGTTCTACAAAGACGTCGATATCCGCTTCGGCGGCCAGCATTTCCGGCGTATCGAACCAGGCGATGCCCGAGATGTCGATGCCGCGATCCCGCGACCTGTCGCGAGCCGTTACCGCTGTGATCTCAATTGCACGGCCGCACGTGACGGCGAGTTCGTTCGCACGGTTCTGGATGATCCGGACGAGCGAGGCACCCACGGTGCCGAGGCCCGCAATGCCGACTTTAAGGGCATCTGCCATGGCTTTTCTTCCTGACTGCTTGGGAATAAGTGGCCCGCCTGGGCCACTGGAAATTCAATTGGATCAGCGGCGCGTGTTGAGCGAAATCACGTTATGCATCGTGTCGTCGGCCGTCGAAAGGAATTTCTTGATGCTACGCGCCGCCTGTCGAATGCGGTGCTCGTTTTCGACGAGCGCCAGGCGGACGTAATCATCGCCCTGCTCGCCGAAACCAATTCCCGGCGCTACGGCCACGTCCGCCTTTTCGACGAGAAGCTTCGAAAACTCCAGCGAACCGAGATGGCGGAACTTCTCCGGGATCTTCGCCCAGGCAAACATGGTCGCCGCAGGCGGCGGCACTTCGAAACCGGCCTTGCCGAAGCTGTCGACCATGACGTCGCGGCGCCGCTTGTAGATATTGCGGACCTCTGCGATATCCGAGCCGTCGCCATTCAGCGCATGGGTCGCGGCCACCTGGATCGGCGTGAAGGCACCGTAGTCGAGATAGGACTTCACGCGGGTCAGCGCAGCGATCAGGCGCTCGTTGCCGACGGCGAAGCCCATGCGCCAGCCCGGCATCGAGAACGTCTTCGACATCGACGTGAATTCGACGGCGATATCGATTGCACCTGGCACCTGCAGCACGGACGGCGGCGGTTCACCTTCGAAATAGATTTCCGAATAGGCAAGATCGGAAAGCACGATGATATCGTGCTTCTTCGCAAAGCTGATCACATCCTTGTAGAAATCCAGGGAAGCGACATGAGCCGTCGGATTGGACGGATAATTGAGGATCAGCGCCAGCGGCTTCGGGATCGAATGCCGTACTGCACGTTCGAGCGGCGGAAAAAATGTCTCGTCCGGTTCCACCGACATCGAGCGGATCACGCCGCCGGCCATCAGGAAGCCGAAGGCGTGGATCGGATAAGTCGGGTTCGGGCAGAGAATCACGTCGCCGGGCGCGGTGATCGCCTGCGCCATGTTGGCAAAGCCTTCCTTCGAGCCGAGCGTCGCCACGACCTGCGTATCCGGGTTCAGCTTGACCCCGAAACGGCGCGCATAATAGGCGGCCTGTGCGCGGCGCAGACCGGGAATACCCTTGGACGACGAATACCGATGGGTGCGAGGGTCCTGGACCACTTCGCAGAGCTTGTCGACGATCGCCTTCGGCGTCGGGAGGTCGGGGTTGCCCATGCCGAGATCGATAATGTCCGCCCCGCCCGCTCGCGCGCTCGCCTTCAAACGGTTGACCTGTTCGAAAACGTATGGCGGCAGGCGCCGGACTTTATGAAACTCTTCCATGTGTCTCCCCAAGGTAGATGCGAAACAGGCGTCTTTATCCCGCTTCATGGCGCATCTTAGGCGATTTGTGCTTTGCGGCCAAACGGCCCGAAACGCAAGCGCTAATTGGCGATATTTGCCAGCGCGTCCTTGCCGTGCTCGGCAGCCAGCTTGCGGTATTCGGCAACACGCCGCTGATACTCGGCCTCGGAAATCGCGCCTGCCTTGCGGGCGCGGGCAAGGGCGGCCAGACGGGGCTCCGCCTTCTGATAGTCCTCATCTTCGATCTGCTCGGCCGCGGCCGTCAGCGTCGGGTCGAAGGTCGGATAGGTGCCGGTATTCCTCTTGGTCAAGGGACCGGGCGGCGGCGACGTCTTTGATTGCGCTATGACGGCTGGCGGCGGAGTATTCGGAATGCCGTCGTCAAGAGCAAAGGTGTTGCTGTTGCAGCCGGCAAGCACGAAAGGCAACGCGCCAAGACCCAGAAAAAGCGGTAAGCCTATAACCCGATGCCTCAGTTTTTCCATTTCCCTAACCCAGTTTCCGCGCCGGCAACATCTGCCCGATAGCAGCGATCGCTGGCACTTGTATTCGCTTTCAGGCACAATGTACAAACGAAAACAAACGACAACCAGTGGGAGGCCGCACGTGGGGGAGAAGATCGAGGACAAGGCCGAGACCAGCCGCGATTTCCCGGGTTTCGATCCCAAATCGGTCGAGGCCTACATGGTCAAGGATCCGCAGGCGCTCGCAATGAATGTTGCCCGCGCGTTGGAAAATCTCGGCAAGGCGGCTTCCGAATGGCTCGCTCCCCGCGAACGGGGAGAAATCGTCGATTCGGTCGCCGATCCGATGACCGACCTCGTGAAGACGCTCTCCAAGGTGATCGAGTACTGGATCTCAGACCCGAAGCGGACGCTGGAGGCCCAGACGCTTCTTTTCTCCAGTTACATGGGCATATGGATGCGCACCCTGAGCCAGTTTTCAGGCCAGCCGATGGAACCGGAGACGCTGCCGAAAGACAAGCGCTTCTCCGACCCGGACTGGGTGAAAAACCCCTTTTTCGCTTTCCTTCGGCAGGTCTATCTCCTCACTGCGTCCTGGGCGGAAAAACTGGTCGATGAGGCGGATGGGCTGGACGACTTCACCAGACACAAGGCTGCCTTTTATGTGAAGCAGATCACGGCTGCGCTTTCGCCCGTCAATTTCGCTCTCACCAATCCGGAAGTCTACCGGGAGACCGTGGCAACCAGCGGCGCCAATCTGGTCGCCGGCATGAAGATGCTTGCCGAAGATATCGCCGCCGGGCGTGGCGAACTGCGGCTACGCCACACCGACGCCACCCAGTTTGCGATCGGTCGCAATCTTGCGCTCACACCCGGCAAGGTGATCGCCCAGAGCGAGGTCTGTGAGATCATTCAGTACGAGCCGACCACAGACACGGTGTTAAAGCGGCCGCTGCTCATCTGCCCGCCGTGGATCAACAAGTTCTACATCCTCGACCTCAATCCGCAGAAGAGCTTCATCAAGTGGTGCGTCGAGCAAGGGCACACCGTCTTCGTGATCTCCTGGGTCAACCCGGACGAGCGGCACGCCACGAAGGACTGGGAGTCCTATATGCGCGAAGGGATCGATTTCGCGCTTGAAACGGTCGAGAAAGCGACGGGCGAACGCCAGGTCAACGCGATCGGCTATTGCGTCGGCGGCACCCTGCTTGCGGCGACCCTCGCCTACCACGCCAAGGAAAAGAACCGCCGGATTGCCTCGGCGACCTTCCTCACCACCCAGGTCGACTTCACCCATGCGGGCGACCTCAAAGTATTCGTGGACGAAGAGCAGCTTGCGGCGATCGAAAAGCAGATGAAGGCCGACGGCTACCTCGAAGGGTCGAGGATGGCGAGCGCCTTCAACATGCTGCGCGCTTCGGAACTCATCTGGCCCTATGTCGTCAACAATTACCTCAAGGGCCAGGAACCGGCGCCTTTCGACCTGCTCTACTGGAACTCCGACTCCACCCGCATGGCGGCGGCCAATCACGCCTATTATCTGCGAAACTGCTACCTGAACAACACTCTCAGCAAAGGCGAAATGACGCTTGGCGGCAAGGTGATCTCGCTGAAGGATGTCAAGGTTCCGGTCTATAATCTGGCTACCCGCGAGGATCATATCGCACCGCCGAAATCCGTTTTCCTGGGCTCATCGCTGTTCGGCGGGCCTGTTGATTTCGTGTTGAGCGGTTCCGGTCATATCGCCGGTGTCGTGAACCCGCCGGACAAACAGAAGTATCAGTATTGGACGGGCGGCAAGGCGAAGGGAAATTACGAGGACTGGGCCGCCGAGGCCAAAGAGACCAAGGGCTCCTGGTGGCCGCACTGGCACGCATGGATCGAGGCCAAGGACGACAAACGGGTTCCGGCACGCAAGCCCGGCGGCTCTGCCCTGAATGCGATCGCCGATGCTCCCGGCACCTACGTGCTCGCCCGCGTCTGAACAATCCTGGCGATGCGTTTTGATCCCCCGCTTGTTCCCGCGACGCTGTCGCAGCGCTACAAACGCTTCCTCTTCGACGCCATTTCCGAGGACGGCATCCCCTTCACCGGCTCCTGCCCGAATACGGGCTCAATGAGGGGACTGACGGCGCCCGGCTCGACGATCTGGGTCTCTTTGCACGACAGCCCGACGCGCAAATACCGCCACATGTTCGAGATGATCGAGGTGGAAGGCGAAATGGTCGGCATCAATACCGGACTGCCGAACCGGCTCGCCGAGGAAGCGATCCGCGGCGGCCTGGTGCCAAGCCTTTTGCCTTACGAGACGATCCAGCGCGAACAGCGCTACGGGCGAAACTCGCGCATCGATTTCCTGCTTTCCGGCTCTGGCCTTCCGAATGCCTACGTCGAGGTAAAGAACGTTCATTTCAGTCGCGTGGCCGGACTGGCCGAGTTTCCGGATACCGTCACGCAACGCGGCGCCAAGCATCTCGAAGAGCTCGGCGACATGGCGGAAGCCGGTCACCGGGCGGTGATGATCTACCTTATCCAGCGAAACGACTGCCTGCGTTTTCGCATCTGCTCAGATCTCGACCCGCTTTATGCGCTTGCCTTCGAACGCGCCAAAGCCCGGGGTGTCGAGGCCTATGCCCTCCGATGCAGCGTTTCGCCCGAAGAAATCGTGCCTGTTGGGCTGGTTCCGATAGACGAACCGGGTGCGGCTGCTTTATGAACGGAGAAATTGCGAGAGAAGAACAATGGTCAACTACATCGAGGCGGTTTCCGCCCCTTTGAAGAATACGGGCGCGATCCGGCTCTACTCACCGGAAGACTTTGCCGGCATGCGCAAAGCCTGCCTGCTCACGGCGCGCTGCCTGGACGAGCTTGCGGCGATTGTCCAACCCGGCGTCACCACCCAGGCGATCGACCGCTTCGTCTTCGAGTTCGGCATGGATCACGGCGCGCTTCCGGCGACCCTGAATTATCGCGGCTATAAATATTCCGTCTGTACCTCGATCAACCATGTCGTCTGCCACGGCATGCCGGACGACAAGCCGCTGCGGGAAGGCGACATCGTCAATATCGACGTCACCTATATCCTTGACGGCTGGCACGGGGATTCGAGCCGCATGTATCCGGTGGGCCAGATCAAACGCGCTGCGGAACGGCTCTTGGAAGTCACCTACGAATGCCTGTTGCGCGGCATCGCGGCCGTCCGCCCCGGCGCCCGCACCGGCGCCATCGGCGAAGCGATCCAGACCTATGCGGAAGCGGAGCGCTGCTCGGTGGTGCGCGATTTCTGCGGCCATGGTGTCGGCCGGCTTTTCCATGACTCGCCGAATATCCTTCATTATGGACGGGCCGATGAAGGTCCGGAGATGAAGGAAGGGATGATCTTCACCATCGAACCGATGATCAACCTCGGGAAGCCGCATGTGAAGGTGCTTTCCGACGGCTGGACGGCGGTCACGCGGGACCGGTCGCTGTCAGCGCAATACGAACACGCCGTCGGCGTGACGGCGACGGGATGCGAGATATTCACCCTCTCGCCCGGCGGGCTGGACCGACCGGGCCTGCCACCACTATCGAGGTAGTCATGGCAAACCGCTCGGCTCCTCCGGACGATCAGCAGTCCCTTCTTGAAGACGAGCGTGGTTTTTTTGCCGAGCAGCTTTCCAAACCAAAGGCGCTTAAGAAATCCTCACCCGCCCTGAAGGACGAGCCGGCTGCCCATTACCATGGCCATCGCGAGCGGCTCCGAACAAAATACCGGGACCATGGCGACACGGCGCTGGCCGACTACGAAATCCTTGAACTGCTGCTCTTCCGGCTGATCCCCCGGCGCGACACCAAGCCGATCGCCAAGGCTCTGCTCGACCGCTTCGGCACCCTCGCAGGCGTCTTCGGCGCTCCGGCGGCGCTGCTGCAGGAGGTCAAAGGCGTCGGCGAAGCGGTGGCGCTCGACCTCAAGCTCGTCGCGACCGTCGGCCAGCGCATGCTGAAAAGCGAGTTGCGCGGAAAGCAGGTGCTTTCCTCCTGGTCATCGGTCATCGACTATTGCCACGCCGCGATGGCCTACGAGTCCCGCGAGCAGTTCCGCATCCTGTTCCTCGACAAGCGCAATGCGCTGATTGCAGACGAGGTGCAGGGCCAGGGGACGGTCGACCATACGCCGGTCTATCCACGTGAGGTGGTGCGGCGTGCGCTGGAGCTTTCCGCCACCGCAATCATCCTCGTCCACAACCATCCGAGCGGCGACCCGACGCCGTCGCGCGCCGATATCGACATGACGAAAACGATCATCGATACCGCAAAACCACTCGGCATCACGGTGCATGACCACATCATCGTCGGCAAGGACGGGCATGTCAGCCTCAAGGGCCTCAGGCTGATCTAGCTCTGCAGCCGTCACGCAACCTGCACGAGATGCCCATCGGAAACCTCGCGATACTGCCTTTTCGGTGGTTGATAACCGATCGACCTGACGGGGCTTTTCAGCTCGTCGTTTGAAATTCCGCGCCGGATGCCACGGCGTGAAGGATCGGGCACCGGCACCGCCGCCATCAGCTTTTTCGTATAGGGATGCTGCGGGTTGTCGAAGACAGCAGCACGCGGGCCGATCTCGACGATCTCGCCAAGATACATGACCGCCACCCGGTGGCTTACACGCTCGACCACCGCCATGTCGTGGCTGATGAAGAGGAAAGCCAGGTTCAGGCTCTGCTGCAGGTCGAGGAGCAGGTTGCAGACCTGCGCCTTGATCGACACGTCGAGCGCCGAAACGCTCTCGTCGGCGACGATCACCTTCGGGTCGAGCGACAGAGCACGAGCGATGGCAATACGTTGCCGCTGGCCACCGGAGAACTCATGCGGGTAGCGGCCTGCCATATCGGGCGACAGGCCGACCTTCCGCAACAGGTCGGCGGTCTTTTCCTTGGCCTCCTTTGCATTGCCGAGCTTGTGCTTGACGAAGGGCTCGGAAATTGCGGCGCCGACCGTCATGCGCGGGTTGAGCGACGAGAACGGATCCTGGAAGATCATCTGGATGGTCTTGCGCATATTGCGCAGGCCGGTCTGATCGAGGCGCAGGACGTCATAACCGTCGAGTGCCACGTCGCCGCCGGTCGGCTCGATCAACCGCATGATCGAACGGCCGGTCGTCGACTTACCGCAGCCGGATTCACCGACCAGTGACAAGGTCTCACCCTGAAACAGATCGAAAGAAATGTTCTCGACCGCATGCACCGCGCCAGTCTGGCGGGCGAACAGTCCTGAACGGACGGGGAAGCGTGTGACGAGATTCTTCACCGCAAGAACCGGCGTCCTGCCCTTGGCGACCGTGCCGGCAATTTCTGAAGGCTCTGCCACCTCGCCTGTCTTCACATCCACAACCGGAAACCGTGTCGGCCACCTGCGGTTCTGCATGGAACCGAGCCGGGGCACGGCGGAGAGAAGCGCTCGCGTATAGGGATGATTGCCGCGATGGAAGATCTCTTCCGTCGGGCCGCTCTCGACCGCCTCCCCGCGATACATGACGATGGTGCGATCGGCGATCTCGGCGACCACACCCATGTCATGGGTCACGAAGAGCACCGACATGCCCTCCTCCTCCTGCAACAGCTTGATCAGATCCAGGATCTGTCCCTGGATGGTGACATCGAGCGCGGTGGTCGGTTCGTCGGCGATCAGCAGCTTCGGCTTCGACGCCAGCGCCATGGCGATCATGACGCGCTGGCGCATGCCCCCGGAGAACTGGTGCGGATAGTCGTCGAACCGGGCGCCGGCATTCGGGATGCGGACTTTTTCAAGCAGCCGCACGGTTTCAGCACGCGCTTGCGCTTTCGACAATCCCTTGTGGCGGGTCAGCACCTCGGAGATTTGCCTTCCGATTGTGAAGATCGGGTTGAGCGAGGTCATTGGCTCCTGAAAGATCATCGATGCATCGTTACCGCGTATACCGCGCATCTCCTTTTCCGATATCGACAGGAGGTTTCTGCCGGAGAGCATGATCCTGCCTTCGATATGGCTGGTGTTGGCAGCCAACAGACGCATGATCGACAGCGATGTGACGCTCTTGCCGGAGCCGCTCTCGCCGACAATTGCGACCGTCTCGCCGGGATATACGTCGAAGGAGACGTCGCGCACGACGTTCTTCCATTCGCCATCGACCAGGAAGGACGTGTTGAGATTCTTGACTGAAAGGACTGGTGCTTCGCTCATGACCGCCTCCCTCATTGGGGTTTCCAGGGTGTTGCAAAGGAGGCGGATGGACGGCCTTCCGCCTCACGGGCGGCTTCCAGCGCGGCTATCTTCTGATCGATGACACGCCGGTCGATCATGCCATGCGGGTTTTCGCGGGTCGGCATCGTTTCGGCGACATGCAGGAACCGCTCCTGCGCGACGGCATAAAGCCGGCGCAATTCTTTGAGCGGATCGGAATGGTCATCGGCGTTGATGCGCAGCCAGGGATAATCCTGGTCGCGGTAGATCACCATGGCGGCGGACTGCCTGCCGCGCTTGTCGCCGCCGGCGGCCTCTCCGGCATCCATGGCCGCGAGCAGACGTTCGGTAAGCGGCGCGCTCTCGGCCGACTTTTCCTTGTAGACGCGCAACGTCTCGGCGATTACCTCTGGCCCGGTCAGCATGTTGCCGGCAACGGAGACGTTGTCCTCCACCAGGTGGCCGGCCCAGTCGATGCAGAACTCGCCGGTATAGGCCGCGTTACGACCGGCGGCGTCGATCAGGTGGAACTGGCGCTGACGGCGACCATCATCTCGGGCAGTCAGCGTCTCGATGATTTCCTGCGGGCTTCTGCCCTCTTCCAGAAGTTTCAAGCCA
Source organism: Neorhizobium sp. S3-V5DH (assembly GCF_004343065.1). NCBI lineage: Bacteria > Pseudomonadati > Pseudomonadota > Alphaproteobacteria > Hyphomicrobiales > Rhizobiaceae > Neorhizobium > Neorhizobium sp. S3-V5DH. Next base: position 15,573 of record NZ_SMCL01000024.1, read on the forward strand.
TCCGTGCCGTAGAGCGGGCTGACGAAGGCCTGGGTTGCGACGGCACCCACTCTGCCCTTGATATGCGGCACCGCGCAGCCGACAGCAAAGAAGCGGCTGGCGACGGCTATTCCCAGATGACCGGTTTGCGTGTCACGCGCGACGATCGACCATGTCATAGACCTATCTCCCCACCGCATAAGCCTGCATGAGGCGCGGTGTTGCCGCCGCCCGCATGAGGCCGCCCGCATCGCGGCGCGCCGCCGTCAGGCGACCGACGCTCCACGGATCGGCAACGGCGACCTGATGGCCGCGGCGGCGCAACTCCTCGAGAACCTCGGCACCGATATTGCTTTCCACCATGATGTTGCCCGGCTCGCTGGTACGCGGATAGAACGATCCCGGAAAATGCGTGGTGTGGAAAAGCGGCATGTCGATCGCCGCCTGCAGGTTCGGCTTGTGGTGGACATAACGCAGGAAGAACGGCAGCTGCCACTGGTCCTGCTGATCACCGCCCGGCGTGCCGAAGACCAGCGTCGGTCGGCCCTGATGCAGCGCCAGAGACGGGGTGAGCGTGGTGCGAGGACGCTTGCCCGGTGCCAGCGACGTTGGCAGCCCTTCCTTGAGCCAGAACATCTGGGCGCGCGAGTTCAGGGCAAAACCGAGACCCGGCACGATCGGCGACGATTGCAGCCAGCCGCCGGACGGCGTGGTCGAGACCATGTTGCCCCAGCGGTCGATGACGTCGATATGCACCGTGTCGCCGCGCTTCTCGGTCAGGTGCGACATGGTGGGTTCATAGACCGCACCCTTGCCGCTCACGTCCGCCAGCATCGCCATGGTAAGGTCGAACTGGTTGTCGTAACCCGGCACACGGCCCGGCCGCAGTTCAAGCGAAGCCTGCCCGCCGATCAGCTTGCGACGCTCGGCATTATAGCTTTCCGAGAGCAGGTATTCCGTCGGAATCTGCGCGAATTCCGGGTCGCCGTAATAGACTTCACGATCGGCATAGGCGAGCTTCATCGCTTCGACGACCACATGCACAAAATCAGGACCGGCCGGATCCATCGCCGAAAGATCGAAGCCCTTCAACAGCGCCAAGGACTGCAGAAGCACCGGCCCCTGCCCCCAGGCGGGCGTTTTGGCGACGGTCCAGTCGTGGTAGTCGTAGGTCTGCGGTGCCTCGACAGTAGCGCGCCAATTCGCCATGTCGTCCGCGGTCAGCACGCCTTTGTGCCGCGCGCCGCTCGCATCCATCACCTCGGCTGTGCGGACGTAAGCGTCGATCGCCTCCGCCACAAAGCCGCGGTAGAAGGCATCTCGCGCCGCCTCGATCTGGTTCTCGCGCCCGGTTTTCGCTTCGGCCTCCGCGACGACGCGCTTCCAGGTATCGGCAAGCACCGGGTTCCTGAAATTGCTCTGCGGTTCCGGCGCTGCGCCGCCCGGCAGCCAGGTGGCATAGGATGTCGGCCATTCCTTCTCGAAGAAGCCCGCAAGTCCCTTGATGGTGGCGGATACGCGGGCAAGCACCGGATGGCCCTGCTCGGCATAATAGATCGCCGGTTCCAGGACCTCTCGGATGCTCATCGTGCCATAGTCGCGCAACATCAGCATCCAGCCGTCGAAGGCACCGGGGATGACGGTTGCCAGCAGACCATCGCCGGGAATGAGCTTCAGTCCCTCGGACGTATAATGCTCGATCGTCGCGCCGGCAGGCGCAGTTCCTTGCGCACAGATGACTTCGACCTTGTCCTTCTTCTTCGAGTAGAAGACGGCTGGCATATCGCCGCCCGGCCCGCAGAGATGCGGTTCGACGATCTGCAGCACGAAACCGGTTGCAACCGCCGCATCGAAGGCGTTGCCGCCCTTTTCGAGGATCGCCATGCCGACGGCCGACGCTATCCAATGGGTGGAGGTGACGACACCGAACGTGCCAAGGATTTCGGGTCTGGTGGTGAATTCGGTCATTCTCGGAATTCCTTCTAGATTAGGCTTCGCGCGGGTCGAGCGCGTCACGCAGGCCATCGCCCAGCAGGTTGAAGCCGATGACGACGAGGAAGATCGCGGCACCCGGCCACATGGCCATCCAGGGAGCCTGGTTCAGGAAATTCTTGGCAACGTTCAGCATCGAGCCCCACGAAGGAGCCGGTGGCTGCTGACCGAGGCCAAGGAAAGAAAGGCTCGCCTCGGCGATAATCGCCGTAGCGATCGTCAACGTCGCCTGCACGATGATGGGGGCCATGACGTTCGGCAGGATGTAACGAAGCATGATTTCCAGATGGTTCAAACCGACCGCACGGGCGCCTTCAACGTAGTCCTCGGTCTTCACCGCCAGTACCTGCCCGCGCGTCAACCGGACGAAAATCGGCATGGCGGAAAGCCCGATCGCGATCATGGCATTCATCAAGCTCGGGCCGAGGAAGGCGGCCAGCGCGATCGCCATGATCAGGAAGGGCATGGCGAGCAGCGCCTCGGTGACGCGTGAGATCACCATATCCACCCAGCCGCCGAAATATCCCGCGACCAGTCCGAACGGTACGCCGATACAGACCGAAATCGCGACCGAAAAGACGCCCGCCATCAGGGAAGCCTGGGCGCCCCAGATCATGCGGGAGAGGATATCGCGGCCAAGGTCGTCGGTGCCGAGCCAGTACATGGCAGACGGTGCCTTGCGGATCGCCGACCAACTCGTCGCCAGTGGATCGATGATCGGCAGGATCGGGGCGGTCACGGCAAGGGCGGTGAAGAAGAGAATGATCACCGCGCCGACGAGCGCGCTCTTGTTTTTCTTCATCTTCCGCCAGGCGCGGCTGTGTTCACGCTTGGCCACCAGGACGGGCGGGGCTTGATCGATCGTCGTCATAGCGTTGCCCTCAAGCGCGGATTGAGCAGGACATAAAGCACATCGGCAATGAGATTCATCAGGATGAAGCCGACTGCCGTACACAGCACCACGCCCTGCACCACCGCATAGTCCCTGTTGAAGACGGCATCGACGATCAGCTTGCCGAAGCCGGGAATGGTGAAAATCTGTTCGGTCAGAACGGCACCCGCCAGCAGTTCGCCAAAAAGCAGCGCCGACAGCGTGACGACGGGCAGAAGCGCGTTGCGGAAGCTGTGGCTCAGCACCACCTCCCGCGGCGACAGGCCCTTTGCCCGCGCGGTGCGGATATAATCGGCGCTCATCACACCCACCATCGCCGAACGCGTATGCCGCATCAGCGTCGCGGCCAGCGCGCTGCCGAGCACGAAGGCCGGCATGACCATCGTCTGCAGCGACCGCACCGGATCAGCGAAGATCGATTCGTATCCGGAGGCCGGAAGCCAGCCGAGCTGGACTGAAATCAGCAGGATCAGCATGATACCAAGCCAGAAATTCGGGATCGACAAACCCGAGAGCGCGACGATGTTGGCGATGTAGTCGATGGTCGTGTTTTTCTTGACGGCCGCGAGGATTCCGATCGGAATGCCGATCAGGAAGGCGAAAAACATTGCCATGGTCGCAAGCTGGATCGTCACCGGCAGCTTCTGCAGGATGAGTTCGAGAACCGGCTGATTGGTGCGCAGCGAGATGCCGAAATCGCCACTTAGAATGCCCCCGAGCCAATAGAAATATTGCACGATCACGGGATCGTTCAGCCGATATTTCTCGCGCAGGAATTCGATCACGGCCGGATCGCGTTCCTCGCCTGCCATGGTCAGGATCGGGTCGCCGGGAAGAAGCTTCTGCAGCGAAAAGACGAAGATGGAGATGATCAGCAGGGTTGGGATCGCGACGAGGAGACGCTTTCCGATATAGACAGGCATGGTGCCGCCCCTCATGTTTCCAAAGGTGCGTTGAAAAAGTGCCGCGCAGAGCTTCCGCGCGGCACAAGCGGATCAGCTCTTCTTCACGCCCACAAGACGGATCATGCCGTCCGGGCTCGCGACGAAACCGGTGACGCTGTTCTTGTAGGCCCAGATCCATGATTGATGGCCGAGGTAGATGACCGGCAGTTCGTCGTTCAGGATCTTGGCCGCGGCGTCGTATTTCTGCTTGCGGACCGCGTCGTCCGTCGACGCGCGGGCTTCGTTGAGCAGCTTGTCGACTTCGGCATTGCAGTATTTGGTATCGTTGATGCCGCCCTTGCAGGTGATGAACTGGTGGATATTCCCATCGGGATCGACGCGGCCGGACCAGTCGGAACGGCTGAGCTGATAGTTACCGCGGGTCTGTTCATCCAGCAGCATCGCAAATTCCGTCGATTTCAAGCTGACGTCGAAACCGGCCTCCGCCACCATCGACTGGACGATCTGCATCATCTGCGCGGCCACCGGATTGTTCGGGATCTGCATCTCGATCGGTACCCGCTCGAAACCGGCTTCCTTGATCAAAGCCTTGGCCTTCTCCACATCGCGGGCAGGAACCGGCAATGCTTTGTTATACCACGGGCTGTTCGGCGGAAACGGCTGGTTGCCGCCGACGGCGGTGCCCTCATAAACGATCTGGTTCAGCGCATCGCGGTCGATCGCCAGCGAGAAGGCCTGGCGCAGGCGCTTGTCCTTGCCGAACGGGTTGTCGGCGCGCGGGCCGTTGGCGATGTTCGCGTAGAGCGCCATGTAGCCAATGTTGACCACGGAATCGACCTTGAAGCCAGAGGCGCCCTTGACGGCAGCGACATCGGTCGGCGCCAGCCGCTCGATCATGTCGAGGTCGCCCGACTGAAGGTTTGCAAGGCGCACGGTCGTATCCGGGATCGGCAGGTAGGTGACCTTGTCGACGAAAACCTTGTCCTTGTCCCAGTAATCGGCGAATTTTTCGAGGACAATACGGTCCTGCTGGACGCGCTCCACGAACTTGAATGGGCCGGCGCAGACGGGTTTCGAGCCGAAATTCGCGCCAAGCTCCTTGGCTGTCTTCGGGGAGACGATCATACCTGCGCGGTCGGAGAGCTGGGCGAGCAACGTAACGTCGGGCGCCTTCAGCGTAAACTTGACCTCCAGCGGACCAGCGGCTTCGACCTTGGCGACGGAGCTAAGCTCGCTCTTGCGGCGCGATTCCGGCAAGGTCATGTTGCGCTCGATCGTGGCAACAACGGCGGCGGCGTCCATCGCGGTACCGTCATGGAACTTCACCCCATCGCGGAGCTTCATCGTCAGCTCCTTGCCGTCGGCGGACCATTTCCACTCGGTCGCCAGCTGCGGAACGATCTTCAGATCCGGCGATACGTCGACCAGCTTGTCGCACATGGCCGTGTAGACGATGCGGCCGACGAAGGTGCGGGACTGGGCCGGATCGAGGACGTCGGCATCGTCCTGCAGGCCGATGCGCAGTTCGGCGGACAGTGCGGGAAAGGCGAAAAGCGCCCCAGCCAGCAGCGCTGCCGTTAGGTTTGTCAGTCGTTTCATTGCGATTATTCCTCTCTTTTTCTCTGTTCCTGTTTGCAGTCGCCCGGCTTTTCTGCCGGTTTCTCGTTGCTGGCCGTCTCGCGCCGACCTGAAATTCAACTTGCCTCTCCAAGAGGGTGCCCCTCCATCGAGGTCGCCCGGACGAGCCGCTCCTGAAGCATCAGGAGGTGCTGGCGCATCGCTTCGCCTGCGCGGACCGGGTCACGCGCCGCTATCGCGTCGATGATGCCGTCGTGCTGGGCGAAGGAGATATTGACCGCGTTGCCGCTCGAACGGGCGCGTTCGCGGATTGCCTGCCACGCCTCGTCCTGGCGAACCTGGTTGATGACGTCGAAGATCGACAGGAAAAGTCTGTTGCCGGCGCTCTGGGCGATCTGCCGGTGCAAGGCGCCGTCCCACAGTTCGCTTGCGTCGGCATCGTGGCTCTCGGTAATTTTTCGGGCGAGACTGCGCATCCGGTCAATCTCGCCAGGCTTGGCGCGCATTGCGGCAAGCTGGGCAAGCTGCGGCTCGATCCTCAGCCGGACCTCCATGATCTCCATGAAGTCCGTACCGGCGACGATCTCGCCGACATGATCGCTCCACCGGTCGGGCCGCTCGCCGATAAAGGTACCAGAGCCCTGGCGGCGCCAAATCAGCCCCTCCCCCTCCAGCACTTCCAGTGCCCGACGGACCGCGCGGCGGCTGATGCCGAGCATTTCGGCCAGCGCCCGCTCAGTGGGCAGGCGCCCCTCCGAGCCGAATTCTCCGGTGGCAAAATGCTCCCGCAACCGATCGAGCGCGTAACTCGAGGTGTCGTGAGCCACTTCTGATTTTTTTTGGACCATTACCGTACCAATTCACGATTGGTTCAAGAGGACGGCATTTGGCCCGCAACGTCAAGACATTTTTTCGGCAATTTTTGCATTGCACAAACTATAGGCATTACCGCCGGAATCCAGGCTTGGACGCCTCGCAATCAAACCTTTAGAATAAGTGGCTACAAAAGGATTCGTGATCGCTGCTGCATCGCGGCAGCTCCAGAGATTCTAAGACGGAGCACCCATGAACCAATACGACCTCATCGTCGTCGGCAGCGGACCGGCGGGGCGCCGCGCCGCCATTCAGGCCGCCAAACTCGACAAGAAAGTCCTTGTCATCGAACAGGGTCGACGTGTCGGGGGTGTTTCGGTCCACACCGGCACAATTCCTTCAAAGACCCTGCGGGAAACCGCACTTAACCTCTCCGGCTGGCGCGAGCGCGGATTTTATGGGCGCGCCTATCGCGTGAAACAGGAGATCAGCGCGGAAGACCTGCGCCGCCGCCTCCTCATCACCCTCGACCACGAGGTGGAAGTGCTCGAACACCAGTTTGCCCGCAACCGGGTACAGCACATTCGCGGCAAGGCGAGCTTCGCCGCGCCGGATACGTTGGAGGTGCTCAAGGACGACAACGAGACGGTCCACGTGAAGGGCAAAAGCATCCTGCTTGCCGTCGGAACCAGGCCGTTTCGCCCGGACAGCATCCCCTTCGACGGCAAGACGGTCCTCGACAGCGACGAACTTCTGGAAATCGGGGATCTGCCTCGCTCCATGGTCGTCATCGGTGCGGGTGTCATCGGCATCGAATATGCAACAATCTTCAGCGCACTCGATACGGCCGTCACTGTCATCGACCCGAAATCCACCATCCTTGACTTCATCGACAAGGAGATCGTCGAGGATTTCACCTATCAGCTCCGCGACCGCAACATGAAGCTGCTCCTCGGCCAGAAGGTCGACAAGGTTGAACGTCTAGACGACGGCAAGGTGCTGGTGACGGTCGATTCGGGCCGCAAGATCACCACCGACATGGTCCTTTATGCCGCCGGGCGCACCGGGGCTACCGACACGCTGAAGCTGGCTGCCGCCGGCCTCGAAGCCGATAGCCGCGGTCGCCTGAAGGTGAACCCGGAGACCTTCGAGACAGAGGTTCCCGGTATCTACGCGGCCGGCGACGTCGTCGGTTTTCCGAGCCTCGCCTCGACCTCGATGGAACAGGGGCGCGTCGCCGCCCGCGTCGCCGTCGGCGCGATTGCCAAGGAACCGCAGAAATACTTCCCGTACGGCATCTATGCCGTGCCGGAGATTTCCACCTGCGGCCTGACCGAAGAGGAGATGAAGGAACGGGGCATTCCCTATGAATGCGGCATCGCTCGCTTCCGCGAGACCTCGCGCGGCCACATCATGGGACTCGATACCGGCTTATTGAAACTGATCTTCTCGCTGAAGACGCGCCGCCTCCTGGGCGTTCATATCGTTGGCGAAGGTGCGACAGAGCTCGTCCACATCGGCCAGGCCGTGCTCAATCTCAAGGGCACGGTCGAATATTTCGTGGAGAATACGTTCAACTATCCGACGCTGGCGGAAGCCTACAAGATCGCCGGTCTGGACGCCTGGAATCGCATGGGAGAGCTGCCGAAGGAAGCTCCCGTGGCAACCGCCCAGCCGCTCGATACCACCGCGACCACGACCGCGGACACCGCGACACCGGAAAGAAAAAAAGCCGCCTCGAAATGAGACGGCTTTCTGCAGCTGAATATGAAAATGGCCCCTTCCGGGGCCATTTTCGCAAGTGATCAACGCGAATAAAATTCGACGACCAGCTGGGGTTCCATGACCACGGCGTAAGGTACGTCGGAGAGCGTCGGAACGCGAACGAAGGTCGCAACCATCTTGTTATGGTCGGCTTCGATGTAGTCCGGAACGTCGCGCTCAGCGAGCTGAACCGATTCCAGAACCGAAACGAGCTGCTTCGACTTCTGGCGAACTTCGATGACGTCGCCGGCCTTGCAGCGGTAGGAACCGATGTTGACGCGCACGCCGTTCACGGTCACGTGGCCGTGGTTGACGAACTGACGGGCAGCAAAGACCGTCGGAACGAACTTGGCGCGGTAGACGATCGCGTCGAGGCGCGATTCCAGGAGACCGATCAGGTTCTCCGAGGTATCGCCCTTGCGACGGTTGGCTTCGTCGTAGGTGGCGCGGAACTGCTTTTCGCGCAGGTCGCCGTAGTAACCCTTCAGCTTCTGCTTGGCGCGCAGCTGCACGCCGAAGTCGGAAAGTTTGCCCTTGCGGCGCTGGCCGTGCTGGCCCGGGCCGTATTCACGACGGTTGACCGGGGACTTCGGACGACCCCAGATGTTTTCGCCCATGCGGCGGTCGATTTTGTATTTGGATGCAGCGCGCTTGCTCATCGCATTTCCTTCTCAAACGGTTAGTCCGGTCTGTTGCCAAACCGGATCAAGGAAACACGCCCTCCTCTGAGCCCTGATTTAAGAGCTCTGACAGGTTTCTCACGACAGCGATCGGAGAGACCACGGGACATGTCAACAAAAACACCGGGCGTTGAACCCGGCGTTGGCGGGGTCTTTAGGCGTATGTCTTGGAAATGTCAACAGCGTCAGTGTCGTAACCTTTCGGTAAGGCTGTTTCCAAACTCCAATTGAATCCCGGTATATTCGGTCCATCTCATATAGAGAGGAGGTATCGTGTCATGAGCCCGAAGGCCTGGAACAACCCGATCAGACTAGAAGACCCAGAAACCGGCGTTACTCGAACAGTGAAAACGGTGCGTCAGGCAAAGACGGTGCTCGACTGTTTTTGGCCGTCTTATCACGGCAGCCAGTACAGCCGCGCCGAACAGGTCTGCGGTGATGCCCTTGACGGAAGATCGGAACCGACGGAAGCGCGGCAAGCCTTCATTGCCGCCGCCGTGGAAGCGCATTTCCACATCCATTAGCGGATTATTCGGCCGCCACCCTCGCCTCGCCCTCGTCCGGCGCGTCGGCGCTACCGGGAGCGGTCTCCGATTGCAGGTCCGGAAAGGCAACGACGCGCTTTCCGGAAAAATCCGTGTGAGTCACGATCAGGCCCTGCTCCTCGAAATAGCCGAGCAGACGCCGGGCGCGGCGGGCGGAATGGGTGCCATAGGCGCGGGCGATACGGGCATCCGATGGACACGGTTCGCCCGCTATCGCTGCTTTCGCCATCATCAGGAAAACCCCCTGAAGATCATCCGAGACCCCGCCGGATAGCGACAAGGCCGTCCGCCAGGCCTCGCCTGCCGCCGTTTCGGCGTCGACGCCCGAACGCGCAACGGCCACGCGGCGGCGGAATTCGGAGAGCGACAGTGGCGGTCCGGGCAGGCGCCGCATGCGGGCGCGCACCAGAAATTCCTGATAGAGAACCGCGTCCGTCCGATAGCCCGATTGCGGATCGTCGAGAATCTCGGAAAGCACCGCCGCAAGACGCTCCTCGCGCTCTTCGGGCGACAAATCCGGCTGGGCGGCGCGTAGCTCCTGGGGCGCTGGCGAGGCAGCCGGCATCGAACGAGAGAGCTCCGCCAATATGTCCGTCGTCGGGCGCGGCGCCGGCGGCGCCCTTCGAACGACGGGGCGGACGAATTCCTCCGGATCCGGCGTGAAGATCAGATCCTCGACATCCTGCGGCGCATCCGGCAGCGGCATCAGTTTCGGGCTCGAAGACCGGGCAGACGTCTCTACGGTGCCGATGACGATCGGCAGCGGTCGGCGGGACAAGGCCGGACCAAGGGCGACAAAATTACCGCGTTGGAGGTCGCGGAACATTTCCGCCTGGCGCCGATCCATGCCGAGCAAATCGGCGGCGCGCGCCATGTCGATGTCTAGAAAGGTTCGTCCCATCAGGAAGTTCGAGGCTTCCGCGGCAACATTCTTGGCGAGTTTTGCGAGGCGCTGGGTAGCGATGACGCCCGCCAGACCGCGCTTGCGACCGCGGCACATCAGGTTGGTCATCGCACCGAGGGACAGCTTTCGGGCATCTTCGGAGACGTCGCCGCCGACCGAAGGCGCAAACATCTGGGCCTCGTCGACGACGACCAAGACCGGATACCAGTACTCGCGGTCAGCATCGAACATGCCGTTGAGGAAGGCTGCGGCGGCCCGCATCTGCTCTTCCAGATCAAGGCCCTCAAGCGTCAGTACACAAGACACCCGGTGCTGGCGAATGCGGTTGGCAATGCCGGCGAGTTCCGCTTCGGTGCGCTCGCCGTCGACCACCACATGGCCAAACTTATCCGAGAGCGTGACGAAATCACCTTCCGGATCGATCACCACCTGCTGCACCCAGGGGGCGGATTGCTCCAGCAACCGCCGCAGAAGATGCGATTTGCCGGAGCCGGAATTACCCTGCACAAGCAAGCGGGTGGCCAGAAGCTCCTCGATATCGAGCTTGGCCGGAGCGCCGCCGGCCACAATTCCCATATCGATGCCAACCTGCAATGCACTCACCCCGTATGCCGTCTCTGTGCGGTGACCCAGCGGCCCGCGACTCCCCAGCCTTAACAGAGATCGGGATTCGTTTCGCCGGACAAGTGCAAAAATGCACAGGGTTTAAGAGGCGGCCCTCCGATAGAGCGCGAGCGATCCCGCGAGCGCTAAAAGCGCGCCGCCGCAAGCCCGGTCGAGCCAGAGAGCGCCCTTCTTCTTGAGAAGATGCACCGCTTTCGAACCGAGCAGTGCGTAGACAAACATTACGGCGAAATCGATCAACGCGAAGACGACGGCGAGCAAGGCATATTGCGGCACCTGCGGCGCATCGGAGACGATGAATTGCGGCAGGAAGGCCGAAAAGAACAGGTAGCCCTTGGGGTTCGTCACTGCGACGAGAAAGCTCTTGAGGAAAATGGAGGCGGAGGAGCCGGAGCCTGACGCCGCAGCAGCTTCCGTAACGTCAAGAGATCCCTTGGAGCGGAGAAGCATGATGCCCAGAAAAGCCAGATAACACGCACCCAGCCACTTGACCACCGTAAACCAGAATTCGGAGGCTGCAAGCAGCGCGCCCAGGCCCAATGCTACGGCGCCGATCAGAACGAAGTCGGAAAGCATGGCGCCCGCCATGCCCGGCAAAGCCCGGCGCAATCCATAACGGGAGCCGTTGGTCAGCGCCAGAAGCACTGTCGGCCCCGGCGTCGCAATGCCTATGAAGGCGACGATCGCAAAGGCTAGAATGGTCATCTCGCTCATGTCGCTCTCCTACCAGAGATTCCTGCCGTCGATCACGGTGTGAGGCCATTCCTCGGCGTCGAAATCATCGAACAGCCTGGCATTCACGCCAATGCGGCGCGTCTTGCCGTCCCAGGTGCCGTCGAGTTGGAAATCGGGGCTGTCGCTATAGGTTCCGCAGCCGCAGGTGCCGCAAAAATGATGCGCCACCAGCTTCGAGTTCCAGCGATAGATTCTGTCGCTCTCGGAATCGGCCGTGACGCGCACCTGCTTCGGCTCGTAATAGGCATAGAGCGTGCCGCGACGGGAGCAGAAAGTGCAGGTGCAGCGCGTCAGCGCCTGAGGCAATTCTCCGTTGATCTCGAAGACGGTCTCGCCGCAATGGCAACGTCCGGTCAGCATGCGTTATCCTCCCTTAAAATATCCTCACGCCGCGCGCTTGAAGCTGGCCGAAAGCAGACCGGCGCCGATCATCAGTGAGCCGCCGGTGCGATTGACGATACGCTGGACCTTGGGCTTGCGGATCGTGTTCCGGGCCATGGCAGCGAGCAGGCCGTAGAGCGCGGCGTTGAGCGTTGCGAGAACCAGGAAGGTCACCTCGAAGACCGCCATCTGGAAGAAGAGCGGCCGGTTGAGGTCAAGGAACTGCGGCAGGAAAGCGACGAAGAAGACGATGCTCTTCGGGTTCAACGCCGTCACGACATAGGTATGAAGGAAAATCCTGATCGGCTTTGCGGATGCCGCATCCGTCTCATCGACCTCCGCCGCACGTTCGGAAACCGGCGCGCGCCAGAGCTTGATGCCGAGATAGATGAGATAGGCGGCGCCCACCCACTTCAGTACGGTGAAGAGCGTTGCAGAGGTCGCAAGCACGGCGCCGAGACCCAGCATGGAAGCGGTCATGGCGGTGAAATCACCAAGCGCGACACCTGCGACCGTCGCGCTCGCAACTTTGCGGCCGTGGCTCAGCGCATAGGAGATGACAAGCAGGATCGTCGGCCCGGGAATAGCAAGCAGAATGGACGAAGCGGCAACGAAAGCGAGCCAGTGTTCAAGCGACATGCGAAACTCCTCCATGGAACAGGGCGAGCAAGCCACCGATTTTTTCGCTTTGCAAGCGGTGTTTATCGAGTTTCGCGACGCCAATGATAGAGAATGTCCGGCTCCTTTTCCTCATTGGCCGTGCCATCGGTCTGTTCGACCGCCACAAAGCCGCGCGCTTCGTAAAAGCGGCGGGCCGTAGCATTGCGCTGGAAGGTCCAGAGGAAAAGTTGCGGATGGGCTTCTTTGGCGATGTCCAGCAGCCGGGAACCCATCCCCTGCCCCTGCGCACTCGGCAGGATGTAGAGCTGGTCGACCCAGTCCTTGCGGAAGGCGATAACGCCGAGCAAGGCGCTCCCCCTTTCGGCGCCCCAAATGTCGCAGGTCGCGAAAAGATGCCCGCGCCAGTATCCACGATCCTCCTCCAAAGTATGAAGGCCGGCCAGCCAGGGCAGCCGCTCGTCGAAGGAAACACGGTGGAGGCTCGCGGCAGCCGCCATATCGTCATGGTCAAGTTTGCGGAAGACGATTGTCATTTCAGCCCCCAGCCTGGCATCTCCGTAAGAGATGCTCGAGATCTCCGGCGGAAAGCCGCCGGAGATCTGTGTCAGCCCTTTCACAGCCGGATATCCCAAAGGATGAACCGGACATTCCCGCGTTCGTCCTCCAGTTCCGGGAAACCAATATCGCGGCGCATCCGATTGGAAAGATCGGAGATCTGGTTTTCCGTCTGGCGACGGCTCCAGGCTGCCAGAAGCAGTGCACGGGCAGTCTTCCAGACGCCGTGTTCCCGGCACAGATCATGAACCGCAGCCGAAAGGGTATCAGCAACTAAAAATTGTGATTCACGCATGATTTTTCGTCCCGGCGCATGACGCGACCAGGTCCTCTTCGATGAAAGAAGACGTGCGGATGCGGACACGGAAACGCGATAAATCGCTCCGTCAATCAGTCACGTCAGATCAATGGGAAAAATGCCAAAAACGGCGGAGATACAGGCCTATACGGCCTGATGGCACATGCCGGCCGGCGTCGATGTATAATACACCGAGGCCACGATAGCCGTTCCGCCAGAAAGGCGCATAAACATGGTAATGGATGTCATCTCACGCCTCCTGTGTTCGCTTTGCGGAATGAATAGATCATACACGAGATCGGCCGGCAATCAAGCACACAATCGCGAATTGCAATCATAAGGAAAAATTCGTGACAAAAAAGCCACATTGCTCGATGGCGCTCAGGCCTTCAGGCCAAATCCCTGCATCAGCCGCCTGGTGGCGAAATCGGGATTGCCTGACGTGAAGACCGCGAAATCATAGCTGTCGGGATGTTCGGCGCCATCGACCAGGGGCACTTTCCGGCGAGCCTGTCTTGCAATCGCTTCAGCGGGATCGAGCCAATCGACCGGCCAGGGCGCCAGCCGCCGGAAGACATTGGCCATGAAAGGGTAATGGGTACAGGCGAGAACGACGATATCGGTCTTGCTGTTGTCCTTCTCGACGAAGCATGGAGCGATCTCCGCCATAACCGCCTCGTCGGAAATGTTCTCGCCCCTGATATAGGCTTCCGCCATGCGCGCCAGATTCTGGGAACCTACCAGACGCACATGGCATTGCGTGGCAAACGACTGGATGAGATCGCGGGTATAGGCGCGCTTGACCGTGCCGGGGGTCGCGAGAACCGAGACCAGACCGGAGCGCGTGCGTTCCGCCGCAGGCTTGATCGCCGGCACGGTGCCGACAAAGGTCATCTTCGGAAAGGTCGAGCGGAGATCCGCACCAACCAGGGTAAAGGCGGTGTTGCAGGAGATCACGCAAACTTCAGGATCGTATTCCTTAAGAAGCTTGGCAAAGAGCGCGATAACCCGCTCCTTCAGCGCAGCCTCCCCCCAATCGCCGTAGGGAAACCCGGCATCATCGGCCACATAGATAAAGCCGCGCTCCGGCATCAGCACGCGCGCCTCGCGCAGCACCGTCAGTCCACCAATGCCCGAATCGAACATCAGCACAGGCTTCAACTCATTCGTCTGCGTCATTCCCTGCCGCCTCCCCCAGGGCCGCTCCCGGCTCGCCTGCCCGATTTTGTTTCGACCATCGGCGCGGAAAACGGTCGAGCGAGTTGATGACGCCCCGGAACACACTGATCTCCTGTTCCGTAAACCCCCGCCGCGAGATGACGGCGCGCAGATTGTCGATCATTTTGGGCTTTTTCGCGGGCGGATGAAAATATCCGCGGGCATCGAGGGCCTCCTCCAGATGCTCGAACAGACCGAAGACCTGTTCCTTGGTTGAAGGCCGCTGCTCGACCGGTTGAAAGATCGTCTCGCTCAGATCGTTCAGCCCGGATTTCATCCATTCATACGACATTAGCAGCACCGCCTGGGCGATATTAAGAGAGGCAAAAGCCGGATTGACGGGAAAGGTGACAATCTCATCGGCCAACGCGACTTCCTCATTGGTCAAGCCCCAGCGCTCGCGGCCGAAGAGGATGCCGGTCTTTTCCCCTGCCCTGAACCTGGTGCGCAATGTCTCAGCCGCCACGACAGGAGAACGTACGGGCTTGAAACCGTATCGCTCCCGGGCCGTCGTGGCATAGACGAAATTGAGATCCTTGATCGCCTCCTCCAGAGTCTCGTAAACCTTGGTTCCGTCGATCACGTGATCGGCCTTGGCGGCTGCGGAGCGTGCCTTGTCGCTCGGCCAGCCGTCGCGCGGATTAACGATGCGCAGTTCCGCGAGGCCAAAATTCGCCATGGCGCGGGCAACCATGCCGATGTTCTCGCCGAGTTGGGGTTCCACCAGCACGATTGCCGGTCCTTCGGCAATCAGTTTGCGCTCGCTATTGGTACCTGACATGATGCCCTTCCGATGATCGTTGGCGGGAAATAACCAGCTGAAATGCAATCGGCAAGGGCGTTATGGCTGCGCCTGCGGCATCGAGCAGCGACCACCGGTGCAGGACACGCAGCTTCACAGCAGGCTCTGAAACAAATCAGTTGCGTCCGGTTCTTCGGTTGCGAGACTATTCGCCCTTGGCGATCGACTGCATTTCCTCGACGACGGAATCCTTTTCGCCGTCCGCCACCCGGTGGATGTCATCGATGACCGACCTACCATCCTCGCCGATTACGTCGAAGTGGACTTCGCTGATGCTGTCCTTGATCTGGGCGTCATCGACACAGGTCCATTGCTTGAACGTCACCGTCACATCGGTAACGCCGTTGGCGCCCGGCGCCGCCGTCATGTTGATATCCTGTAGCGGACAGCCATCCTGCGAGGCGGTCACAACGTCATAACCAAAAGGGTCGCCCGGCTGGTTGTTTTCCGTCTCGTAGGCCGGATGCTTCGCCGCCTCCGCATAAGCTGTCTGGAACTTCTTGCTGAATAGGCGCTTCAGCGAATCTGCGTCGAAAATATACTTCCACTCGCTGTCGACCGTATTCCAATTGTCCTCCGTGACTTTCATGACCTCCTTGACCGGATCGGTGGCGTCAGCCGCCATGGCCAAAATGGAGGTCAGCGAAAAAGCGATAGCGAGCGGCAAGATCCGCATGGGAGGAATCCGGTTGTTCGAGTGGGATTTTTCCGGACATTAAACGCGGTTTGTGGTTTGGCAAGAACAATCCTGCACCAGCCGGAGTGCGGGACGATTTCTGGCGCGAAAAGCCACATGACACTGGCTGAATGCCTTTGCGTTCCAGTCGGGCGGTGCTATAGCGCACACCACTGGTGTCCACCTTTGGGGATGAAATATCCCTCCTACGTCCGAGAGGAATTCCATGCAAAAGATCAAGGTAGCAAACCCGGTCGTCGATCTCGACGGCGACGAGATGACCCGCATCATCTGGCAGCTCATCAAGGACAAGCTGATCCTTCCCTATCTCGATCTCGACATCGAATATTATGACCTCTCGGTCGAAAACCGCGACGCGACGAATGACCAGGTCACCGTTGACGCCGCAAACGCCATCAAGAAGCACGGCGTCGGCATCAAGTGCGCCACCATCACGCCGGACGAAGCGCGCGTGAAGGAATTCGGCCTCAAGCAGATGTGGAAGAGCCCGAACGGCACGATCCGCAACATTCTGGGCGGCGTCATCTTCCGTGAGCCGATCATCTGCAAGAACGTCCCGCGCCTCGTTCCCGGCTGGACCCAGCCGATCGTCGTCGGGCGCCACGCCTTCGGCGACCAGTACCGCGCCACCGACTTCAAGTTCCCCGGCAAGGGCAAACTGACGATCAAGTTCGTCGGCGAAGACGGGCAGGTCATCGAAAAGGAAGTTTTCGATGCACCGGGCGCCGGCGTGGCGATGGCCATGTACAATCTGGACGAGTCGATCCGGGAATTCGCCCGCGCGTCGATGATGTACGGCCTGATGCGCAAGTGGCCGGTCTACCTGTCGACCAAGAACACCATTCTCAAGGCGTATGACGGTCGCTTCAAGGATATATTCGAAGAAGTCTACCAGAACGAATTCAAGGCGCAGTTCGACGAAATCGGCATCACCTATGAGCACCGCCTGATCGACGACATGGTTGCGTCCGCTCTGAAATGGTCTGGCGGCTATGTCTGGGCCTGCAAGAACTATGACGGCGACGTCCAGTCCGACACGGTTGCCCAGGGCTTCGGCTCGCTTGGCCTGATGACCTCGGTGCTGCTCACTCCGGATGGCAAGACGGTGGAAGCCGAAGCCGCGCACGGCACGGTCACCCGCCATTACCGCCAGCATCAGAAGGGCCAGGAAACCTCGACGAACTCGATCGCATCGATCTTCGCCTGGACCCGCGGCCTCGCGCACCGCGCCAAGCTGGACGACAATGCCGAACTCGCCAAATTCGCCTCGACGCTCGAGAAGGTCTGCGTCGATACCGTCGAATCCGGCTTCATGACCAAGGACCTCGCGCTGCTGATCGGTCCGGATCAGCCGTGGCTCTCCACCACCGCCTTCCTCGACAAGATCGACGAGAATCTCAAGAAGGCCATGGCTGCGTAAGTCGGCGAGATCGGCTAGAAATCAGACGGCAGGACGCAAGTTCTGCCGTTTTTTTTGGGGAGCCAGCCATGACAACCACCGTCCGTCCGCTCGAACCTTCCGACCGGGTCCAATGGGAGCCGCTCTGGGAAGCCTACCTCCGTTTCTATGAAACCGTGCTGTCGAAGGACCAGTACGAGCTCACTTGGACTCGCCTTCTCGACCCGGGCGAGCCAATGCATGGCTTCGGCGCCTTCGACGAAACCGGCAAGATGGTCGGCATCGCACATGCGATCCTCCACCGGTCCTGCTGGCTTCCGGACTGGACCTGTTATCTTCAGGATCTCTACGTCGCGATGAGCGGGCGCGGCCGGGGCACCGGCGAAGCGCTGATCGAGGCCGTGGCCGAGCTGGCACGGCAGAAAAAGGCCGGACGTCTTTATTGGCTGACCCACGAGAGCAATGCGACCGCCCGGCGGCTCTATGATCGGATAGCCCAGGCTTCCGGCTTCATCCAGTACCGCAAACCGCTGTGACTTGATTCCGCAAAACAGTCGCCGTAGCACTGGCGGAAACCAAGAGGAGGACGTCATGACGGAAGAACTGGTACTCTATACCAACCCGATGTCTCGGGGGCGCATTGCCCGCTGGATGCTGGAAGAAGTGGGCGTACCCTATCGGGCCGAAATCCTTCACTTCGGCACGACGATGAAGGGGGAGGCCTACAAGGCGGTCAATCCCATGGGCAAGGTGCCGGCGGTCGTGCACGGAAAAACCGTCGTGACGGAATGCGCCGCGATTTGCGCTTATCTTGCCGATGCCTTCCCACAGGCAGGCTTGGCGCCCTCGCCGGCCGCCCGCGGCGATTATTACCGCTGGATGTTCTTCGCAGCCGGCCCGCTGGAAGCCGCCGTCAGCAATAGGGTGCTTGGCTTTGAAGTGCCGCCGGGCCGAGAGCGAATGGTCGGCTACGGCAGCTTCCGGGATGTGATGGACACGCTCGAAACGGCTGTCGGCGCCCATACCTATATCGCCGGCGAGACCTTTACGGCTGCCGATGTCTATGTCGGCGCGCAGATCGGTTGGGGGCTGCAGTTCGGTTCGATTGAAAAACGACCGGCGTTCGAGCAATATTTTGAAAGACTTGCGACGCGGCAGGCCTATCAGCGCGCATCGGAAAAGGACAATGCCGCGGCCGCTGAACTGCAGCAGGCCGGTTAGTGCTGGATCCGGCCGGATGGCGGGGTAGCCGCTCAGGCTCCGTCGTCGTCGGCATCCAACGCCAGAGATGTCGCGAGATAGCCGAGCCCGAAAACGGAGCCGAACCCGTAGATCACCAGCCACATCTCAAGCGCAGCAAGAGTCGTGGGGCCAGTTACAAACCACTGGAGAAGGATCGCCAATGCCGTGGCAGCGCCCAGGGCAAAACCGATCGACACGCGAATAATGATATAGCTGATCAGCAGCGGCATCTTCTGGCCTCCTGCATGCCCTGGCGCAATAACTGGATTGCAAGGCAAGAAGTTCCGTCGCTTGCCGTCAGACCGTCCTACACCTTTTGGGCGACGCGATTACGGAGGCGTGGCAAGGATCAAGCGGGGAGTGCCCTTCGGGAGCAAGGGAGTGGCGCCGATGTCGGTTCTGGTGTCGCGGCGGGCGCCGTCCAGAGTTATAGCGAGGAGATAATGCTGACCGGGATGCCGAGCCGAAGGGAATTGGCGACGGTACAGACCTGCCACGCCCTGTCGATGACAAGGCGAACGTCCGATCCATCCCTGGTTTCGCAACGGACGGCGACCTCGGCACCTGTTGCCAACAGTGGCGAGCCATCCAGGGCGACGGTTACCGTCACTTCGATCTCACCCAGTTCGACATCCATTTCGTGTGCCGCATACCGGAGGTCGTTGCAGTAACAGCCGCCGATCGCCAGGCCGAGAAGCTGGGCGCCATTAAAGCCCAGCCCCTTGCCACCAGCCTTTCCATCGGGCCGATCGACGACCACCGTATGCCCGCCTGCCCATCCCAATGCTGCTTCCGTCCCGGCTACATTGCGCAATTCAACGGTAGAGGTCGCCATCCTGTCCTCCCAAGGGGCGGTGACCAGCGGCCGGGCGCATCAACAGTTGCACCGCTCCTCCACACTGAGCCGCCTCCGCACAGCATGTAGGTACCGGGGCCGGTTATCAAGAAAGATCGTCAGGAAGGTTGGGGCATCTCGTATGGCTGCAACCCATGGAGCGGGATCGGGAACATTTTTCCATGGTGCGCGTAAGTAACTTCATTAGGAGTTGCGACCATGGCCAATCGGTTCGGAATGCCTCGTTATGAAATCATCGGCTCCCTCATCCTGGCGACGATCGTGGGATTCGGTGCCCTGCTGAAGATCAGCAGCCAGGATAGCGAGACGGCGCAAAATCAACCCCGGCAACAGCTGGAAGTCAGCCCGGCGCTAAGGCCGAACGGCAGTCGCGGTTAACTGGCCCGCAAGCCCCCGCGCCGCACGTCTTGCATATTGCTCACCTCAGCTTCTCAGGCCCGGCGCCTCGTAACCGGTCCGTTCGACATACTCCGTATATCCGCCGTCATAACGGTGGATGCCCTCGGGCGTGAGTTCGAGAACACGGTTTGAAAGCTCGGCGAGGAAATGCCGGTCGTGGGAAACGAAAAGCATCGTGCCTTCGTAATCCGAAAGCGCCTTGATCAGCATTTCCTTGGTATCGAGGTCGAGATGGTTGGTCGGCTCGTCGAGGACCAGGAAGTTCGGCGGATCGAAAAGCATGGCCGCCATCACCAGCCGCGCCTTTTCACCGCCCGAAAGCACCCGGCACTTCTTTTCCACGTCGTCGCCGGAAAACCCGAAGCAACCGGCGAGCGTCCGCAGCGCCCCCTGCCCGGCCCGCGGAAATTCCGCCTCCAGCCATTCGAAGACCGTCAGGTCTCCGTCGAGCACATCCATCGCATGCTGGGCGAAATAACCCATCTTGACGCTGGCGCCGACGGTGACGTTGCCCTCGTCAGGCTCCGCCGAACCGGCCACAAGCTTCAGAAGGGTCGACTTGCCTGCGCCGTTGATGCCCATGATGCACCAGCGTTCCTTGCGGCGCACCATGAAATCCAGCCCCTCGTAGATCGACCGGCTGCCGTATCTCTTATGCACGTTCTTGAGATTGACCACATCCTCGCCGGAACGTGGCGCCGGTTGGAATTCGAACGCCACCGCCTGGCGGCGCTTTGGCGGCTCGACCCGCTCGATCTTGTCGAGCTTCTTGACCCGGCTCTGCACCTGTGCCGCGTGCGAGGCGCGCGCTTTGAAGCGCTCGATGAATTTGATTTCCTTGGCCAGCATGGCCTGCTGGCGTTCGAACTGGGCCTGCTGCTGCTTTTCGTTTTGCGCCCGCTGCTGCTCATAAAAGGCATAGTCGCCGGAATAGGTGGTCAGCGATCCGGCATCGATCTCGATGATCTTGGTAACGATGCGGTTCATAAACTCCCTGTCGTGCGAGGTCATCAGCAACGCGCCATCATAGCCCTTGAGGAAGGATTCGAGCCAGATCAGGCTCTCGAGATCAAGATGGTTGCTCGGTTCGTCGAGCAGCATGACATCCGGGCGCATCAGCAGGATGCGGGCAAGCGCCACGCGCATCTTCCAACCCCCCGAAAGCTTGCCGACATCGCCGTCCATCATCTCCTGCGTAAAGCTCAAGCCGGCCAGCACCTCGCGGGCGCGCCCCTCGAGCCCGTAACCATCGAGTTCCTCGTAGCGCGCCTGAACCTCGCCATAACGCTCGATAATCTGATCCATCTCGTCCATCCGGTCCGGATCGACCATCGCCGTTTCGAGTTCGCGCAGCTCGGCAGCGACCTCGCTCACAGGCCCTGCCCCGTCCATCACCTCGGTCACAGCGCTGCGTCCGGACATTTCGCCGACATCCTGGCTGAAATAGCCGATGGTGACGTGTTTTTCGACCGTGACCTGCCCCTCGTCCGGGATCTCCTGGCCGGTGATCATCCGGAAGAGCGTGGTCTTGCCGGCGCCGTTCGGGCCGACGAGTCCGATCTTTTCGCCGCGGTTCAACGCCGCCGACGCTTCGATAAAGAGAATGCGGTGACTATTCGACTTGCTGATGTTTTCGATGCGGATCATGGCGAAGAACTTTGGAGGTTGTCACAACAAAAAAGCCGGATCGTTGCCGACCCGGCTTTTCTACAGATTCAATGCGAAGCTTATTCGGCGCTGTCCTCAGCGGCCTTCTT
This sequence comes from Neorhizobium sp. S3-V5DH, assembly GCF_004343065.1. Classification (NCBI taxonomy): domain Bacteria; kingdom Pseudomonadati; phylum Pseudomonadota; class Alphaproteobacteria; order Hyphomicrobiales; family Rhizobiaceae; genus Neorhizobium; species Neorhizobium sp. S3-V5DH. Next base: position 37,209 of record NZ_SMCL01000024.1, read on the forward strand.
CTTCGGAGCAGCCTTCTTCTTCGGAGCGGCAGCTTCTTCGCCTTCGGCAGCATCAGCAGCCTCGGCCTTGGCGGCAGCCTTCTTCGGAGCGGCCTTCTTCTTGGCCGGCTTTTCAGCAGATTCGGCCTCGTCTTCGGCCATCAGCTCTTCCTTCGTCACGGTCTTGTCGGTGACCTTGATTTCAGAAAGCAGCTTGTCCACGACCTTCTCTTCGAAGATAGGAGCGCGGAGCGAAGCGGAAGCGCCGGGGGTGTTGCGGAAGAAATCGAGGATTTCCTTCTGCTGGCCCGGGAACTGCTGAAGCTGAGCGTAAAGGGCACGCTGCATCTCTTCTTCGGTTACTTCGACGCCGGCCTTTTCGCCGATTTCGGAAAGAACGAGACCGAGGCGAACGCGACGCTCTGCGAGCTTGCGGTATTCGACGCGCGCATCTTCCTCGGTGGTGTCTTCATCCTCGAAGGTCTTGCCCGACTGCTGAAGATCGGTGTTGATCTGACGCCAGATGTTTTCGAATTCGGCGTCGACGAGGCCCTGCGGGGTGTCGAACTTATAGAGTTCATCGAGCTGGTCGAGAATCTGGCGCTTCACCTTTTGGCGGGTAACGCTGCCGTACTGGCTTTCGATCTGGCCGCGGACGATCTCCTTGAGACGGTCGACGGATTCGATGCCGAGCTTGGAGGCAAGCTCATCGTTGATTTCGATCGCGGCCGGAGCGGCGACTTCCTTCACGGTGATATCGAAGGTGGCTTCCTTGCCGGCCAGATTGGCGGCCGGATAGTCAGCCGGGAAGGTCACGGAGATCTGCTTTTCGTCGCCGGCCTTGACACCGATCAGCTGGTCTTCGAAGCCGGGAATGAAACGGCCCGAACCGAGAACCAGTTCAGCGTCCTCGGCAGCGCCGCCATCAAAGGCTTCGCCGTCGACCTTGCCGAGATAGTTCATGGTGACGCGGTCGCCATTGGCGGCCTTGCCCTTCTTCGTCTCAAACGTGCGCGCGCTCTCGGCGATCTTTTCGATCTGCTCGGTGACTTCCTCTTCGGTGACTTCCACCACTTCGCGAACGACGGACAGGCCGCTGGTCGGCTTCAGCTCGATCGGCGGAATGACTTCATAGGAGAGCGTGAATTCGAAATCGGCCTGAGCATTCAGGATCTTTTCGGCTTCAGCTTCGTCCTCGGTCATGGCGACCGACGGCTGCGTCGCCGACTTTTCGCCGCGCTCGGACAGGATCTTGGTCGGGCGTTCACGGACAATCTCGTTGACGAGGTCGGCCATGATCGACTTGCCGTACATCTTCTTGAGATGTGCAACGGGCACCTTGCCCGGACGGAAACCGTTGATGCGGACCTTGTCCTTGGCGTCGGCGAGGCGAACGTTCAGTTCGGCCTCCATATCCTTCTTCGGGATAACGACCTTGATTTCGCGCTTCAGCCCTTCAGCGAGCGTTTCGGTAACCTGCATTTTTAAACCTTCATATCGTGGCGGCGGTGCCCAGACAGCCATTGTTTCAGTGAGCACATCGCCGGAACTTCAAAGAGACCAGCCGCAGCTTCGTGGAGCGCTTGTCTTCGGCCATTCCTGACCCGACCGCACTCCTGGCGGTGCTGGTGCGGGTAGAGAGACTTGAACTCCCACGCCTTGCGGCACCAGAACCTAAATCCCGTAAACACCTCTCCGTGTCAATGTCTTTGTGGTGCGGGTGAAGGGACTCGAACCCCCACGCCGTAAGGCGATGGAACCTAAATCCATTGCGTCTACCAATTCCGCCACACCCGCTCCTTGTTGTCACAACTGTCACCAGTTGTCACAGGCATTGTCACACGGCTTGAACCGCTTGTTGCTGCGTATGCTGCTCCAGAACACCGGCCATCCCAAGAAGGTCTGACGGAGCCAGATGAGCATAGCGCAGCGTAGTCTGAATGCTGCGGTGTCCCATCCACTGCTGGACACGACGAAGATCAACACTCCGTTGTACCAAGCGGCTGGCGCAGGTGTGCCTTAGTGTATGGATGACCACGTCGTCAAGCTTTAGATGGGTCATGGCCCGATCCCAGTGTGTACGAAGCACACCGTTCTTCGACCGGAACATTCGGAACGGCCCGGGCTCATCCGGGTAGCGTTCTTTGAGCTTTCGCAGCTCGTCCTTCGACCGCTCGGTCAGCGGGAGGGTGCGCGGTGGGGACTTCTTGTCCTTCCAGTAGGTCACCGTCGAGAGCTTCTCCCCGAAGTCTCCCCAACCAAGCCCCAGCATTGCCGATAGTCGGCCCCCGGTATCGAGCGCGAAGATCGTGAAGGCACGAACGTCGTCCATTCCCCACTTCTCGAATAGCTTGAGGAGCTTGGTCTCTTCATCCACGGTTAGGAACCGGGTACGACCGAGGCCTTCCTCTTGAAGCGGAACTTTGGGTGCCCGGTTGAGGGCTCCAATCTCAACAGCCGCACGGATCATGACTGACATGGCTGCCAGTTTCCGATTGATGGTGGCGTTCGAGAGTTCCTGCTCGGAGAGTTCAGCGATGATCAGGTCGTACTGGAGGCGAGAGAACTCGCTGACTTCGAAGTTTGCGCCGAGGATGTCGACGCACTGCTTGCCAGACTGAATGAGGGTCTCGGAGGACCGCTTGAGTTTCCAGTGGGTCTTGCAGACGTGTTCGAAGAGTTGCTGGAGGGTCTTGATCTTGTGGCCGCTATCGGCCCGACCGTTGTTGACTGAGGGGATTGGCTTACCCGCCGCGAGGGCTTCCTTGGTGTCCATTTCCCAGCGCTTTGCTGCATTCTCGGTATCAAAGGTCTCGCGATATCGTTTACCCTTGATCATAAAGTCGGCTTGAAACGTGTTGCCACGTCTTCTTACGGCCATTCTAGTCTCCTGTTAGTGCAAGGATGCGCTTGTAAAGAGCCACACCCTTCTCCTTGAGATAAATCTGCTTGTTTCGTGCGTCGGTTGGGTTCTCCTTTCGTGTGAGCAGGTCGAGACCCGGCTGCCCGTTGCGATGAGTTTCGCTCAAGGCGGCTAAGGTTCGGCTGAGAGTGTATTCGGTGATCCCAGAAGTTTGGGACAGTTCCCGAGCAGTTGCGCCCGGGCGACTGGCGGCGGCCATGAAGACAACTATCGAGGTTGCCTGTATATTCGGATCAAGTTCTCTGAACTGCTCTATCGCGGTGATGAAGCGTCGAGTGGACTTGTTGTCCGTGGTCGCGGTAATCATGGATTTCCCCTGAGTAAACGGTCTTACAAATCAGACCTTGCCATCATGCAAGTGACTGAGTAGCCGTGACAAAGTCAAGCTAGAGGAAGTGCGCCTCCAAGATTTCAACCGGGAAGGCGAACGTCCTGTTGAACCCGCGCTCTCTAAGGGCTGAAGGCGCGGTTGTCTCCGCACAAGGGAGACCTTTTTTTGAGCAAAGCGTTAGAAGAGCCTCATACTCTTCGAGGATCGCTGTGATCGGGTCATCGAGAAAGTCGAGGCTCTCTGGATTGTTCTTTGCAAGGAAGCCGAAGGCGGTGTCGTACCCCTTTAGCGAGGGGACATCAGCGAACCCAGCATACTCGGCGGGGGTCGGCGGTACGGTCGATGGTCTGACCAGTTCGAGAAGCGCCCCAACCTTCTGTCTTACATGCAGAAAGGGAAGCATTGGGCACACGACAGGCCCTACGCCGTCATGCGTATCAGGTTCGAGTTTCATGATGTTCCTGTTTGCTGTTCCGTGGTCGTTCGCCCGGTGGCCGGGCATATACGCCTAGTGACTTCTATTAGCATCTACTAAAAATGATTCACTAGAAGCTGTCCTCTACCTCTGATAGACAATGGCCACAGAGATAGAGAACAAAGTTAGAACAGGCAAGGACTTTTTTCCTATCACCCACAACCACCCCCGAGGCTGTGGATTATATTCCTAAGCCGCCTGAGGGATGAGGTGATAGCGAGCGTAACGCTGGCCAGTGTGATCGAATTTGGTCTCGGCCTCGATCTCGACACCTGCCTCCTTCAGTTCGCTGATGCGCTTTGAGAGCGACCGAGCGCGGATTACGCCACCGGCTTCAATCGCCGTGAGAGAACCCTTGGCTTTGAGCAGGGAAAGAACCTCGGCAGTCTGCTTCGGGAGACGATCAAGGGTGATCTTCTTGCGCTTCCGATGAATGCCCATGTGGCTGGTGTGGATGTAGCGGATCGTCGGGTGATGGTCGAAGACGACGCTCGGGGTTTCCACTCCAGTCTGGAGCATCGTGCCCTTCATGCCGACCGTCAGTACACCCTCCATCCCTTCCGGCAAGGACATCAGCGAGAACCGGCGACCAATGAGCGAGGTGGCTACGCGCTTTGCTCTGGTCTTCTTCACGGTCGGGTCGTTGGTCCAGACACTCAGGCCGCTGTTGTTGTCGAGGTACCAGCCGAAGAAGCCACTGCCGTTGGCCTTGACGCCCGTCAGGTCGACATCAGACTTGATCTCGCGGCGCGGCAGGTACCAACCCGCCTCCCCGTTGACGATGAGAGCGATGCGATCCGTGATCTTGAGGGCTTCGACCGGCTTCTGGCCAAGGTTCAAACCAGTAGCGCTGTCACGGAACCAGAACTTAGAGCCGACCGAGAGAGCTGCGAAGATTGCCATAGCTGATGCTGGGTTGTTGGTCATGTGTCTTTCTCCAGATGTTGGGTTATGCGGTTTGGAAGCGATGGCCGGTCACCGACCAGTGACGGGACAGGCGGTCGAAGCGGAGGCGGATGTTCGTCCCCCACTTGGAGCCGGGGAACTTGCGGCGGTACTGCGAGAGGAAACGGATGGCTCCGTCCTTGGTGAAGAACTCCTCGTCGACGTGGATCATGTTCTTGGGGGTCATGAGAGGGCTCCGTGGATGCAGCCGATGGTGATGAGCAGGAAGGCGATGGCGATCCCCGCAGTGAAGAAGTTGGACCGCGTTCTGCGGTGACCGTGGTAAGGATGGCAGCCCATCAGAGAGCCCCAATCAGTGCGCAGATGCCGAAGATGAAGAGGCCCAGGGCGATTGCTGACGCGCAGTTCTGCCAAGTGTCGGCCCGATACTCGCGCTGGTACCAGTCGGATTGACGGTCGTAGTTATTCATCAGGAAGTCCTTTGACGAACCACCAAGCGGTGAAGCCGGAGATCAGGGTGAGCCCCACGGCGATGAGCATGAGGGCGTGAGCGAAGGTTTCGACTGGGGTCATTGGTCGGCCTTGGGCAGCTTGCAGTGGTCGAAGAGCCAAGTCGGGCCGAACTCGTTGCGGAGGCCATGGAGGACCGAGCCAACCCGATTGCCCGAGCTGTCGCTCCAGAGACGGGCGTTGTACCAGTAGACCTCGCTGAGGATGGCCTTCCAGCGTCGACCGTGGGCCGCAGCAAAGGCGACTAGGGCGTCGGTCTCTTCCTGAGTGAGCGGACGATATTTGCGGCTCATGCGACCACCACCTTCCCCCGGCGACCGGCGAAGACCCGGGCACGGAGGATCGCTTCCTTGCGCTTCTTGAACTTGCCCATCGGGGTCATCCAGCCCATCCCGATGTGGGTCAGGAGCCAGTGTCCAAGCTTCTCGTTCTTGCGAACTTCGTAATATCCCTTGGTCATGCGTGATCTCCTGACCGGGTCACAGCGCGTCGGGCCAAGTCAATGATGTCGTGCAGACGGTCGATGGCGTATCTGCCGCACTCATCCGTCCATGATTGTTCGTATCGGGGATCATCGGGACATGGCTCACCCTGTTTCGGGGTCTCGGCTATGTCCTTGAGAGCAGCTAACAGCGTGGCGGTGGTCGTGGTCATTGTCTCACCATTGGTCTGCTGGAACCGACGAGAGCTTCGTGGCCCGGGATTTAAGGAAAGCGACTTGGGTTTTGCCCTTGGCGACGGCATCGTCGGGGACTTCGTAGGTGACCATGACGCCACCAGCTTTCGCCATGGCCCGACGCCCGGGTCTGGACCCGAACCAAGACCGCAGTTGTGTCTTGCTTTGACAGGCGAAGAGGTAGTCGTAGTAGCCGTAGCCATCGAATAGGGACTTGAGCGGCGTCCCATACTCACTACGCGGCCCAGGATGGTCATATGCAGCCCGGCGATAGGTATCGTGGCAGTTGCGGTCGTGGATGCGGGCAAGTCCAGCGCCGAAAGCGCCCTCGCCGTTCGTATGTTCGATGCGATAGACAAGCATGGTTAAATCCGAAGGAAGGCCCCACGGCTGGCCCGACTGGAGGTCCAGAGCCGAGCCGCAGGGTGAAATCGTTTGCAGATTGGCAAGTATTAGGACGCAGGTTTGCCATTGAGGTCGGCGGTTATCCGCTCCATGACGTTATCCATATAGATGGCCTGGCCCGTTGTGGTCCTCGCCCAGACGGTCATTCCGCCGAAATCCTTGTCAACCTTCTCGCCCTTGGCGATGAGCTTGTCTGCTAGCCAGTCCGAGACGATCCAGTGCTCGTAGACTTCCCACTGGTATGGCTCGATGTCGTTAGCTTCACAGGCATCTTGAGCCGTTGCGCAATAAACGGGTGTCAATTTGTCAGACTTCCAGCAGGGTTTCCCACCATTGATAAAGCCATCCACGTGCTCGCTATAACCAGCTTCCCGCGCGGCTTCCTCCCAATCGTCAATCGGGCTGGAAAGCTCGAAGGCCTGTTCCGCGAGGGTTTCAAGGTCCCGGTTGAGGTGTGGTGCGCCATAGCCCTGCGCCAAGGTATGAACGAGGGAAGAGACGCAGTAGTGAACTTCTCGCTGGACGAGTTCTTGAACGGTGATGGCCATTACGCGGCTTCCTTTCGGGCTTCATCGACAATCTTGATGGCTGCGGGTACAGAGGTCGTCTCGACATAGGCGCAGTATTCGCCGCCACGTATCCAGACAGCATAAACCCGAGAGTGACCCCAGTAGGCCCCGCCTCGGTCATAGTAACCATCTCCACCGCAATGACGGGCATAGAGCTTCCCAGTTTCGGGAAATGCTTCGGGGTTGTCACCATGGCGACCCATCGGTGCGCCGTACCGGCAGTTCACTTTGGTGAACGGATTGAACCGAGCCATCGAATTGTTCCTTGAGGCCAGATTGGGGTTGAGCTAGACTGTGGGAACCGAGTGGATCGCTCCACCCGGCCCCCTTGCGCTAGAGGGTGAAGATGAGGGCCACGGTGAGTGAGACCGTGGCCCCTTTCTTTTTCCAGCGAAGGGTGATTGACCATGTGACCATGGATCTATCTCCCAACAGTCTTGAAGCTGTCTCGTCGCCCCTTCCGGGTCCGGGCTGTGGTCTAGCCGTTCAGCACGGCCAGCAAGCGGACCAATCAAGTCACCGTGGCGTGACCTCATTGGACGGCTTGTATTGTTTGCCAAAGTGCAACCATATGAACCCACTGATAGAGCGTGAGCGATTGCCCTTGGATCATTACGCATGGTCGAGCCGTGGTCTTGATCCAAGGGCAGTCCCCTTTCGAGGTTGGTCCCGTTGTTCAGGGCACGGTTTCCTTGCCCCACAGTCGGTGGCTTGCTGGTTAAGACGGACGGTCTCTGTGCTGCTGTCCAGTTCCGTAGTCACCATGGTCTAGGCCCGTGGTAACCACCTGAGAGGATGCTTTCCGTTGATTGTTCCGTCGTCTTGTCGCATACAGCGGACGACTGTCGTTTGTTTCTGTCCACTGTCGAGCCGTGGTTAGGATCGAGGATGGATCGTCTAGCGATGAGAAAGAACCAAGCGCCCCTAGAGGCCTCTTGCACCGAGCCGCTCTGACCGGCCCCACCAGATCGTTTGTTGTTCGTCTGGTGTGATTTAGTTCTACCAATCGCTTGCACTTTGGCAAACATATTTTTTCGAACCGATTGCATATTTCTTCTAACCTAATGATATTCAAGAGTTATTTCTTTAGGTGTCGACAGGCGCTTGGTTGCCATATTGCAAGGAAATACCCTATTTCGGCATGGTGCGCCAGCAAGAAATTACGAGTCCTGTCAATGGCTTAGCGTAGGTCCAGCCCCTGATTTGGCCATGGTTTCGGCTATGGTCCCCTTTTGGCAGACCAATGAACGCGCCGTGTGAGCACCTTCGCCCTGGCCTCGGTTTCGGCTATAGTCACGACCATGGAAAGCATCTCCCGCTATCACCTGAGCCAGCACGAGGACGGACTATGGCACGTCATAGATTCGGTTACTGGCGGTCCTGCCGAGATAGAGCACGACGGGACGTTCTATGTGCTGTGGAAGCTACCCCGGACTGAGGCTGAGGAATGGTCTCTCCGGTTGAACGCCGTAGAGCGCAAAGCGAGGGTCAAGCACCCACGCCTGTAACCATGGTTTAATCCTTGGTCTCATCCTTGGCCCTAGTGTGTCCCCCATTCGCCGTGAGCCTGTCCCCGGTCATGTCCCGTGTTTGGGCCATGGTTCCGGCTATGGGCAAAAGGCACCGATAGACGAACACACGACCAAATATGTTCAGCCTTGAACAATCATTGGTCTATCCCCTGTCCATCCACAGCCTAACCACAAGCAAAACGGATCTAACATCTGGTATAGCCCCTTGATTTCATTGGGCTTTCCAGCTGGCCGTGACAATCGAGGTGACAATGGGTGGCTCAGGACTTGACCGCGCACCCGCATCGCGCAGGGGGTACCCGGGGGGACGCGAGTTGTGCCTTTGATCTGATGGGTCGTTCGTAAATTTCTACCAAAACATTCCCGGGTTGAACTATGGTCTGGACCATGGACCGACACGAAGACACCATGACAGCCTTGGTCAACCTCCTGAGGGAACTCGGGACGGAGACCATCGACATGTTCGATATCGGTGTGCCCTTGGTCGACCGAGGCTTCACCCAGAACGAGATCGTTGATGCCATCATGATGCTGGAGCATAGGCGGTTCGTCGAGCTAATACCGGGGAACAGGCTCAGGGTCTTGAAGCTTCTGTAGGGGGAGGATCACTCCTCACTCCCCTTTTGCCTTGGTCAGACCCATGGCCTTGACCTAAGTCTCTCATGTGGAGCTATGGTCTGAACCAAGGTCCTAGCCTTGACCTAATCCTATCATGTGGAGCCATGGTTAGGAACCATAGCTATAACTAGGGTTTGAACCCCCAGCGTACCTATTGTGGTCCCTATTCAAACAGAGGTCTCAGACCCCGGGATTAACCGAGGTCTGGTGTCTTAGAACCACCGAGGGAGGTCTCCAGACCGACCGAGGACGTTGTCCATGAACCGCGCTAGCTCAGCGTCGAGGAGATCCTGCTTCCGCTCTTCCACGGCCTTGTTGTTGTTCCGGCTCATGTACTCGACCCAGTGAGCTACAGCTCCCGCCACGGCATCGAGACGGTCATCGTGCGAGAGAGCGCCACGAGCCCGGGTGACACGGGTCATCTGGTAGAACAGCCTCATGCGCTGGATGTCGTCGGGATTGTAGCTGGCCGTCGAGTTGTAGTCCCAGTCGATGACCGAGGAGCAGACCACGAGCCTGTGCTGGTTCATGATAGGCTCTAGCGTGTCGATGATCCGGGCCTCCTTTTGGGCCTTCGACCAAGCAGCGTCCTCGACCATGCAAGGATACTGGATCTGACCCTTGGCTCGGAGGAGCTGGGCGAACATACCGTCACCGAAGTTCGGTTCGACGAGGATGAGGTTTACCTTCTGGTCCTTGGCGTCCGATAGGATGCGCGACAGCGTGGCATCCGAATAGCCCTCGCCCTTCACGGCTCCAACCTTGGTCAGGAACAGGAAGCCATGCAGCAGCTTGACCACAGCCCACGAGGTTTCGTCCTTACCGCGACCGGAGGGGTCGACGAACATGACCGAGCCTTCCCAATCGAGCCAGTCCTTGGACAGATACATGGGCCGGTAGTAGCGATCGCCGGGGAGACCGACCATCGGCAGTTCCTCGTAGATCAGATCCGGGGCCGAGGACCACACGACCTCTGATGGACCCTTCGACGGGTTGAGTCCCATGATGATCAGGTCCGATAGCTTGAGCGGGAACTTGTCCTCATCGGACAGGCTGGTGTCGAGCATGAACTGCAGGGCGAAGCCAGAGCGGCCATAGGACAGCTCACGTTCGTCCAGATCGACCTCTGTGAAGCGTTCGGGATCTGTCGAGCGTCCTACTAGCTCCGGATCAGCATCAAGCTCACGGGCGATCAGAGGGGCAAGGCGGGGGCCGTAGCGAGCCTGTCGCTCAGGGTCGGGGTACCGGGACGGCCAGACACGGGTCTGATAGCCACGGGCTGGCAGGAGGTTGTAGATCGACTGTTCGGTCTGGGGGGTGCCGAGGTAGATGATACGGCCACCGGGTTTCAAGACAGCATCGAACTCCTTGATCTTCTCGGAGAGGCCATCGCGCTTGAGCTGGGTGTCTGAGTTATTCACGACCTCAATGTCGTCCGCGATCAGAACGTCAGCACGGGAACCGGCGATCTGTGAGTTGATACCGAGGGACTTGACCGAGGGGGCATGGGAGGCTCGGGCCGGACCCACGTCGAACGAGACCTTGGAGAAGCGCTGGCCGGGGCCAGGCCGTAGGTGAGCCAGTAGCTCCATCTCGAAGATCAGGCGCAGGGTAAAGGTCGAGAAGTCGTCTGCGCGTTGCTTGGATGCCGAGATGACGAGGATGTTGAGCTGCGGGTTGCAGTAGAGAAGCCAGCAGACGAATGCCGAGGTGACCCAGCTCTTGCCGACACCACGGAATGCCTGAATGATTAGACGCTTCGGCCCGTGCTGTAGGTAGCGGGCCATGTCGTACTGGACTTTGGTAGGCTTCGAGAGATTGAGGTGCTGCCAGACCACGAAGAGGAAGTTGCGGAAGTCGCGTAGCGGGTCGGCTGCAGAAAGGGTCGTACCTGCAAGCAGGCCGTTCGTTGTCTTGGTCATTATCCTTGGAATGGCCGTAGAATGCCCACAGGCTCCTGCGGTGCAGGGCTTTCAGAGCATTCTCGGGATTGGATGGGGGACAGGGCCGGAAGCGACAAACGCCTCTCTACGGCCCTGTGGTCGGGTCAGTGGTAGTGTTCTTCCTCATGCTCCTCACCGCTGAACGGCAGGGCATTGGCGATCTTATCAACGGCTGGGCTATGCGTTCCCGGCTGGAGTACCGTTCCGGTATCCTTTAGGAACTGACGGACGACATTGAGGGTCGCAGCATCGGGGGTGACGCGAACGATCTCGCCGGTATCCTTGTCGACTACGGCCTTACCCTGATCGAGGGTTTCGGACAGCAGTTCAGCGAACTTGTCAAAGAGGCCGTCCATAGCGGACTTGTCGGTCTTCATACCTTTGGCTTGTCCTTGAAGAATGTGTCATAGACCTTGGTCGTGATCTGGACGATGAGCCAGACGAGACCGAGGATTGGTGCGATGGTGGCTGCGACTTCGGAAGCAGTCTGTAGCCAAGGAAGCCAGAACGGCGATGCTACAGCTCCCGCAGCAACTGCCGTGGTGGTGTGTTCCACAAACTTGGTTCCTGTGTGAGATAATGGGGTGAACCCCGGGCCGGAGCCCGAGGCGTTGGAGTTAAAGCTGAAGAGCCCAGTTCCAAAGGCCATCGACCTGTTCCTGAGGTAGGCCGAGATTGTCGGCCACTTCGTTCAGCAGAGGGTTGAGACGCTCGAAGGTCGAGGCGTTCTTCCACTCGATCAAATCCACGGTATCGGTAATGGTCGAAGCGACGGCCTCTTCCATCACGCCGATGGTGGCCAGAGCAAGCATGAGCTGACGACGGGTGAGCTTGGGCATGAGAGCCCGAGTCTGTTCCACGGTCGGAGGCGAGTATGGAGCTACCGGATGACCGTAGTTGATCCACTCGACGACGGCAGCTCTCACCTCAGGGGCTATCCCCTCTTGGTCGCCCGGGGTGATCCCGTAGACGACCTCGTGGCTTGTCCCGTCACCGAGGATATCGGCCATGATCGTCACCGAGTAGTGGTCAGGGATCGGCTGTTCAGCCACGGACAGTAGCTGGTGGAATTGTGTCATTGATTGTTCCTTATGCGATCCGCTGCATCAGTGTGATCTGGTCGTTACCTGCGGTGTAACCACGGGCCAGCCAAGTTCCTGCCAACTGGGCTCCGCCAGCGGCGAAGGTGTAGGCGTTGGCTGCGGAGGTGTAGAGGTAGATGGCTGCGGAGGAGTTACGGTTCTTGATGCCCCCTGCGACAGCGATAATGTGTCCAATGGGGAAGTTGGTCTCGTTAGCGTTGGTGCTGGAGTAGACGTCGAACCCACCGGCAGGACCCTGAGGACCCTGAGGTCCAGTTGCGCCGGCAGCACCCTGAGGTCCAGTTGCGCCGGTAGCACCCTGAGGTCCTGTAGCACCCTGAGGTCCCGTCGCGCCGGTCGGACCCTGCGGTCCCTGAGCCCCGGTATCACCCTTGGCGGCAACCACCGACCAGTACGAAGGCTGACCGCTCGGGGTTCGGTTCGTCCCTGCGGCGATACAGATGTATGAAGCACCGGCATAGGAGACCACATCGTCGACCACGTAGGCGGTGGCCGAAGAGTACGCGCCTTTCCAGTTCATACCTTCAGCACCCTTGGGGCCGGTCGGACCAATCGATCCTTGAGGGCCGGTAGGACCCATAGGACCCTGCGGACCCGTACCCCCGGTTTCACCCTTCGGTCCAATCGGGCCAGTCTCGCCGGTAATACCCTGAGGTCCCTGAATGCCCTGAGGCCCCTGAGGACCAGTGTCGCCCTTCGGACCAACAACGCCCTGAGGTCCCTGAGGACCTTGGAGACCCTGAGGGCCACGACCAAAGGTGACCCCGGTAGACCACGCGCCAATGTCGTTGGAGAGCTTCCAGTAGACGATCCCCAGTTCGGTATCGATGAACGAGAAGTTCTTCGGCTCAGCGTCATAGGCCGAGCGATCTGCAGTCAGGCCCGAGGCGTCGGGATCGAAGGTTTTGCCAACAGGACCCTCCGGACCCTGAGGACCCTGCGGTCCCATGATACCCTGAGAGCCCTGCGGTCCCATGATACCAGCGATGCCTTGAGGCCCCTGCGGACCAGCGATACCCTGAGGTCCCTGAGGACCTTCAGCACCCCGAGGACCTACCGGGCCAATCGGCCCCTGAGGACCAGTTGCACCAATGGGACCGAGAGGACCCTGATCCCCAACTGGACCCTTGTCACCCGGAGGTCCCTTCGGCATGTCAGCCGAGGTGAAGGGGCGGAATTGTCCATTCTCGTCGAAGCCGAGGACCGTGTTGGCTCGGGCTTCAATCGTGGGGAATGCGAGACTGACACGTCCTGCGTCGGACTTGGGGGCAGCCAGCGTTCCTGTGGTGGCTAGGGTTGCTTCGTCGGCTGCCTCCTGAGCCACATACATGGCTTGCATAGCCTGACGGTTGAGGTCGTCAGCGCGGAGGGTCGAGCCATCAGAGATCTCGGATAGGAGCGAAGCGTTCGGTGTCTTGCGTTTGATCGTAATGAACTTCTTGCCCTGCGATGCGGGAGCCGTGTTCATCGTGATCTGGTTCTTTGCGGTCCAGCTATAGGACCCTACTTCTACTTCATCGAGCAGTACCTTGATGTGATCGCGGGACAGATACGGGAAGCTAAAGGTATACGTCTTCTGTGTCCCTGTGGCCGGGTAGACCACGAAGGACCGAATTTCTGCGGCCATTGTTCCTTTGAGTGTTAGGGGAGACCGAAGCCTCCCCGGGTTTAGTTTAGTCGCGATCCCGAGGTGCGTAGTCGGGAAGGTCGGAGATCATGCCATTGAGGAGCATCATGATCGGGACAGAGTTTCCGAACGGGAGAACCCGCTGGATTTGTCGAGCTTCCTCCTGAGACCAGTCGCGGTTCTCGAAGAGGCCAGTCAAAGCACGGGTTGCCGCGACCACGTCATCGACACCGCCAGTGGTGGGGTTACCGAAGAGCATGTTCGAAGCCTGTCCGGTCGTTCTGGTGTGGGAGAACAGAGCGTCCTGTCCCATGGCGTAGAGACCAGTGTCGACCAGCATAGGAACCACGGACGATGCACCAGCTCGGGCGAAGGATGCCGTACCAATGCTAGACCAAGAGAGGCGCTTGTCCTCCCATTCCTTCCGGTCAGATCGGCCCACGGCTTGGATCTTGGTCTGAGCTACGTAAGCAGCCCCGGCCATTGCCATGGTCCCGATAGCGGAGCCCACGGCAGTACCGTCGCGGAAGTGGAGCGATTTGAGCGTCTGCTTCGTGTAGGCACCAACCATGAAAGTTCGGAACTGCATGAGCATCTTGGCAGCCGGGTGGCTCATCCAAGGGATCATGTTGCCGATGTCGTTGCGCTGGATGATCTGGCGAGACAGGCGGTCGGCTGCGGATAGGAACGCCTCACGCGCTTCTTTGTCAGCCCAGTTGCCGAAGTGAGCCCGGGTTACCTTGCGCCCAGTGATCGAGCCCTTGGCATACTCCATGTTACCCGGTTCATTGAACATCTTGAAGATGCGGTCGGTCATCTCCGGATCGAGGCCCAGGTCGGCCAATCGTTCCTTCGACATGCCCTTTCCAGTCGCAGCCATGTTGGCGAACTTCTGGATGATGGACGCGGAGGTCCAGCGTTCGAGCATGATGTTGGCCTGACGCATACCCGAGATTTCGGCCGTCACGTTGTTGGCCTTGTTCAGGGCACCATCCACCCGCTCACGCCAGCGGCCAGCATTGACTTCCGCCAAGCCAGTCACTTCGTCGAGCTGGTAGTTGTTCCGGTGAAGGAGCCTTTCGGTTCCCGTACCAAGCCAGACTTCGAGATCATCCGCGAGACCGGACTTGAGGATCGTCTCTCCGCTCTGGCTCATCATCCGCCTCACAGCCGGGACCTGAGAAGCCGCCGCCTTAAACCCAAGCGTACCTATTGTGGCCCCGATTTCCGAGACCTGTGCGAAGCCCACTTGGTTCATGATCCGGGTGAAGTTTACCTTCCGGATAGCCCGAGACCACCAGCCAAAGTCCGTATTCTCGGCCTTGTTGATGGGTCGGCCACGGATCGAGCTGTAGGCCATGTCGAGGTTGTCGATGTCCTTGTCGACCTGTTCCCGCGTCATCTTCCCCTCCCCGATCAGCTCAGCGCCACGACGACGGACGAGCTGCTTGTAATGCTCGAAGTCTCCATCGCTCTTGAAGCCATTGACCAGCAGTTCGCCGGAAGACGGGTCCTTGAAGCGGTAGCGTGACAAGGCGATGATTCCCGACATGTGACGGGCGTAGGACAGGAAGTTCGACGACGCATCCATGTTGATGAGGTCAGTGATGCTGAGCCCCTCTTCATCCACGGTCCCGTCCTTGCGAAGCGGGCGTTCCAGCTTGTGCTTCTCAGCGAGGAGGAGCCTGTGCTTTGCCCGGGCATCATCCCCAGCGTCGGCGGTCTTCTTGAACCTTTGCAGGACAGCGTCCGCATCAGCCCGAGACAGGCCGCCTTCGAGCGTCAGGACCTCCATGAGGGTCTCAACGTCTTCACCACCCATTGCTCGTACCGCAGCATCGTCGAGGCCGTGGGCACGGTTCGTGATTGCTCTGGTGAAGCCCTTGGCCAACCTTCCGATGAGAGCCTCGTCCATGTCGGCCTGAGCCTTCCGGATTGCCCCCGCGATCAGCTCCTCGACCGTGCCATCGACGTAGTCCTTGGTCACCTCGACGATCCGGTTCGCATCCCATTGGCGCATCATGTAGTGCGGGTTGCGTTCCCACCGTTCGAAGCCCTTGACACTATCACCGACCATTCCTTCACGGATGTATGGGTTGAAGCCCATTTCCCCGACCTCGGCGTAGAGAGCGGCCTGACGGTTGCCCATCTTCACCACTGCCGGATCGAAGTTGTCGGCACGGCTCGGGTTCCGGTCGAGGATGTACTCGGAGACCTCCCGGTTGAACTTGGCCTCGATCTTGGCCCCGTCCATCCACCCACCCGAGTTCCGGCTGCGGTATTCCTCCAGAGCCGGTCGGTAAGTCCGCATGTAGTTTGTCGCCCAGCCGGTCCAGTAACGCTGCTGCTCCTCCGAAGCTGCGATGCCATTGATGGCCCCGTTCTTCTTCCCAACGCCGTCATTGACCAGCCCTGCTGCCACTCGGGTGAGCGGGTTCGGGGACTTGTCCATCTGAGCAAAGAGATCGAGCCGAGCGTTGAGGAAAGCGGACTTCTCGATGTCGCTGTCCATGGTGAACTCCAGAGCCTCGTCATTGAGGAAGCTCTTGGCAATAGGAGCCCTAGCGGCACCAGCAGACCCAGCCATGCTGATCGCCGGCAATTCACCATCAAGCTGCTGACGGGCGACAGTGGCTGCGCGTTGGAAGTTAACTGCCTCTGTCAGGGTCGAGGGGTTGCGAGTGAGAGCGCCGACGACACCGCCCACGCCAAAGCCAAAGACTGAGCCGTAGAGCATGTCCGAGGCGTCCTTGTGGGGATTGACGGCATAACCGACAGCCTCGGTAGCGAGACCCCCTGCTGCACCGCCCACGCCAGCACTGAGGATGCGGTGGAGACGTTCAGCACGTCGAGCGCCCACCAGCTCAGGGGCAACGGTAGAGGCCGCAGCATCGACCGCAAGAGCGGTAGGATCGAGCATGGCATTGGCAATACGGAGGGCCGTCCCTGTGACTCCAGCCTCGGTCAGGCGACGGTTCCGTTCCATGTCGGTGCGGACAGCGTCCATGGTCTCCTGATAGTTCTCCTCGGAATGAGCTTTGGACAGCCAAGTGCCGTAGGTCTTAGCGTCGGCCCCGAGAGACTTCAGATCGCTCTCCAGTCGGCTCGTGGTGAGGCTCCAGTTGTTGTCCGGATCGGTCTCGGAGGGAGACTGAAATAGCCATGCGGAGGTGGTCTCGGTATTCCATGCGTCCGACTGAAGCTGCCCGAGGGTGAACTCCTCACGATCTTCCGGAGGAACGTTGTTCGGGTTGCCCTGGCTGAATGGAATGTTGCCACCAGACAAGGGGTTGTTTCGAGCGTCATACCCCTTCTGACCTGCTGCCAGCACCTCGTCGAGGATCGGCGGCATGTCCTTGAGTTTGACTGAGGTATCGGCTCCGGCATTCTGCTCCCGTGCGAGATCGACCGTTGTTGGGGCACTGGTCTGTTCCCCACCCCGGGTGCTGCTGTCCTCTACGTGCCAGTTCTCGTTGCCCAGTGGGAACTTTAGGCCGTACCTCTCGGAGTTGCTGTGAACCCACGAGACAACTTCCTTGGGGGCGTGTTTGAGGCTCTGACCGTTGAACGCGAGGTCGGCAGCCTTCCCATGGTTATGCTGCGAATTACCCGGCGGAGCGACCCACTTCCGGGCAGCTTCGGGCGATCCATACTTTGCCAGTGCCCCCTTCCATAGCTCAGCCTGACGCTCGACCGAACGATAGCCAGAGTAGATGCCGAGGCCTTTGGGGGCTGTCGGGTCTTGTAGCATGGCCGCTAGCTTAGCTGCGAACCCGCTGTCCATCCCGTCGATGTGACTTTTGTCCTTGTTCGTCCGTCCGTAGAGGATCGCCCTCACATCCGCGTCTCGGCTATTCTGTTCAGCCATTCAATGCTCCTAAAGAAAAAGGCCCCGGGATGAACCGAGGCCGATGAGTTGGTTAATCGTTGAGGACCTTGTCCCCGATCTTGATGCTCGGGAGGATGCTCCCCCAGAACTTGCGTCTCTCTGCCGCCTTGGCGTCGTGATCGTCTCCCATCTTCTTCATGCGCTCACGGTGAGCCTTGAGATCGGAGCCACGGAGGCGACCCCAGTTCTCCCCAGCTTCGAAGCCCTTGAAGATCGTGCCGCCATTGTCATCGACAACAACAGCTCGGCTGTAACGCTTGCCGGTCTTCTTCCAGATCGGTGCGTCATCCTTCTCGGTGTACTGGAACTCATAGACCTCGCGGCTCTTCGGATCGATCCAACCCTTGGAACCGTCAGTGTCGACGGCATACACGAAGCCCTTCTGTTGGACGGAGTTGTTGAAGTTGTCCTCGCGGAGCTTCACCCGGGCATCGTCCTTAGTCTTCTTGTTCCAGATGTTGCGGATGTCCTTGAGCGTGATCACCGCCACCTCCTGCCTGTCATTGTGTAGGGCCACGGCCACGTTCTCGCGATCCACAATTTTGAAGCGCCCGCCGGAGACATCACCCCCGACTGGGACCACGGTTAGATCTTCGGGCTCAAAGCCTGAGCGTTCGACGACCTTAGGGTTGGCAGCGATGAACTGGGCCAGAGCTTCGTCCACGGCCTCCGGGAATTGGTCCGGAACATCCAGCCCGTTGAGATCGAGCATGGTGCCATTGTGGACCGTCATGTTCTCCTTGACTGCCTTGGATGCTGCCTCGACCGCCTTCTTTGGTTCAACACCGCCGACGACGAACTTCTGAGCCAACTGCGTGACCTTGGCCTTGACCGTGGAGAAGTTGGTGGGATCGCTGTCGTGATCAAAGCCGAACCAACCCTTCTGAGTGGCGAGGTTCCCCAGCTCACTGTCGATCTCGTTCCTAAGCTTCGTCACCTGCTCCTGTCCGAAGGCGTCGAGAGGTCTCGTCGTGGTGAGTGCGAACTCAAGAGCCGCATCATCGGACATGTTCAGGAAATCCGTCCCTTGGATAAAGGCCTCGGCAAAGTTCCGGTCCTCTTCCTTGGTGTAGGCCATGATCGAGTTCTTGCTCTCCTGCCGAAGCTTTCGGTAGACATCGAGCTTCCCCATCAGCCGGTCCTTGGTTTCCGGATCTCCTAGCATCTCGACAGTTGCGCCATCGGAAAGATTGGAGAGAGCCTTGGCCAAGCCGGGATGCTTCTGGCCTTGGGTACGGAACACACGTAGCTCTCGGAACATCTGCTCGGTGGGAGCCTCGCGACGGTGCTTTGCGATGTCCTGAGATGCGCGGAGGAACTCATCCTCGGCTGCCTTGAGCTGGTCAGCCTTGGTGACGGTAACCTCCCGCCCAGCCCGTGTCTTGAACGTGAAGTCCTCCACGCCTTCCAAATTGCCATCACGGAACAGCTCAACGTTGCGGTTGTTCAGCGCTGCCCGTGCCTGTTGCTCCTCGTTCCGGTCAATGGCCTTGGCTGCGGTGGCTTTGATCTGCTCGATCTGGTCAGCCTTGTCACGGTCCATGGCGAACGATCGGTCCTGCCCATCGCGACCCTTGCGGGGACGATTGATGAGGGCCAGAGCGTGTTCAGGGTTGGTGTCGGCATAACGCCGAGCGATGTTCAGAACTTCTGTTTCGAGGGTCTCTTCGTTGACGCCGAGCGTTCCCTTGCTGCCCAAGACTGGGAGCTGGGAGAAGACCAGATTGGCCACCTTCTCGGGGTCTGACCCGAGCTTGGTCTGTTGGTCGAACACGGTGCTAAGATAGTCATAGGCCGACTGGCCTTTCATCTCGACGAACTGCTGAGACTTCCGCTCCAGGCCGAACTTGACTGCCCAATCACGGAGGCCCGTCGCGTTGCGCATGAAGTTCTGACCGAAGTTCGGGTCATCCTTGTAGGCGCTGCTCGCGAGGTACTGGTTCATCTGGTCGGTGATAAAGGCGTCCGGATCTCCGGTGTCCCAGTCGAACTCCTTGGTCATCTGATCCTTCAGCTCGTTGGCGAAGGTCAGGCCACGGGTGCCCCCGGCGATGGCATTGGCTGCCTGTTGTGCGAACTTGTCTTGGAAGACTGGAAGCTCACCCCTGTCGGCCAACTGCTTGGTTTGCTCATTGGTCAAGCCCTCCATCTGACGCTGGGCTGCCCAAATAGCTTTCTTCTTGTCCTCTTCCGATGGTTTCATCGTGGACGACAAGTCCCCGAGAGAGCTGGAGAAGCCCGACAGGGCCTGAGCCAACGAGGCCCAACGATTGTCAGGCGACTGGCGGGCCGGGGCCACGAAGGTATCAGATTTGATTGGAGCTGGACGAAGGGTGTTCTCGCCCCGCAAGTCCTGCACTTGGACCCGGCCTTGTGCCATTAGGTTCTCCTAGTGTTCCTGTTGTAAGATGTGAAGCCGTCCAGCGCCGAGGACCCGATGCGGATCGCGGCGTCGAGGAACGACGGTGGTGTGCCTTGGTCTACGGAGTTGATCCGCCCTGCGGCCTGAGCCCGGGTCGCATCCATCTCTCCGACGAGGTAGTCCTCTTGCATCTGCATGTTGTTCGACAGCGTCCGCTCGTAACGTCCCTGCTGGCCATAGTAATCCGAGATCAGAGCATCGACCGAGAGACCGGCAACGCCAGCTTCACCAGCCGCGACTGAGGCCGTGGCCCTGCCCTTGGCTGCATCAATGTTGATCTTCTGAGCCTCGTTGGAAGCCGCCGCCCGTTCTTGCAGGATGCGGTTCTGTGTTGAGGCATAGGTATCGACAGCGGCCTTGTTGGCTTCCTGTCTATTGTTCTCGTAGATCTGCTGCTGCTGTTCGTACTGGGCCTGTTGACCCATGTACCCCACGATAGAGCTTGCGGCTCCCATCGCGAACTGAGCGACAGCCATACCCACGGCACCTACGCACATGTGTTGGTTCCCAGTTTTGCAAATTCGATGAAGGGCCGACGCTCAACACCGAACTCAGGAATTACCCTGAGCATCGAGAAGCCGAGCCATTTCAGCCATCTAATGTGGACCGTATTGCGGGCATCGACGTGGTTGCCGAGCAGCGGATAGATCCGGTGGAGTTTGTCGAGCCAGACCGGGCTTTCCCTGAGGAGCTGACGTTTGTGATTGAGGACCTCTTCCGAAGTCATCATCCAGACGATCCCGAACTCGGGGTGCCTGTCCACTGCGTCGAGACCAAAGAGCCCGATGCACTCGCCTTCGTGTTCAAAGGCCCAGGTCGAGCCCGGGGTGGCCACGGAATGCGGAAGAATGAACTCAGGAGCGATGCCAGTGTGAGCTATGCACTCACGCCGGTCAGCTTCCCGAAGTCGTGGAGCGAGGGAAATAGCATCAGCCACCCTCGCCTCACGGACCATGACCATTAGGTCCTCCTTGTGCGTTGAACGTATTCCCCCGTCCATTCTGCGGACAGAACCGAGGATGGGAGATAGCTGTCGTTGATGATCTCGATGTCGACGCGGTTGTTCTGCGCAAGGATCGGAACCCCGAAGGTCCCATCCCTGAGCGTGGCAACATCGACCTTGTTCTCGGGATCGCCCATCAAACGGCCATTGTGGATGTAGGTCCGAGTGGATCGGCCAAGGGGCGTCACATCGACCCGGATGAACGTCGACTTCGAATATTGCAGCATAAGCTTGATGAGCTGGAGACGACCCTCAGTGATTGCCGAGGTTCCTCCGCTCTGGCTCTGCTGCCGGATGAAGATCGTCGAGAGGCGGTAGCGCATGGTGTAGTCAATGCCGAAGAAGAGGTTCTCCTTCCGCATGTCACCGTAGAGTGTCACCGTGTCGACGCCGACTTCCGCTATTTGGACCTTGATGCCGTGGTTCTTGGTCGAGCCCGAGGTCTTGCCAGCGGTAACGCAGACGTATTCAACCTCAGACGGATCGAACGGAACCGGGACAACGGTCTTATCGTCGAAGGGATCGTAAGTCCTTCCGGTCTTGCTGGACACGAGAACCCTGCGGTCGAGGTTGACCACAAACTCTCCGTTCTCATCCACGGCCCCGGGCTGCACGTCCATCTTCTCGAAGAACACCGAACCACCACGGTCAAGGACCATTAGCAGGGTGCTGTCGATGAACTTGAAGTTCAGGACCTTGGTTACGCCGGGGAAGCTCCACTTGGACCAGCTCGATTGAAGCTTATCCTCACCGTTCCAGTAGTATTTGTAGACATAGAGGGATGCCGCATCCTTGGGGGAATAGACAGCCAGTAGGTCTTCCTGAGGAGCCGCAGCCATGAGTGTTGGCTTTCCCGGGATATACTGGGGAACGTGGGAGGTAACATCGTCGGCATCTGCCTGAGCGCTGTCCGCATCCATGATGTATTCGCGGATCATGGTGTAGAGACCACGGTCCATTGCAAAGAACAGCGACCGGCCACTAGACACTGGCGCAACCTGAGGGGCACTCGGGTACGCTGTGGATGGCCTGATGGATACCGTCTTCTGTGTAAGCAGCTCGTTGCCCATCAGAATGTACTGACGGCGGTCGGAGAAGATCACGAGACGGTCGAACTGGGCCTCGGCATAATGCAGGATCGCGACCTCAGCCCCCACCCCGGCTACGTCAATGGGATCATCGTCGAGCAACGAAGTGGCGGTGGCCCTCCAGAAGTCGAAGTACGATCCGGCACGGGACATGATCACGCTTTCCCCGCTCAAGTACCCGATGCGGTTCTTGAAGAAGAAGACCTCATTGACCTTCTTGCCCACGAAGCTCGGGACCGGACATGTGTCGTCGTCCCCAGCCTTGCGGAGGTTCCAGTCGGGGGGCTTGAAAGTGAACGTGCCATTGGCCTCGCGAACGAGGACGTGTGGCATAGTGCTGGCGTTGAACGAGGTTTTGATCCCCGGCATGGGAACTTCCTTCCAGACCCCGGCAGGGCTGTCGTCGTCCTTGGTGTCATACCGGACGTAGTAGTTGTCGAAGTCATTCCCGGGAGTGCCCGTGATCTCGACTGCAGCTCCATTCACGCAGCGCTGAGGGAGCGACGAGAAGTCCTGAACTTCCCTCTGGATCAGCTTCGAGGCATTGCCGTTGTAGCCGTCGTCGAGGGTCGCCTTGAAGGTCGTACCATCGTTCTTCCTGACGTAGATCACACCGCCCATGACCGACGTGGTCCAGCCGTTTGCGGGAGTGATGCCGTTGGCAGCGAGATTGGTGTCGGTCGCCTTCCAAGTCCAGTTGCCGTTGCTCTGGCCGTTGACTGTGGTTTCCAGCGTGATGGTCTTGCCGTTCAGCAGCCGCTCAGCGATGTAGCTCACGTCGACAGCCGGTGACTGGGCAGCGCTGTCACCATCGGGGGTCCGATACCTGGCCTTCACCACACCGTCGATTTTGATCTCGTAGGTGCGGCCATAGTTCCCGGCTTGGATGTTGAAGATGGCATCACTCTTGAAGTCCGGAGTAACGGTCGCATCCATAGCCGTAGCCTTGGTCTGGTTCACGATGAACGTGTAGTCAGCCACAGTACAGGCTCGGAAAGGAGCCGTGGTCAGGGACGCGGAGTGGTTCAGATAGCCCCAGCCGTTCGGAGCGTTGACCGTCTTCTCAACACCATTGATGTCGAAGACCCTGATCCCGTAGCGGGTAGCGAAGACCCAATACTGCTCGGTGGTGTCACGCTGGATCAGGTGGGTGAACAGCGGGGCTCCGTTGATGAGTGTGTCACCAAGGGCCGCGACATGTTCGGTAGGAGGACGCTTCTTGTTCCCTTCGATGATCGTGGAATAAGCGTTGACCTGTAGATCGCCTTGGGTGGCGAGACGAAGGGCCATAGCCTGTTGGCTAATGCCGTTCGCGAAGTTGGGGATTGCCCCGCTGATGCGAGCCATTAGCTCTTACGGAGACCCGAGACGAACAGGCTGTCTGTCAGCATGTTGGGAGCTTCGAATCTGAGATCTTCATCCTTGAGCGAGACCAGCGCCTCCTGTTCGTCGTTCTTGCTGTAGGAATGGGTGCGGTCGTCACCGAAGTAGCGATCCTGATATTTCCTTGCAGCTCGGACTGTGATGTAGACCCGGGCAGCCGAGGGAAGCTCCTCGAAGTCCAGACCGAAGGTTACATCCACGGTAACCGGACCCTCGAACTCGTAGGTCTTGTTCGTCAGATCGTAGAGCTTCACCCCGCGTTGAACGACCTTGGACTGGGTCTCGCCTGAACCCACGAGGGTCAGGATGTTCGGCGGTAGCTGGATGGCCTTGGTTACGTCGGGAACGAACTCCCGGCCTTCCTCGCGGTTAAACCACCAGCCGCGCGTCTGGACCTCGACCGAAGTGGTCCTGAGGATTTTGATGGCGAGTGAACCGTCAATGACAACCTCTTCGTCGAGAGAGTTGACTGGGCTCTCAGCGATAACGCCGAGAATTTCGTTGACGGCCTCAAGTTCGGTCAATGGGGCAAGCCCTAGAGCCATGAGGTTCTCCGATGTGGGGGATAAACGAAAAAAACCGGAGCCCTTTCGGACCCCGGTTCAAATTGTGGTTCAGACCTTAGGCGGTCTTGAACTCGATAGCGCATTCCGGACGGAGGATACCGTGGCCGACAGCGTACTTGGCAACCATGAGGGTGCCCTGACGCGAGACCATGTATTCCGTTTCCATGGCGAGATCGAGGAGCTTGACGGTACCAACGGCAGCCTTGTGCATGACAAGAGCAGCGGTGTTGGTGAACACGCCCTGATAGGCCGCAGGGCCGGTGGAGATGGTCTTACCGTTCGGCAGGTTGGCGGTCTTTACGAGCGGGATGTCCGCGATCTTGACTACCTTACCGTCGGCGTAGGAGCCCTTACCGTCCCAGTCCTTGTTGATGACCTTCGTGTTCTGGGCCAGCGCGTAATACTGCGTCGGCTTGACGAAGGCGAAGCGCTCCGAGGAAGGAACGAACTTCTCGTCGAAGATCGCTGCAGCTTCGAAGATACCAGCCGCAAGGACATCGCTGTCCGTTAGGAAGGCAGCCTTAACGAGGGCAGAACCGCCCGGGAGACCGTCGACTACAGCCGAAGCGCGAGCAGCGAGAACGCCGATACGGGCAACGTTTGCGTCATAAGCCTGAGCGAGTTCTTCGCCCATCTGCTTGGTGATTTCGCCACGGACTTCGAAGTGGTTCATCGCCTCGTCGATGTTCGCGAGGAACGCGTCGGTGAGGAGAAGGTCGTCGATGGTGATTACACGTTCGTTCGCCTTGAACACCGTGCCGAGGACTTCAGTGCCCGGGGTGTGATAGCGAGCGCCCGTGGTACGACCCGTTGCCGGGAAGGAAGCGGACTTGCCTTCCTTGATGTTGCGGGTCATGTGCTTGTCAGCAAACTCGGTCGTCTGCGTGAAAGCGGTGATTACTTCGCCGGTTGCTACCTTTACGAAGTTTGCCTTCGCGTCGCCAGTGCCGTTGGCCTGACCAATGCGAGAGACTACTGCATCTGCCATTGTCTTGAAATTCCTGTGTGATGTTCTGAGGTTGTGGACCTCGGTCATCGACACTGGCGATCTCTCGGGATTATCCGGCTTCCATCCCCCGCAAGGGAAGGTCGGCGGGTCACCAATGATCTCCGTGTGAGTTCCTTGGTTCCGTGGATCGCTCTCTGAAAAGAGACGGGATCAGTCGGAACATCGGGGACAGGAAATGGCGGTTGATCGTGTGGGATTCGAACCCACGGTGGCCTCGGTATAGCCCTCTAGTGGGCACCTCAGACACTATCCTAGATTACCCATAAACCACTCGGGCAACGATCAACTGTTGGAGTAATGAGGCCAGCACATCCGGCTGCTGATTACAGATCGCATTCGACCAAACTCGGTGGATCACTTGATTGGTTGCGTAATCCTATTGTGGTCCCTATTCGGGGAGAGACTGTCGTAGAAGGCGATCAGGCGCTTACCGCACTCGATCTTCTCAGTTTCGGACAGCTTGAGTTTCGAGACCAAGGTGAGAACCTCGGCCTTAGACATCGGGCCAACCTTCGGCCTAGCCACGGCTTTATCGAAGCAAAGCCGCAGATCGGCGGGAAGCTCCGGGTAGAACAGCGTGGGCTTAATTCCAGAGGTTGCGCAGCCGGTCAGTGTCAGCGCCAGCAAGGCACTCACGACCAGCGTCTTCCAACGCATTGGCATACTCCTGTAGATCTGTGGTCTTGGTTGTCAGGGCTTCAAGACGCTTGGCCTGTTCGGCGGCTGCGGCTGCATCGGCATCCCGGGCACTTCTCTCCAGATCGAGCATGTGCTGGGCTGTGGAGAGGTTGCGGGTAAGCTCGTCGATCTCTTTCGATCGGTCAGCGTCGGAATAGCCCTTGAGGTATCCGCCAAGGATGAGGCCCAGGACGATTAATGCCGGGGCCACGAAGCGGATCAGGACGGTGGACAGTCGGGGTTCTCCATCGGGTTCATGGGATTGCGGAGGATCTGCTTGTAGTCGAGGTGGCCGACACCGAGGTAGGTGCCGTAGAAGAACGGCGGGAGACCGGCCAACGCCAAAGCGGCCCCGTCTAAACCACGGTGAATGGCATAGAACAGCGCCGCGAACGAGCAGATGGTGTTGAGCCCGAGCCAGACCTTGGAGGTCTTACGGCTAGACTTTAAGCGGGATACTTGTCCCAAGGGAGCTGCCAGTGAGGACCGTCAGGGAACCCCTTCCAGTCGCCACCCCATTCGAGGGGGACGTTCAGTTCCTTGGCAGCCTGTTTAACTGCCGGGGCGAGCTTGTGGTACCAGCTCCAGTCCCACGATGGCTTTCCATTGACCAGAGGAACGAGGTCGACGGCGTGGCCTGTGAGGTGGCGAGAGCGCATCGTTTTGGATGCACCCTTTGCAACGTAGGCCCTCTGAGTGGCGAGAGTTCGCACACCTTCGAGGACCGTGAAATCGACCGAGGTAAGCTCGATAGCCCGCTTGACCACCCGAACGAGATCGGGATGGACACCAGTGAGCTTTGCGAGACTACCCCGCCCGAGGACGTAGGTCATAGGTTCCTTTCAGTTAGATGTTGGAGCGATTGAGCTTGGCCTGAACCTTGGCAACGAACGCCGGATCGCGCTTGTAGCGGATGTCGGACATGTCCTTGGTTACTTCGGCCCAGCTTTCGTAGGTGTCAGCGCCAGCAGCCGGGGTCTTGCCTGTGACGAAGTTCTCCGGGTCTTTGCCCTGAGCTGCCTCGTACTTGGCTTTGAGCTGGCCGATGGCGATGGCTGCGGTGTTCACGTCGGAGTTGGCGAACGAGGCGTTGTACTCGTTGATCTCCGCTTCGGTCAGGCTCGTGGAGGCCCAAGCGAACATGCGGTCGAGGTTCTCCTTGCCACCAGCTTCCTGCGTCAGGCGGGCCGTGGCTGCGTCAGCGAGAGCCTGTTGACCAGCGATGAACTGGTCGACCGTGGCCTTGTCGAAGCCCTTGGCTGCGAGATCAGCGTAGGATGCCTCGGAAAGTGCGCCATTGGTCTGGAACTCGGTGCTGAGGGCGTTGAGGTCTACAGCCTTCGGCGTGTCATCCGCTTTCGGCTTATCGCCTTCTTCGCCTTCCTTGGGCTTGTCCCCTTCGGCTGCTGCGGTGTCGACCGGGGGCGTCTCTTCGACAGAGCCAGCGGACTGCTTGGCTTCAAGCTCGGCGTAGGCCTTGGCCATGTCTTCCCAAGAATTGAATTTCTCAGGGAGGCCAGCGGGACGGTTGGCTTTCTCGGCTTCTTCCGCCTTCGCGAGGAGGGCTGCTTCTGTAGAAACTGGGGCATTAGCTGCGGCTGCTGCCAGAGCTGCGGCTGCCGGATCAACTACCGGGGCTTCGTCGGTTACGACCGGGGTTTCAGCGGCTGCTGCCTGTGCGATCTGCATTAGTAATCCTCGCGTTTAAAGGTGATCTGCTTGATGTCGAGGGAGGCCTCGGGAGCCTCCACGGTTTCAACTGCGGGTTTGGCCTTGGCTTTCGCCCTGGCCGGTTTCGGGATTTCGGTGTCAGCCAACTGGGGCTCCTTCTGGGGTTGGTGCTGCGGCTTCCTGCTTCATGCCTTCCTTGGCCATGCCGCCCATCTGAGCCAGAGCCTGAGGCCCAAGCTTCTCGATGAGAGCTTGCATCTGCTGAGCCTGTCCGTTCTGAGCCAGCTCGGCCTGAGAGACCACGAGGCCTCCAGCGTCGATGCCGAGAGCAGCAGCGCGGCGCTTGATGTATTCGCCGGGGTTGATGTGCTGGGCGATTGCTTCAGGTCCGAAGAGCTGGGCCAGCCCACCTACAAGAGCGTCGAGGTTCTGGAGGTCGTTGCCTCGGCCAAGGGCGTCGAGACCGGCCACGACACGGACACTGGTCACTCCCTTGGGGAGCGGTGGTACCCTTCGGTTATGCTCCATCCGCTTCTCGTAGAGACGGACGACCGGGAGCTGGAACTCCTCGGAGAGCAGCGAGTAGATGCCGCCCATGCCCTGCTCCAGTTCGGAAGCGACGAACCTGATCTCTTCTGCGGTGACACGATCCCCAGCCCGTTGGACGGAGCTGTTGAGCATGAAGGCATAGGAGAGGCGTTCGACGAGCGTCTGGATGAAGCGTTCGGCTACCGCGAAGTCGGCCTGTTTGTTGACCTGTAGCGGGACTACCGCATTGGCCTCACCAGTGACGAACCCTCCGTTCTCAGCCGCAGCCAGCTTCTTGGCACTGACCGTGGAGTTGGGGGCGACGAGCCAGACAACCTTGGCAGACTGGGCCGTTCCATCACGAAGAGCTTCGATCATACTGTCGAGGGCTTTCAGGTCCCCGATGTACTCGTCGACGAAGCCGCGACCGTAGTTCTCCCCTTCGATGTAGGTCAGCCGCAGCGGGAGCCACGGGCAAGCATCGACGGGGTACTTGCCCACGTTCTGGCCTGTGATGTCGAGACCCTCACATTCCTGAGTTACAAAGCACTGGTCTCCGTCTCGGGTGATATGGGTGTAGACATCCACGTCCTCGTCCCGGGGCTTCTCGGCCACTTCGCGGATTGTGAGGATCTGATTGGCAATCTCGGCAGGAAGAGCCGCCGGTGACATGCTTTCCTTGACGACGATGTCGATCCAGTTGCCGGAACCATCGCGGTCGCAGACGTACTGGTTGAGGCGGAAGCCTCTCGGTCTGCCTTCCTTAGGGATATGCAGGAGGTAGTTGCCAGACAGCAGAAGCTGCCGGGTTGCCTCGAACGATACAGGGCGGAACAGAGAGCCGTACATTTCGGAGACGACAGCCCGTTCCCGGGCGCTCAGGGCCTTCTCGACCTCACCACGCTGGTCTTCGGCCTTGGTAGCCTCGCGAACAGCAATGTCGTCGATCTCGTACTTGAACGGTGGTGCGTTGATTGGGAACAGCGCGAGGTGGACCTTGGAAGCAAGGTTCCTCAGTCCCCGGGCACCTAGACTTTGCGAAGGCTCTGGCAGACTGGTCGACGCCGTGGTGCCGTTCTCGGGCATCAGATGCGGGACAGTCAGCTTAGCTCCTTCCACGGCCCGTCTGAAATACGGATCGCGGTCGGTTACCAGCTTGTCGTAGAGAGCTTTCGCTGAGACTTTCTCGATCTCAGCCAAGGATTACCGGGGAATGTTCACGCCGGTCTGTCGTGTGTTGGTCAGGGGAATGACCAGCGACGATCTACCCTTTCGGGCGATGTTCGAAGACGCACCTTCTGAGGCCGTAGCCTTGGTCGCCTCGTTCAATACTGGGGCCAACTGGGTCGGAGCCGGGGCCGGAGCCGGGGCGATGACCGTGTCAGCCTTCTGAATTTTGGGTTTCTTAGGACACATGAAGTGGTCCTTCTTCCTCCTGTTGGATGCGGAGGTTACGGAGGTAGTCGATGATCCGTTGTTCACCAACCATGGCTCCGATCTCTCGATCAGTTGCGTTGAGCGTGGCCTCGGACAGCTTCCTCACCCCGAATATCTCTTCGAGGTGGGAAACGATGGCTTCGGACACAAAGGGCTTCTTGGGAATATCCAGAGTTAAATCCTTGGACATGCTAGTGTGGCCCCTATTCCGGGGCCTTTCCCTCCTCTCTGTCCAGAATGGCCAACTCACGCTCAGCAAAGTAGATGATCTTCTTCAGGTCATAGCGCTTAGAGGTGCCGTCTTTCTCACCGAAGCGGTAGCAAGCCTTGAAGATGTTGCCGAAGTTGAAGGACATCTTCTTGAACTCAATCAAGTCCCCGAGATCAACGGCGAAGGAAGGGATGTTGTAGTAAGACGACGAGCCCCCGTCAGACTTCACGGCTGCCACAGGATCGCCTCCTGCTTCTTGTAGTCGTAGTCGTTCCAGTGAAGGATGCGGGCAAGACGGGCTTGGAGGAGAGCTTCCTCGTAGGTGGACCCCGCTTTCTCGTAAGCAGCAACCACGGCTTCCCATGGATCAGCATCGGGTCCAACCTTGGCCAGCAGCGCCTCGGCCTTGACCGGACCAAAGTTCTTGAGCCCGGGATAGCCGTCGGTCACGTCCCCGGTGAGCGTCTGCTTCATCCAGTTGTTCCGAGCTTCGCCGGGAGAGACATGGACGATCTCGCCGTTGCGATAGACCATGCCCGGGATCGTGAGCATGTCCTTGTCCTGGCTGACGATGATCTTCTCACCCTTGATCAGCTTCGGATGGGTCGCAAGGATACCCATAGTGTCGTCGGCTTCGATCCCCGGCTTGAGCTTTGCGCCATGCTCTTCGATAAGCCAGCGCTTGACTTCACCAGTCCCGACCGGCTTCCGGCCCCTGCCCTTCTTGTAACCGCTGTAGAGCTTGTGACGGAATGTCTCGCCCATGGAGAGCGTGATGATCGCCTCATCGGCGTCCAGCTCTCGCTTGATGTTCTCGATTGCTTCGAGGATCGCAGCTTTGACCTTCTTCACGTCGCAATGAAGGGTCCAGTTGTCGTCGCCCCAGTCGGTCTCAACTTCATGGGCGGCTCCGGTTGATACGACGAAGATGTCCCCGTCGATCAGCAGTGTTCTCAAGTTATCTCCTTAGTGAAATTCGTTGCAGTAGCGGCAGAAGACGCAGCTGGATTTGGTGATGATCACCTGTCGGTGACTTGCTGTTCGGTAAGAGCGAACTGGGACTGTCACCATGCGATGAAGCCCGAGCCGGCACTTGAGGTTCTGGATCAGGCGGCGGATCATTCCGGCTTCTCCGTCGAATAGATCGTCCGCTGGACAACCTTCGGCCAAACCTGCCGAGCCTCGACCATCTCAGGGCCTTCGTCCTGATACTCCGTTGCTCCACGGGACCACGAGATTTCCCAATAGGTGCCGTCTCGGGTGTCCTTGAAAACCTGTTCGTAGTGCTTCATCCATCGACTATCGCCCACGATTTCAGCCGAAGTCACTTCCTCGAAGAACTCCTGCTCGTCGCAGTCCTCACACAGGATCAGCTTTGCTTTTGTGCTATTCATTCAGCGGCCTCCGGTACGAAGACAAGCGAGCTGTCCCGCTCATTTCCATAGCGATAGAGCCAGCCTCCGGGGACCTTCATGCGGTAGGTTGCTGCGCCGTAGCCCGGGCTCTCAACCACTTCCCATCTATGTAGGCTCATTCTGCAGCCTCGATCTGGGTGATGCCGTACTTATCGGTGAGGTTCTTCTGCATCGCCTCCCTGTCCTTCTGCGAGAGCATACCGGCGAGCGACGGCCCATAGCAGACCAGCGGCTTCCTCATGGTGTAGACAGAACCACTCGGTTCCGGGGACGCGATAACCATCGAGCAGCTCGTGTAGAACTGCCTCAGCTTTCTTCCGATCATTGAATTGCCTTTGCGTGTGGAAGGAATAATCCCGGAGCGGACAGTTGGTATTCATCTGCCGCAGCCGGTTGTTCAGGTCGTTGGTGAGACCAACCTTGCAGTATCCCGGCCACGCCGGGTTGATCGCCACGTAGACGAAACCCGGGGTGTGTTGGTCTGCTTTAGTGTGTTTCCGCCCAGTTCTTGCCCTTGTCGTAGTTACCGGCAAGGTGACAGCGGAATTTGTAGTATTCCCCGGCCAGTCGAATAGCATCTGCTGCTGTCCGTCCAACCAAGTCTGCTTTGTCTTCATCGACCTCTAATTGCCACTCGTCATGAATATTTCCGACGAACTCGTAATGAACGCCCGGGATAAGACCCATGGACTGCAAAGTCTGGTCTAGGATAACCAAGCCACGCTTCATCTGGATCGCACCTGCGGACTGAAGGAGAGTGTTGAGCGCTGCATGACCCGAGCGAACCGTGAGCTTCCGACCGTCGAGCCCCTTGAGGAACCCGTTCTTCTCGGCCTTCTTCTTCA
Organism: Neorhizobium sp. S3-V5DH; assembly: GCF_004343065.1. Taxonomy (NCBI): domain Bacteria; kingdom Pseudomonadati; phylum Pseudomonadota; class Alphaproteobacteria; order Hyphomicrobiales; family Rhizobiaceae; genus Neorhizobium; species Neorhizobium sp. S3-V5DH. Next base: position 68,951 of record NZ_SMCL01000024.1, read on the forward strand.
CAGCTTCGATCAGCTTGCTCAGCGCGGGGAGAGCCTTGAGGAACCGAGCCCGGGCAGCACGACCGGCAGCCGTGATCTTCTGCTTGGAGCCCGTGACACCAAGGATGCAGCCGAGGTTGAAGTCCCCGGAACCGTAAATGAAGGCGTAGAACCAAGTCTTTGCCGTATCGCGGTCACAACCCAGCGCCTTAGCGTTCTGGGTATGCATGTCGGTGCCGTCCTCTTTCTTCCCTTCGAGGACCGTCTTGATGTATGCGCCGCCGTCGTAGGCAGCCATGTATCCAGCCAGATCGCGCAGCTCCAACGCGTCAGCGTCACAGCCTACGAGAAGCTTGCCAGCGGTAGCCATGAACAGCTCACGGCACTCATGTCCAAACGGGGCGCGGCCACTGGGGACCTGTGCCATGTTCGGCTTCGAGTGGGTCATTCGTCCGGTGACGGCACCGTTCGTGTTGACCTGACCATGGATGCGGCCATTGCGGACGTGCTTGAGCCAAGCCTCCTTGCCTTCAGCCAACTGCCCGATGCGCTTCTGGATGAGCAGGTAGCGGAACAGGACCTTGGCAGCCGGGAACTTGAGCCCCTTCAGGACTTCTTCATCGACCTTCGGAGAACCGTCATCGGTGAACTCCTTGGGCTTCCAGCCGTAGAGGGTCTGTAGCCGGTTCGCGATGTCGTGCCGGGAGCCCGGGTTGAATGGCTTGAGCTTGACCTTGGAATAGGTCGCGCCTTCCTCGTAATGCTCCTTCACCGGCCCGATGTATGGAGCCAGTTCCTTCCCGTTCTTACCGAAGCGCCGGATCGTGACGGTTACGCCAAGGTCTTCACGCTTGACCGACCGAGACTTGGAGACCTCGACCTCTTCCTCAAACCGGAACCATGGAGCGAACTCCTTGGCTAGCTGGGCTTCGAGCGAGGCTTTCTCTCCGGCCAGCTTGGCGTAGAGAACTGCTGCCTTCTTCTCATCGAACGCAAAGCCATACCGCTCCTGACGGGAGACTATGTGACGGACCATGTGTTCGAGCTGGATGCTCTCCTCGGAGAACCCCTTGCCAATGAGCCGAAGCCACAGCTTGGTGGTAACCTCCACGTCCTGTTCGCAGTACTCCTGCATGAACAGCGACCATGTGCCCCAGACGTAGGCCGTGAGGGCTTCCTTCTTGAGGCCGAGCTTGATGCCCTCCTTCTTGCGGATATCCCCGTAGTCGCCCTTCCAGATGCCGAGGCGTTGACCCCAGCTCTCCAGCGAGTGGCGACCGAAGAGGTTCGGCGCGATCCACTGCTTACCCTCGCGTTGGCGCTTGTCGCGCTGCCGGAAGTCGGCGTCCTTCATGTCGGCATACATCAGCCGGGACATGATGATGGTGTCGCGGATCAGGCCCTTCGGCTTGAACCATGGGTAGAGCTTCTGGATGGCTGGGATGTCGAAGTCGACGATGTTGTGACCGACGATGATGTCGGCTTCCATCAGGAGCCTGAGGCCGAACTCGATGCTGTTGCGGTAGAACCGCTCCGGATCGTTAGGCTTCCAGTTGTCGGAGCAGCTCCAGACTTCTCCGGTGTTTACGTCCTTGATGACCAGTGAATGGACCACGGTCATCTCGGGAATTAGGCCGTCCGTCTCGATGTCGAAGACGAGGACCTTGGGGTTCGGAACCTCCCACACGAACGGTGCGAGAGGGTCGAACGTACTTACTTGGATTGAGAGACCTCCGTTATAGCGGCGACGATCTCCTGCCAGCGGTTGGCATCAAGTTTGATCGTGGCGGTGCGGGTGTTCAAAACGAGAAAGCCTCCCTTGCGGGAGACCTTCAGATTGGATGGCAGGTTCTCGTTGGTGTGTTCCTGCATCAGATGTCGACACCAGCGTCGACCCAGCCTTGGAACGTCATGTTGGAACCGCAGGGGACCCACAGGGATGTCCCGCTATCGAAGATGACGCAGAGGCTTTCCTTGGGTTTAGAAAGGGAGATCGTCGTCTTCTCCGGCTGAGCTACTGCCGCCAAAGTCATCATCAAAGTCAGAACCAGAACCTTCATTCTTGCTTTCCATTGGGTCCTCCAGCAGCTCGTACAAGCGGCCCGTCTCCTTGTCGTAGAGCAGCCAGCCAGCGGGGCCGGTCTCTCCGGTGAAACGGTTCTTGAGGATGCGGAGGATGGTGATGTTGTTGAGGGTGTAGGTCTTGCCGTTGTAGCGGATCGTGTTCACGTTCTGCTGGTTGCGCTCCAGTCCGATCACGAAGTCGGAGAGCTGGGCGATGGCATGTGACCCGCGAAGCTGGGCGAGAGCTGTCTCAGCCCCCTGCTCGTGCCCCTTATCGCCACTCGGACGTTTCAGGTGGGAGATCAGGAAGATGCAGACGTTGCACTCCATGGCCAGAGCCTTGAGAGCAGTCATGGCGTTGTCGATCATACGCCGCTCGTCCCCATCCTCCTGACCTGAGATCACGATGGATAGGTGGTCGATGACGATGAACCGGCAGCCGCACCCCTTAGCCAGGTACCGGACCTTGTTCAGCAGGTTGTCGATGGCCGTCGAACCAAAGTGGTCGTAGAGGAAGATCCTCCCGGTACCGAGCGTGGCGTCGAATGCTTCTTTGAACTGCTCAGGTGTGACCGAGCTTCGATCGATATGCAGCGGCTTGTTTGCGCTGATGCCCATAAGGCCGAGGCCGGTACGCTTGGTGTTCTCCTCCAGCATCATCATGCCCACGGTCTCACCCATGGCATGGAGGTGATGGGCGATCTCGCGGACAACCGCGGATTTGCCGATGCCGGAACCTGCGGTGAGTGTGATCAGCTCTCCGAGGCGAACCCCACGCATCATGGTCTGGAGGCCTACAAAGGGCAGGCTCTGGGCGACAAGATCGTCCTCGGTGTTAATGAGGTCGAACATGTCCATGCCGTTGACGATGCCGTCAGGGCGAACCACCTTGGCTTGCCAGATCGCGTCGATGATCTCCTTGACCTGACCGGCCTTGAGCATTTCGTTCGCGTCTTTGTAGGGAGCCGGGAGCGTGGCCACCTTGCAGCGACCGGGGACGAAGAGATCGTAACATTCAGCCACGGCTGCTTGCCCGGGTTCGTCCATGTCGAACATGAGGACGACTTCCTCGAACTCATTGAGCCATTCGAGGTTCTTCTTGAGCGCCTTGTAGGCACCCTTAGAGCCGGTCGGAACCGACACTACAGGCCACTTGTGACCCTGCGCTTGGCTAACGGAAATAGCGTCGATCTCACCCTCGGTGATCACGATGCGTTTGCCGCCGCCTTTCCAGAGGTGCATCCCGTAGAGACCAGCTTCGCCGGTATCCCCGAGGAAGCGGAAGTCTTTCTTCTGGAAGCGGACCTTCTGTGCGACGATGCGCTGCTGAGTGTTTCGGTAGTTGAAGAGGCGGACGGTGCTGTCGCCAAGCTCAGAGCGGGTAAAGCCCCATTTACGGGCGCTTTCGAGTGTGATGCCACGGCTGGGCCAATCGGTTGGCTCGCCCACGGCACATAGTCCAAGGTCCTTCCTCTCGCGAGGAGCCTCGGTTTCAGTATCGGTTATTGAACCTTCTCCACGTTCGTAGAAATCACATGCAAAACAGAAGCCGTGGCCGTCGCTGTAACGACCAAAGGCGTCCGATGAGCCGCACCGGGGATTGGGGCACGGCTCGTGGTGGAGGAACTCGCTGTCGTCGGCCATTATGGGAAGGCGCAGACGACCTTGTGTTCGGGGAACTTGGCTTTAACCCGCTTGATATGGTCGAAGTCAGCCTCGGTTTCGGGCCGCGTCATGAGCGTCAGGGTTCTGTTGGTCACGTCGTCGAGATAGGCCTGAGTTACGACGGTACCTTCGACACGATCCCTGCCGATCTGGCAGATGCCGATGTCCATCCGCTTGAGGACGGTCTCAAGGGTGTGGGCATGGAACAGGCGGATGAAGTTGACCTCGGCCCCGGCAATGGTCGCAACTGCAGCCGATGCTAGGTCATAGCGGATGCATGAACCATCGTTTGGCAGAGGGTCTGAGCCGGGGATGAAGACGTCAATGTCCTTGAACGGGATACCAGCCTCTTGATCGCGGAAGTATCCCCCGGCGATCCAGTACCTTTCTACGCCCACGGCGTACATAAACCCGTCAATCGCGGCGAGCCGGTCGTCCATCTCGAAGGGCCACAGGTCATCACCTTCCGGTGTCAGGCGGATCAGTGTCACTGGCACTTGCTCGCATTGGCCGCGTGTTGGCCGAGGAAGTAGCCACCGAGGCCCCAGAGCAGACCATTGCTGCCACCACCGCTGTTCTGTTGGATGATGGTCGTATGGTTGTTGGTCGTGGTGGACCGCTTGTAGGACGGGCTGTAGCTGGGCTTCGAGTAGCTTGGCCGAGAATAGCTGCGGCTGAACGAGCTTCGGCCACCAAAGCCGCCCTTGACCTGAACAATGGCTGCGCCGCCGAGGATCATGGACTGGTCACCGACCGGAGACTGAGGAGCTGGGGCTGGCGTGGGGCACGGAGCCGGGGGCTGACCACAGGAAGCGAGGGCAGCGCAGAGAGCGCCGACAAGGAGGAACTTGCGGATCATGTGTTTGATTTCCTTTTGATTAGCCCCACTGAGCCGCCATGGCGTCAGCGATGCCTTGATAGGTTGTGCTTCGAAGTTTCCAGCGATCCTCGGACGGGGAGAGGCGGTTCTGGCCGCTGTCCGTCTGGTTTCCCCACCTGCTCTTTCCGTTGATTATGCGAGGTGGGTAATGCTCGGTTGGCTGGAGAGGCTGGAGGTTCTTGAGCCAGAGGAAGGTTTCCTTGCTGGCGTCCTCACCGAACATGTACGGCTGGACCATTTGGGTGGCCCTGCGAATGCGCGTACCGATGCAGCCCTTTGGGTTCTCTAGGGCTATCTTGTTGATCGGTGCGTCGAGGAGGAGTTGGACGAACGCCAACGCCTCTTCAGTCTTCTCGGCCCGTCCAGGAACACGCTTGTTCCAGTGAAGGCCGCTGCTCGCCAGATAGGTACAGGGTGGATGTGCGATCAGAAGGTCCCAACCGTCGTAGAGGATATCCCTCACATTGCCCTGATAGTGCGGGCCGAGTTGGTCTGTTGGAAGGAGATCGCACGAAAGCGCATCGTGCCCCTTGGCAAGGAAGGCGTCTCTTACGCGGCCTGAATACTCACAAGCCACCAAGACCTTCATCAGGTCTATGAGATATGAAAGGGACCGTAGTCCGTGGTTTAGGCCGAGAGGAAGTCCGCGAACTTGGCGCGGAGGCGCGAGGCTCGGTCCTTGGCAGCGACGGCGGTATCCTGCTGGTCGCGGAGGCGGTCGATCTTCGAGGCGATCTTGTCGAGCTTTGCCTGTTCAGCGGCCTCTACGGCTTCCAGCTCGGTCAGGGCGGAGGTGAAGCCAGCGATTGCGTTGTCGGTCGACGGGCGGAAGGAGACGCGGAGTTTGATCATTTCGAGCCTTTCTTGGCGGGTTTCTGTCGGAGGACTTGGTAGAGGGCTGCCTTGCGCACCGGGTCGTTGGGCTCATCGAGCCATTCCGTGGGGATGACCTTGGCCGCGTACTGGAAGCCGTGGGATTGACACCAGATCGCGTAAGTCGTCTTGGACTGCTTGCTGATCCGGGTGTTCGGGTTGGAGAAGACGAACCGGAGATCGAGCTGCGGGTACTGCTGCTTGATCAGGATGTGCTTCTGCCGGTCTGCTGTGAGGAACCGGCCCTTGGTTTCGACTATGATCCCGTTCGGCAGGATGAAGTCGGGGGTGTAGCGATGGAGGGTCGCTGGCTTCGTGTAGGTAAGGTCATACTGCTCGTACTCGACCTTGACTTTCCATTCGGTCAGGAACCGAGCATTTACGTTTTCGAGACCAGAGCGGAACCCGTGAAGGGCTCCGACCTGTGCTTTGGATTTTGCCTTCGGCAAGAATTAGAAGTCCGTGTTCTCTTCTTCATCGGAAGAGCTGTCGTCGGAACCAGCGTCGTCGCCGTTGCCTTCGTCCTGGCCCTCGTCTTCGTCGCCTTCTTCCGGCTCCCAGCCCTCTTCGGCTTCGATGCCGTAGCGGCTCGGGTCGGCGTCAGCGCCACCAGACTGGAACTCGACCAGCTTGAAGATCTGTACCGCGACCGGCTGCAGGTTGACGATGGGATTACCGTCACCATCCTTGCCCTCGTAGATTTCGAAGGTGACAGCGTATTCGGAACCAGCGCCGACCTTGGCCTTCGGCACAGGCTTGCCACTGGCAGAGAACATGGCGGGCTTGCGATCCCATAGCTGTTCCTGCTTAGTCTTCTTGTCGGTCACCATGCGGTTCTTGACGCGGAGCTTGAAGACCACAAAGCCGGTCTCGCGTTCTTCGCCGGTATCCTCGTCGGTGATCTTCTCGTATTCCCAGCAAGCGTTCTTCTTCAGCGGAAGCGGCTTGCCAATGTGCTTCTTGGCAACTTCCTGCACAGCCTTGATCGTCGACTGGGCGTCGGCAATCTTGGTGCGACCATCGGCCTTGTAGGTGCCGTGCTTGTTGTACTTCGTGTCCGGGGAGTTCAGACGCGGGTAAACTGCGGACAGACGGGGGGTGCGGAAGGTTGGTTTCTTTGCTTTTGCCATTCTATTGTTTGCCTTTGTGCAAGTATTTAGGCGCGATAACGCCGTTCGAGTTTGGCCACATCGTAGCCTTCGGAGAGGAGCTTCGTCTGGAGAATGAGGTCGATCTCGTTGCCCTGCTTCCAGATGAAGACTGCGGTTTTGAGGGCGAGCGACCTCATTTCAGGATTAACTCCAAATCTTTGTTCGGTCGGGGTTGGACGCCGTGAACGTCGGCTTCGATCCCGAACTCTTCGCGGATCATCTTGGTCAGGGCCTTGGTGACGATCTCGCGGGTGACGACAATAGCCACCGGCTTGAGCTTCTTCGGCTTGACCGGGGTGATTGGGGGATACTGGTACATGCCCATGCCGTAGAGGATCGCGTCTTCCATTGCCTTTGCGTTGTCAGCAATCACCTTCTCGCGATGCTCTTCGACCGAGATGAAACGCTCAGGTTGGTAGAGACGGCGGCGACGCTGGTCATCTTCGATGAGGACGCAACCGGAGACGCTGCCTACGCTGCGGACCTTGTAGACCTTCTTCACCGTCAGCCGGTCGAGCGCCATCTCATTGTCGATGCAGATGATTTCATCGCCACGTTTGAACTTAGGCATTCCATTCTCCCTGCATGTAGGCGTCAATGGCGGCGAACTCGGTGCGCTTGCCTTCGGTGGTGACGATGAGGTTCTTGATCGCGGTGAAGACTTCCTGAGGAGGAATGTCGAGATGTTCCGCAAGGGCCAGGAACACAGCCGCTGCGGCCATGATCTGGGTGTGAGGGCGTTCGTCTTCGATGCCCATCAGGACCTTGAGCGAGGCCATGGCCACGATCTTGGGGTTGGCATTGTTCATTGCATCGCGATTAAGCCGCATGTGGACCTCGTGGGGGCTGGCTGAGGATGGTCAGGAGGATGAGGGTGATGATGAGGGCGGCGATCATGCCTGAGCCTCGCGCTTCTGGCGGAACATGGCCTTGCGGCGTTCCTTGCGACCGAAGTAGCCGTTGACCTTGAGGCCTTCGATCAATGCGCGGCGAACCTCATAGCGCTCGGTCTTGGTCAGGGAGGCCAGATCGAAGCTCGGGCCGTTGGTGACGGACAGGCTGTTCTGAGCTGCGCCGAACCGGAGTGTGATGCCTTGGTTCATACTTGGGTAAATCCTTTGGCTGTTTCGTTGGTAATCGCTAGTGTGGTCCCTATTGTTTGCACATTGGCAAACGATTAGGCGAAGAAGAACCTGCTCTCCTTGATCTGCTCCAAGTTCAGGTCCCCTTCCGGGGGTAACTCGGGAAGCTCATCAGCCACGCTGGGGCATTGTGCCGCCACCTGATCCCTGAAGGAGACCAGAGGGCGATTTCGGTACATGTCCACGAAGACCTCGCGCAGGATGTCCCTGAGGGTGGTCGTGTCACAGGCATGGGTTCCATAGCTGTCGTGGATCATCGCCAGACTGGTGATGCCCCTCAGGAAGGCTTTGGCAGCAGTCAGGATCATGGCCGAGGCATCCATCGAGTGGGTGTAGTTCGGGCTGACCGACGTTGACTGCTTGGAGTTGTTGATCGTGTCGGCCTCATCGTAAGCCGTGAGCTTGATGATGGTGCCGTTGATCCGGGTCTTGATCCGACGCAGGGTAAGATCGGGATAGAGTTGGTAAGCCACGAAGCCAGAGGGCGTCTGCCAGTAGAGCGGAGAATTGGCCTTGGCAGTCAGCCTCGCGACCTTCTGCAGCCAGCCCATGGCGTCCCTTGCGGCGACAACCACGTCTCCGATGCCCTCCCACACAAGCTTCGAGAGCCAAGCGATTGCCCGGGGCAGCTCGTCCCCGAGGTTCGGGTCTTTACCAGCCGCGATCTTCTCCTTGACCGCCTCCTCGACGTACTTGAGGCAGGAGCGTGGGGTGCCACCATATGGTAGGACCATGACAGGACGCTTGGTGATCTTGCGGTCCATACCGAAGTTCAGCCAACTGTGAGCCCACCGCTGCATCTCTGCCTCAGTCGGCCCCTTCTTCTTCTCGTGGGTCTCCTCAGGCTCGAACATCTCAGCCACGTCAGCCAGCCCATCACTTGCAGAAGTGCAAGCAATTAGACGCAGTTTCTCCATGACACGGTCTGCCACCGCTTGGTAAATGTCTTGCGGCTTGTCCGATGGGATCAGGTTGACGGCTGCGCCGCCGATGCTGTCCCTGAGCATGGCCGAGAAGTGCTGGAGCCCGTTGCAAGAACCATCCATAGCGATTGGTAGATGGCTGACGAAATCGCAGTTGTTCTCTGAGGCATAGAGAGCGGTCCACTCGAAGCAGAACGCGAGGAAGCACCAAGGGCTGTCGGCCTCGGTCCACCACATGTCAGCAAGGGGGTCGATCCCGACGCTGTAGACGCGCTCGGAGTTCTCCTCGACCCACTGCACTCGGTCTTCGAAAGAAACCTTATCCACCCCAAATGTGTTGGCCCCATGAACGGCCAGCCAATACCGCCCATCAGTGCCGAGTGGCTTGCCCACGGCGAACCGCAGCAACCCCTTCACAAGGTCTGACCCCTGGGGATGCAGGACAAGTGGCACAGGATAGGCACGACCCCGGAAGTCCAGATTGTGCGGGAAATAAATAGCCGGTTCCTCTCGGAAGCGTCGACACATCGTCAGCAGGGCGTGTTGGCTTAGCCGGTCCTGTCGACGGTGGTAGTTGGCGGTGTGAGCGTCCCGCGCTGCCCATTTCCATTTCTGTCTGGCCTCTTCGTTGGTGTCGATGTCGTATGGCTTCGGCGGAAGCGGTATGTCGGTCAGTGGAACAACCCCGGCCACGTCAGATCCGGCCTTGAGCAGAGCCTCGTAAACGTCGAGAACCCCCCGGTTGATCTGCCAAGGCGTCTGCTGGATGGCGTTGAGCCCGAGGAAGACGTTGGTCAGGTCCGTGGATGCGAGCATGTCGAGGTGAACCCGGCGAGCCTTGCGGACCAGAGAAACCGGGCGCACAGCGTCGGAGTGGTAGCCACCGCCCACGATCCCGGTCCAGTTCTTAGGCGGGATGATGGTTGGCATGTAGTAGGGGTTCAGCAGCTCACCCCGGAGGAGGCTTGAGTTGACCCAGTCAGAGGCCTTGGCGGTCAGGAAGACCTGATGCTGGTCCTTGTATTGACCTCCAAAGCCGGTCTGGTTCAGGGCGAACTCGATCAGGCCCGTGGCATCAGCCACCAGCTCGACCATCTTAGAACCGAGGAGGACACTGTCGTTCCTACCCCAGCGTTCCCACGGGATGTTGTACTTGCCCATGGCATAGATCAGGACCTTGCGGCGGTGGGCTTCATTCGCCCCGTCCTCGGTCAGGCTCTTGTCCAGACGGGCGAACATGCCCGGGTTCAGGACTGCGAAGCGCTCGAACCTTGCCTCGTTCTCCAGCGCGTTAGCCACGTTCATGGATAGGCCGGTGAGATTGGTGATCGACTTCGACATGAGCCGACCGAGGATTGCTTTCAGTGAAATGTAGGCGACTGCGTCTGGGTCCATGTCTCGGACCAGTCTAGCCGCCACAGCCTTTGGGCCAGGGCGACCAGAGTAGACTTCGTCGATGAAGATCTGCAGTGTGTCAGAGACGGCAGCCACGGCCTTCTTGATGAGGAATTGCCCGGGTTGGGTCTCGCCTCCCCTATCCTGCTCGATCTCACGGGCAGAACGGGCTTGATACCGGGCAGCACCAAGGTTGGACATATCGATCTCCAGCTCAATCTGACGCTGGAAGACATCTGGATGAATGGTCACGCGGCCCCCATAGATAGGCATTGCACGGCCTCCAGTGGCCGATGACCTTGGAGAACCGCTGCTGCATTGTCGGTTGGATGATCAGGTGTTGTGGGTATCGGCCCTGCTTCATGAGCCATTGGGCGCAGCCGTGTTCGGCCTGTGTGGAGACTCGGACATGGAAGCCCGAGGTCCTTATTTTGTCGGGAGACCCGAGCGCGAACTTGCGCTCAGGGCTCAGGTCTTTCCAATTGTCGGCGCAGAAGCGACACAGCTCGTCGAACTCCCCATCTGAGAGGAGGCTCTCGTCGAGACCGTAGTAGGCCATGGATGCCATGACGACCCGCCGAGCAGCGAGGTCGAGGGCGATCATTACGCCGGGACTTCGACCATGGTAGTCACCACGCCGCTGACGACAGTCAGCTTGAGGATCGTGTCCCAATCAGTGGGATAGGTGACGGTGACCGGAGTGCTTTGGATCGAGGCTTTGAACTTATCCGCGATCTTCCGCTGGCCGGGGGCGTTGGGGTGAAGACCATCAGCCATTAGATCAGTCGCCGGGTTGATCACCGAGAAGATATCCACAAGCGATACCTTGAAGCCATCAGCCTTGAACTCGTTCACGATGGAAGAGATCAGAGTGTTGTAAGCCGTGACCATGGCCTCCGTTGCGCCGAAGGTAGTGTACCCAGCAGCCGCCCACTTCGATAGGTTCGAGACGTGGGTCATCGGGCCGACCGGCTGATCGCTGCCTCGGATATCGTCGAGGTAGAAATATTCGCCACTGCTCGTGACCCGAACCTCGACCGAATGCTGACCGGGGGTTGTCGCGAAGCGGGCCAGAGCCGGGGCATAGACCTGACCGTTCTCAGTGGTCGAGCCAGCAGTTCCATTCGCAGAGAGCGTCCCTGCCTTCACACCGTCGATGTAAACGTCAGCCGATGACTGGCAGTCGGTGTGGTTCTGGATGATGTAGCCGACATAGATTTCGCTACCGGAGACAGTGGCCGCAGCTTTGGCACCTTGTGCATTGGTGACGACGCCGAAGGTGTTGACTTGGGTGTTGGACCATGCGCCGGTCTTGACCATAGCCGCGTCCCGGCCCTTGACCCGGTTCGGCATGATGGCATCTGCGATCAGGCGACGGAGGAAGGCCGCGAAGTAGCCACGCTTGGTGGCGTTATCCTTGTAGACGCGGACATCGTTGGTGCCGACCAGTATAGCCACAGTATCACCCGCAGCGCGAGCCACGGCCTGAGCCTTGTAGGACTGATCACCAGCCTGATCGCCGTTCTTTGCGCGGTTGACGATGGTCGTATACCCAAGCTCCGAGGAGACTAGGGCTGGCCAACGCTGCGAGACTGGGAGGGAGTAGCCGGAAGAGGTTGCATCGGAGCTGAAGCTGTCGCCGCTAATATCAATTTTGGACATGCGTAGGGTAAGCCTTTCAATGCTTTGGATGTATTATCGATGGTGGGTTTGGTCAACTGGGGGTTGGTAAGATCACCACCCCAAATCTTCATGGGGGAGATATACCTGTACCTGCTTCCTGATCTCGTTCAGCGGTTCCTTGACCATGGTGTTGACCGAGGCGCGGAAGAAGTAGCGCCAGCCGTGGCCGGTCGCCGGGATCGCCCTGTGGTAGTCCCGAGCTGAGAACTTGTAGAGCGCCCCGCTTTCAGCCGTGGTGACATACTCAGAGCGGTCGGCCCCAAGTTCCACCAGATCGCTGAGGTAGGTGTTGATCTCTTCGGAGTGTTCGCCCCAGAGGTTCTTGCCCGGGCTAGCCACCTTCTGTAGGAGCTCGGTGATCAGGCTACCGTGGTTCAGGAACTCGGTCATGGACCCGGTCCCGCAGTCGACCACCAGCAGGTAGTGACGGATGCCTGGGATAGCCGGATGGTCCAACACGGGCTGACCGTCTTCCCCTCTCGGGATCGCATCGCAGTGCCACCCACCGATGGCTGGTATCCAACCGGGCTTGAGCATGTGGACGCGGGTGTCGATCACGACATTGCCCCGGTCGAGGCTGATCTCCCCGGCATTCAGCAGGAAGGTTGTCGCCTCAAGCGTCAGGGGGCCTCCCTCTTGGAGGGCGAACTGCGGGGACGCGGAGAAGAGCATCGGCTCATCCTTGAGCAGCTCCACAGGCGCGACAAAGGGTTGCTCATTCAAGCGTGAAAGCATGGGCATTTCCTCGGATTGTCTCGGGATTGTCACAAAATCGATTGTCACCAACATTTCCTTGCACGGGTGCAAACGATTGGTGAAAAGAAAAATCCCTGTTCTGCAACAGGGACTTAGGGGGACAATGGAGGGTCATTTGCAGGGGTGCAAGTTCTGAGAACAGAACCTAAATCTGGCGTGTCTACCAATTTCACCATACCCGCGCCCCAACCGCGTCGAAAATCCTCGTGGCCTGAGGCCTTCCGGAGCGCGCGTCTCTATATCACCCGTTTCAGCACACGCAAAGGGAAAATGACGGTTTTTTGGCACTTCCGCAAAAGCCCGAAAAACCCGCCTGCCGGGCCCTGCAATCCTGCCGCCAAGGATGCTTAACTTTTTATTAAATTCTAATGTGTATATTGGAACCAACTAGGAAGAAGGCATGCATGAATTGCATGTCATCCATTCCCATATTGCACTGCACAATAAGCGTGTGGCTTCGTAATATGGAGATACGGCGATTGATTGGAACATTTTCCTGATCTCTCCGGTTCGAACGGTCTGGCACCCGTTCAGAAATGAAGTGCCCTCGGGATTTGATCCCGCGATGAAAATTCGGGCGACGCACTCCTCCTCCCAGCGTAAGCCCGATGGGACTGGCGATCCTCCTCCTCCCAAATCGCCGGTCGTTACAAATGACGCCCACCGGACCTCCTCCCCCGGTGGGCGTTATTTTTTTGCGCCGCAAAAGGAGGATTTCCCCGATGGGCATGCAAAAATGCCCATTGTATACCCAGTCATCATCATGGTTAATCGTTTCGTAATGCGTCAATTGCATAGGTGGCATACCGAATAGGCGCTGTTACTTTTTGCGACGCAACATATATTAGCGGTCATGAGATTGAAGTCAGCGCCGAAGGGGCTGCTGGCAAGGGCCTTGAAAGGGACACGACCATGAACATCGCACAGAAACTCAGCAGCTGGCGCAAGTATCGCGAAACCGTCAACGAACTCGGCCGCATGAGCGACCGCGAACTCAACGACCTCGGCATCGGCCGCGCAGACATCCGCCGCGTTGCACGGACCGCAGTCGGCTTCTAAGCCGATCACGACGGTATTGATGACTTTCAAAAGCGCTTCCCTCTGGGAGGCGCTTTTCTTTTTGTGCCTTCCCTTTGCATCCGTGCCGGTTTTTCAGGCTCAGCCCTAAAATTCACCAACCTCCTGCACATTTGCATGGCAGTCGCATATTTTTTGCACTGCACTTTTTTATTATGCGGTTGTATAAGACTGACATCGCTGATGACGACAGAGCATCAGGACAAATCTTGAGGAAACGACCATGAACCCGATCCGCATCGCTAAGAACTGGATCAGCTACCGCCGCACGATGAACGAGCTTGGCAATCTTTCCAACCAGGCGCTCAACGACATCGGTCTGACCCGTTACGATATCCGTAACATCGCATCGCGCTCCTTCCGCTAATCCGCCCGCTGGTGGATTGCGCCGCGCGACGCCGCAGCGGCGACAAGCCAATAGCAGGCCAGGCAGGCACATCCAAGGACGTATCAAAGGCACCTGATCGGGTGCCTTTTTGATTCCGGCCCATTTTTGATTTGGGTTGGGCAAACGGCGTGATAATGAGCCGGTCATGACGAATAGCTCCCTCTCCCCCATCCATGTCATCGGCGGCGGTCTGGCCGGATCGGAAGCCTCCTGGCAGATCGCCCAGGCCGGGGTGCCGGTGATTCTCCATGAAATGCGCGGCGTGCGCGGCACCGACGCCCATAAGACCGATGGTCTGGCCGAACTGGTATGCTCGAATTCCTTCCGCTCCGACGATGCGACGGCCAACGCGGTCGGCGTCATCCACGCGGAAATGCGGCTTGCCAATTCCCTGATCATCGCCTCGGCTGACAGGAACCAGGTACCTGCCGGCGGCGCGCTCGCCGTCGACCGCGACGGCTTTTCCGAAGCGGTTACCGAGGCGATCGAAAAGCATCCGCTGATTACCGTGGTGCGCGAGGAAATCCAGGGTCTGCCGCCCAAGGAATGGGATCTGGCGATCATCGCCACCGGCCCTCTCACCTCGCCGGCGCTCGCCGCGGCCATTCAGGCGGAGACGGGTGAAGATTCGCTCGCCTTTTTCGACGCCATCGCCCCGATCGTGCATCGCGATTCGATCGACATGGACATCTGCTGGTATCAGTCGCGTTACGACAAGGTCGGCCCTGGCGGTACCGGCAAGGACTATATCAATTGCCCGTTGGATGAAGCGCAGTACAACGCCTTCGTCGACGCCCTCATCGCCGGCGATACGGTCGGTTTCAAGGAATGGGAAGGTACGCCCTATTTCGACGGCTGCCTGCCGATCGAGGTGATGGCGGAGCGCGGCCGTGAAACGTTGCGCCACGGACCGATGAAGCCGATGGGGCTAACCAATGCCCACAATCCGACTGTCAAGGCCTATGCGGTCGTGCAGCTTCGGCAGGACAATGCACTCGGCACGCTCTACAACATGGTGGGCTTCCAGACGAAGCTCAAATACGGCGCGCAGGCGGAGATCTTCCGGATGATCCCGGGGCTGCAGAATGCGGAATTTGCCCGCCTCGGAGGTCTGCACCGCAATACCTATATCCACTCGCCGGTCCTCCTGGACAGGACGCTGACGCTGAAAAGCCGGCCCGGCCTGCGTTTCGCAGGTCAGATCACCGGCTGCGAAGGATATGTGGAAAGCGCCGCGATCGGCCTTCTGGCCGGCCGTTTCGCCGCCGCCGAACGAAAGGGCGAACCGCTGGTCGCCCCGCCGGCAACGACCGCCTTCGGTTCGCTGCTCGGTCATATCACCGGCGGCCATCTCGTTTCGGAAGACGAGCCGGGAAAACGCTCCTTCCAGCCGATGAACGTCAATTTCGGGCTGTTTCCGGAGTTGGAGCCTGGCTCGATCGTCAAGCCGGAAGGCGTCAAGCGTTTTCGCGGCAAGGACAAGACGGTCATGAAACGGCAGTTGCTGGCGGCGCGGGCGCTGCAGGACTGCTCTATTTGGCTCGGTCGGGACTGATGCCGTCTCCGGACGCGTCCGGATCGGCTGGCGCTTCCACCGTTTCCCCGGCCCCAAGGCCAGGGATGTTGACATAGTTGTCGAGCAGCCAGAGCGAGACTTCAGCGGCTTCCTTTTCCGTCGAGAAGACGAAGGTGCCGTTCTGGGTCGGCGCATCGAGGAATTCGGCGCTGAATCCTTTCGCGTTCGGCAGAGGGAAGATCCGCACGCGGCCCGGAGCGATCAGGTGGCAGGCGTAGTGGTTGCCGCGACTGCGCATGAAACCAGCTTTGCTACCGTAGAGCCGGACAAAGATTGCGCCCGCGTCCGCGGTGACATGCAGGCTGCGGATTGCTTCATTGGGGAAGGCGCGACCGAATTCCAGGATGGCGAGACCGGTATCGTGACGGCTTCCCTCCTGGTCCTTGCCGATCAATCGGGTCACGTAATAGGCGAGCGCCATCAGAAGCGCAAAGATGATCAACCAGACAATGACGGGACTCACGCCGCTTCTCCTTTGATGCGCCGGCCTATGCCCTGGTCGCTTTAAACGACGAGCCTTGTGCGAATTTAGCGTCCGATCAAAACCGGCGGGTGATGCCCGCCTTCAGCAGCCTGAGTTGACGCCGCCATTGCGGCGATTGCAGGGAAATATCGAGCGCAGCGACGCCCGCCCGAGCCGCGCGGCGCAGGACCGATTCAGCTAGCGCTACCGGCAGGAAGGCCGGGAAGACGGAGGCGGGAATCGGCCCGGCTTTTCGTGCCTTGGCGAGATGCTCGAGGCCAAGGCCGGCGAAGGCATCGATGGCGGCGGATATGCGTGTCTTGTCCTCACCGCTCAGGAATGTATCTCGGTCGAGCCCGGTGGCAGCCAAAATGTCGACCGGCAGATAGAGCTGATGGCGATGTCGGTGCACCGGCAAGAGCAACAGGAAGCCTGCGATCGCCTGCGCTACGCCGGCATGACCGGCCGCATCGGCAGATTGGCTGGCATCGTCGGCCGAGAGGATCAGACTCGCAAGCTGGATCAGCGCAGAGGCTGTCTCTCCCGCATAGCCTTCCAGCGCGTTCCGGTCGGCGATCGGATCGTCATATAGGTCGAATATCCGCGCCTCGACCATGTCTATGAGCGTCTGCCGGGGCAGGCGATACGTCTCTATGGCCGTGATCAGGCCGGCGGCGATGGGATTACCGCCGCTGTCGCCATGCGCATTGCCTTCCAAGAGATCACGCCACCATTGCAGGCGGATTTCGCCGGGCAGCGGTTCGCGCACTACGTCGCGCACGCGGGCAATCTCGGCATTGAAGGCATAGAGCGCGGCAAGCGCACCGCGCTTGTCCCCTGGCGAGAGAAGGCAGGCAAGGTAACGGTCACGGTCCGTTTCCCTCAGCATCGATAGACACAGATCGCGGGTTTCTTTTGGGGAATCGCTCATATCAGACAGCAATCAGGGCGGCCGCAACGGCCCGCGATTCGGCCAGCATGATATTGAAGGTCCGAACCGCCGCGCCCGTGCTCATCGGATCGGAGGCGATGCCCTTCGCTTTGAGTGCTGCCTTCAAGCTGGCGGGAAGCGGCTTCAAGTTCGCACCCGTACCGACCAGCACCACTTCGATGCCTTCCGCCTCGGCGAGCACCCTGGCGAAGGCCTCGACCGTCAGCGGATCGCCTTCCTGCATATCCCAGCCGTGGATTCCGGACGGAAGGCAGAGCAAGGAGCCGCGATGCGACATGTCGGCAAAACGGAAGCCGCCGTTGCCATAGGCATCGATCGGAGCGCG
This sequence comes from Neorhizobium sp. S3-V5DH, assembly GCF_004343065.1. Lineage (NCBI taxonomy): Bacteria > Pseudomonadati > Pseudomonadota > Alphaproteobacteria > Hyphomicrobiales > Rhizobiaceae > Neorhizobium > Neorhizobium sp. S3-V5DH. The sequence goes on from NZ_SMCL01000024.1 coordinate 86,243, forward strand.
GCCCGGAAAATGGGCTTCGCGGATTTCGATGCCTTTCGCCATAGTGCGCACATACCTTAAAAAGTTTCGGGCCGGACGATCCGGCCCGCGCAATTTCTACAAGCTCGTTTGATGCGTGCCCGCCTCAATCAGGCTTCTGTCTTCACCGGCTCGCCCTTGACCCGGACTTCAGCGATATAGGCCCGCATGGCGCGTATCTTCACGCCTTCGGCAATTTCAACTTCCACTTCGGAATCGTCGATGACCTTGCTCACCTTGCCAGTGATGCCGCCGCCGAGAACGACCTGATCACCGCGGCGGATCGCCGACAGCGTCTCCTGGCGCTTCTTCTGAGCTGTCCGCTGCGGGCGGATCAGAAAGAAATACCAGACCACCATCAAAGGGGCGAAAAGGAACAGCATTTCGAGGCCGGAGCCAAATGCGGAGGCTCCGGGTGCGGCGCCTTCGGCCTGGGCGAATGCTTCGGTAATGAACATCGAGAACTCCTAAGATTACCGGAGACCCAAGCCCCCGTTACAAGCCGCCGGAATATAGTTGTGATGGGCGGGAATGCAACAGAAACAGGTTGTGAACAGTACTGAATCCACTACTCGCAGCCTTTTGACGCATCAATGGCCATGGTACCGCAGCAACCGGAGCATCGAAGCCGTCTGAACGACCGGAGGAACACGATGAGCGATGACATCAACACCCTTATCCTGGCTGAAGTTCGCAGGCTCGCGGATGCCCTGGAGCGTCTCGCCGGACCGGCTCCGGCCATCAACGACTGGAATGCCGCCGACTGCTTCGTCTGGGTGCCGACCAACCGGCGCCTTTCGCCGGTGGCGCGTCCCAACCGCGTTGCCTTGAAGCTGATCCGCGGCGTCGATCATGTCCGCGACATCCTGCATGAAAACACCCAACGTTTTGCCGAGGGTTTTCCGGCCAACAACGTGCTTCTCTGGGGCGCACGCGGGATGGGAAAATCCTCCCTGGTTAAGGCTGTTCATGAGGACGTTCGCTCGGCGGCGGGCATCCCCCTGAAGCTCGTCGAGGTGCATCGGGAGGATGTTTCATCATTGCCCGACCTTCTCGACATTCTCAAAATCTCCGGCCATCGGGTCATCATCTTCTGCGACGATCTTTCCTTCGACCACGACGACACGGCCTACAAGTCTCTGAAGGCCGCGTTGGATGGCGGAATCGAGGGGCGTCCCGACAACGTGCTCTTCTACGCGACCTCAAACCGCCGCCACCTGCTGCCGCGCAACATGATAGAGAACGAACAGTCGACAGCCATCAATCCTTCCGAGGCGGTCGAGGAAAAGGTATCGCTCTCCGATCGTTTCGGCCTGTGGCTCGGCTTCCATAAATGCAGCCAGGACGACTATCTGACGATGATCGACGGCTATGCGGATCATTTCGACCTCGGCCTCGAGCGGGAGATATTACACGCGCAAGCGCTCGAATGGGCAACGACGCGCGGGGGACGCTCCGGACGAGTCGCATGGCAATATATCCAGGACCTCGCCGGCCGGCTGCGCAAACCGATCAACCGCGACTGAAAACCCGGCTGTTGCGGCACCATTGCCGACGGAAATCGCCAATCGGGATAGGGGGGAGCCTATTGGCTCCGCCCCTCCCACACCACCCGGCATGCGGGTCCGCACCGGGCGGTTGGAGCAGTTGAGGTCGTCAG
>NZ_SMCL01000025.1:0-69288 GCF_004343065.1 Neorhizobium sp. S3-V5DH
AGAAGATGCCGCGCAAAAGCCTGCGCATAAACAACCGACGCCCGTCCCGCCAGATCCTCGACAAGCCCACGAAGTCCACTCGTTCCAAATTTCATCAAGTGCCCATAAAGAAAGTCAGCCGCTCAATGTCCTAGTTTATTCCACCTGAAAATAAAGAGATAACTGTCGGGGAAGCTAACCTGCAAGCGCTGTCTCTGCAAAATCCGGAAGCGGCTTCGGTTCACGTCGGGCGTTATCATGTTTCCGGTTGCGTTTGGCGGCGTTGTCGCAAGGGTGTTATCCTTTGGTTCGGATCGGTGGGTCCGTTCGCTGGCGGTGCAAGATTTCGCCCGCTTCCGCTTTCCAGGAAGGAGATCCCGATGGGGTCACGTATTTGGAAATCCATCGCGTTTGTGGCTCCGCTTTCCGGCCTGGCACTTCTGATGGGCTTCGGTGAGCAGATCGATGAAGGCGCCTGTTCCGGAACTCTGGCCTTCGAGAAGTCAAGGCAGCTCTTGGAAGAGCGGCCGGAGGTGCTCGATATCGCCCCGGGAAGTTTCCGCTGGGAGGGCGACTGCCGTTTCGCCATGCAGGGTTATGCCGATGTCGCGACGGCGGGCGCGCCAAGCCGCAGGACTTTCGAGCTCCTGGTGGCCCTGGAGCCAGGAAGTCATCGCTGGCAGGAGGTCAGTTTTTCCATGGGAGATTGACCGCTCAGTATTGAACGGGCGGATGCATCTGGAAAGACGGCAGGATTTTGGGAGAATGGCGGACAGAGAGGGATTCGAACCCTCGATACGCTTTCACGTATACACGCGTTCCAGGCGTGCGCCTTCAACCACTCGGCCACCTGTCCTTAGGATAAAGGGCTGCGTGCAAATCGGGGGCAACACAGCGGTCGGGCGCGATATATACCGATCAATTCCGAAGGATCAACCGGAATCTGAACGATTTTTGACAACAGGACGTAAAACCTTGGGGTCGCGTTGCCAAGCTGGGAGGCGACGGCTATTTCTTTCGATATGGGACCGGTGTTGTCCGGCTCATCGGCGGTCGACAACGAAATGGCTAATAGAAAATGCGAATACTTCGCTTCGTCTTCCATACGGTGAGCGCTCTGGCGCTTCTTGCTGCAATCGTCGCCGGCACCCTGGATTCGATTCAATCCGTCTCCGCGTCTTCGGTCGTGCTGACCAGCCTCGGCAATGCCTGGCTCAATCTCGATCCGGAAAGCCTCGCGCTCAGCGAAATCTATGCCGAGACCTATATCAGCGCCGATCTCTGGCGCCCCTTCGTAGCGCCGGTTCTGGCACAGCCCGCTTTTGCAATCTTCCTGACCCTGGCGCTCCTCTTCTGGATGGCTGGCTACGAAAAACCGCGTTTTGCGGGACGGTTTTCCGCCTGAACCCTTCCCGCCGGCATGTTAAGATGCTGAGTAGCCGTTGCGGCCTGAGGAGAGTAGTCGTCTTCCCGGCTGGCATGAAAATATGCGTCGCGCCACAGATTCATGCAGTTATTTCCGACCTTTGTTCAAGTTTTCGGCAGGTTCGCCATTCTTTACCAACTGAAAAAAATCTCGTGAATTTTTCCGAAACCCGTGCAAGAGTGACCGCAGCCAGACCCTGAAAAGAAAAAGGGCAGGTGGCCGCAGAAGTGCCCGGGGGACGGGCTTGCGGGAGGATCAAACAGCTAAAAACAGGGCTGCACGATGAAAAGAACCCTTTTAAGCCTCATTGCCTTGGGCGCCATGTCGGCCACCGCGCTTTCAGCGGAGGTGAAGCCGGCGCTGGTCTATGGTACCGGCGGCAAGTTCGACAAATCCTTTAACGAGGCAGCTTTTGCCGGCGCCGAGCAGTTCAAGAAGGAAACGGGGATCGAATATCGCGACTTCGAGCCCACCAGCGATACGCAGGGCGAACAGGCAATCCGCAACTTCGCCAGCCGCGGCTACAATCCTGTCGTTGCTGTCTCTTTTGCCTGGACTTCGGCCATGGAAAAGGTTGCGGCGGAATTCCCGGACACCAAGTTCGCGATCGTTGACTCGGTCGTCGACCTGAAGAATGTCCGTTCGGTCGTCTACAAGGAAGAGGAAGGCTCCTATCTCGTCGGTCTGCTCGCCGGCATGGCATCCAAGACCGGCAAGGTCGGCTTCATCGGTGGTATGGATATCCCGTTGATCCGCAAGTTCGGCTGCGGTTACGTCCAGGGCGTCAAGGCCGCGAAGGCGGACGCGCAAGTTTTCCAGAACATGACCGGCACCACCGGTGCGGCTTGGAACGATCCTGTCCGTGGCGGTGAACTGACGAAGAACCAGATCGATCAGGGCGCCGATGTCATCTATGCGGCAGCGGGTGCGACCGGCCTCGGTGTGCTGCAGACTGCGGCCGACAACAAGAAGCTGTCGATCGGCGTCGATTCCAACCAGAATCACCTGCATCCCGGCTCGGTCCTGACCTCCATGGTCAAGCGTGTCGACCTTGCTGTCTATAACACCTTCAAGGACACCAAGGACGACAAGTTTACCGCCGGCGTCCAGGCTCTCGGCGTCAAGGAAGACGGCGTGGCCTATGCGCTCGACGACAACAACAAGTCGTTGATTACCGCTGAAATGAAGGCTGCCGTGGAAAAGGCCAAGGCCGACATCATCGCCGGCACCGTCAAGGTGCACGACTATATGTCGGATAAATCCTGCCCCAAATAAGAGACACGCCTGAAGGGCGCATGGCGGTCCGGATCGCCATGCGCCCTTTTTCATAATGTGGAAAGGCGAACCATTTGAGCCTCGACCTCCCCAAAGAGATTGAGCCTGCAATCGAGCTTGTCGGCATCGACAAGAAGTTCGGTGCGGTGCATGCGAACAAGAACATCAATCTGACCGTGGCCAAGGGATCGATCCATGGCGTCATCGGCGAAAACGGCGCGGGAAAATCGACGCTGATGTCGATCCTCTACGGCTTCTATCATGCCGATCAGGGCGAAATCCGCATTTCAGGCAAGCCGATCGTAATCCGCGACAGCCAGGCGGCGATCGCTGCGGGCATCGGCATGGTGCACCAGCACTTTATGCTGGTTGAAAATTTTACGGTTCTGGAAAACGTCATGCTGGGCGCCGAAGGCGGGCAATTGCTTCGCAAGGGCGTTGCAAGTGCCCGCAAGGAATTGAAGCGCCTGGAGGACGACTACGGCCTCGAGGTCGATCCCGATGCGGTGGTCGAAGAATTGCCTGTGGGCAGCCAGCAACGCGTGGAGATTCTGAAAGCACTCTACCGTGGGGCAGAAATCCTCATCCTGGACGAGCCGACCGGCGTGTTGACGCCGGCGGAGGCCGACCACCTCTTCAAGGTGCTGCGTGTACTGCGCGACCAGGGTAAGACGATCATTCTCATCACCCACAAGCTGCGCGAGATCATGGCGATCACCGACACGGTTTCGGTCATGCGCCGCGGCGAAATGGTGGCAACCCGCAAGACGTCCGAGACGACGGTCGAGGAACTGGCCGAACTGATGGTCGGCCGCCGCGTATTGCTGCATGTGGAAAAAGGCGACGCGAATCCGGGCCGCATTCTGCTGTCAGTCAGGAACCTGACGGTCAGGGATGCTCGCGGCGTCACCATGGTGGACGATGTTTCCTTCGATGTCCGCGCCGGCGAAATCGTCGGTATTGCCGGGGTTGCGGGCAACGGCCAATCCGAGCTCCTGGAGGCGATCGCCGGCATTCGCAAACCTTACTCCGGCGAGATATTCATCGACGGCAAGCCGGTTGCTGGGATCGGTCCGGCGGGCTTGCGCGATCTTGGCCTCGCTCACATTCCCGAGGATCGGCACCATATGGGCCTGGTGCTGAAATTCGAGGAATACGAGAACTCGATCCTCGGTTACCACCGCGACCCACGTTATGGGCGTGGCGCGATGCTCGATCTTGATGCGATGCGCAAGGATGCGGAAGAAAAGATCGCGAAATATGACATCCGGCCGCCGAACCCTCGGTTGAAGACGGCGAATTTTTCCGGTGGCAACCAGCAGAAGATCGTCGTTGCCCGGGAGATAGAGCGCGATCCGAATGTGCTGATCATCGGCCAGCCGACCCGAGGCGTCGACATCGGCGCCATCGAATTCATTCACAAGCGGATCATCGACATGCGGGATGCAGGCAAGGCAGTGCTCCTGGTGTCGGTGGAACTCGACGAAATCCGTTCCCTTTCAGACCGCATACTGGTGATGTTTGCCGGCAAGGTCGTCGGGGAGAAGACCGGTGATGCCGGCGAACAGACATTGGGCCTGATGATGGCCGGGATCGCCGCATGAGCACCGCATCCGTTCAGCTTCCCGCCTGGATCAACTACATCGTCGTCCCGATCCTCAATCTCGTACTTGCCTTCTTTTTTTCCGGCCTCGTGGTCTGGGCTATCGGAGAAAGCCCGCTCGAGGCCCTGCGCCTGCTGTTGATCGGTGCGCTCGGCCGCGGCGAAGGCATAGGCTTTACGCTCTTCTACGCCACGAGCTTCATCTTTACCGGGTTGTCGGTGGCGGTCGCCATCCATGCCGGGCTGTTCAACATCGGGTCGGAAGGACAAGCCTATCTCGGCGGCCTCGGCGCGGCGCTCGTTGCACTTTCGCTTGATCGCTATGTGCCCTGGTACGTGACCATGCCTTTCGCGGTGATCGGCGCTGCTCTCTTCGGTGCCGCCTGCGCCGCGATACCGGCGTGGCTTCAGGCCAAGCGCGGCAGCCATATCGTCATCACCACGATCATGTTCAATTTCATCACGTCGTCGCTGATGAACTATCTGCTCGTGCGGGTGCTGATCGTGCCGGGCAAGATGGCGCCGGAAACGCGCACCTTCCTGGAAGGCGGCCAGCTCCCGAAGCTCGACTGGCTGATTTCGATGTTCGGCGGCAAGCTGGGCGCAGCCCCGCTCAACTTCTCCTTCCTGATCGCGCTTGTCATGTGTTTCCTGGTCTGGATGCTGATCTGGCGCACCAAGCTCGGTTATGAAATGCGCACGCTCGGCATCAGCCCGACGGCGGCGGGTTATGCCGGCATCCCCTACGCAAAGATCGTCATGATCGCCATGCTGATCTCCGGCGGCCTTGCGGGCATGATGGCGCTCAACCCCGTCATGGGAGCTTCGGCAAGGCTGCAGATCGAGTTCGTCGGCGGCGCAGGCTTCGTCGGTATCGCCGTATCGCTGATGGGCCGCAACCACCCTGTCGGGATCATTCTCGCCGCACTGCTCTTCGGAATTCTCTATCAGGGCGGAGCGGAGCTCTCCTTCGACATGCCGAGCATCACCCGTGACATGATCGTCGTCATCCAGGGCCTGGTGATCCTCTTTGCGGGCGCGCTGGAATACATGCTTCGGCCGGCAATCGTTCGGCTTTACCAGCAGATTTCCGGGAAGTAGCTCATGGATTATTTCGATATTTTCATCGGCATTCTCGGTTCGGCCGTCCGCCTGTCCATCCCCTTGCTGTTCACCGCGCTGGCGGGGCTGTTTTCGGAGCGGGCGGGGATTTTCGATATCGGCCTGGAAGGCAAGATGCTGGTCTCGGCGTTCGCCTCGGCCTGTGCCGCCTACTGGACCGGCAACGCCTGGCTCGGCCTTGCGGCGGGCATCCTGGTCGCGATCGCGTTTTCTTTCATTCATGGTTTTGCCTCGATCACCAATCGCGGCAACCAGATCGTTTCCGGCGTGGCTCTGAATTTCGTGGCCGCCGGCTTGACGATCGTGCTCGGTCAGGCGTGGTTCGGGCAAGGCGGCCGGACGGCGCAGGTGCCGGGCTCGGGCCGGTTCGCGCCGATCATCCTGCCGGGTACCGATGCGATACGCGATGTGCCGATCCTCGGGCCTCTTTATGCCAACGTCATTTCCGGCAACAATATCCTCACTTACATCGCGTTTCTAATGGTGCCGATCTCCTGGTGGGTCTTGTACCGGACACGTTTCGGTCTGCGTCTGCGCGCGGTGGGAGAAAATCCAGGCGCCGTGGATACGGCGGGCATTTCGGTGAGCTGGCTGCGGTATCGTGCGCTGATCGTCACCGGCTTCCTGGCGGGATTCGCCGGAACTTACCTGGCGATCGCCCAATCGGCGGCATTCATCAACAACATGTCGGCCGGCAAGGGATATATAGCGCTTGCGGCGCTGATCTTTGCGAAATGGAAGCCGGTGCCGGTGATGCTCGCCTGTCTGCTCTTCGGCTTTCTTGACGCTTTTGCGAACTTCATGCAGGGCAAATCGCTTCCGCTGATCGGGGAGGTGCCTGTGCAAATCTTCCAGGCACTGCCCTATATCCTGACCTGTGTGCTGCTTGCCGGCTTCATAGGCATTGCACGCCCGCCGAAGGCCGGCGGCGTCCCCTACACGAAGGAGCGCTAGGATATGTCTCAAGAGCTGTTCGAAGCCGCCCGCGAGGCAATGAAAAAGTCATACGCGCCCTATTCGAAATTTCCCGTGGGCGTCGCGATCCGCGCGGACGACGGGAACGCCTACCTGGGTGCCAATATCGAGAACCTATCCTTCCCGCAGGGTTGGTGCGCGGAGCCGACGGCGATCGGTGCTATGATCATGGGCGGCGCCAGCAAGATCGTAGAACTCGCCGTCATTGCCGAAAAACTGCCGCTCTGCACGCCATGCGGCGGCTGCCGTCAAAAGATTTCGGAATTCGCGTCCGCCGATACGCGCATCTACCTTTGCGACGATGCCGGCGTCCAGAAGACAGTCACCATGGCGGAGCTGCTGCCCTATGCCTTTGAAACGGATGTGATCGGATGAAGGAAGTCATCGACCTCCTTGTCGATCGCCTCGACGGTCTCGTGCCGCGCCACGCAATCGTGCTCGGCTCCGGCCTCGGCTCGCTGGTGGGGGAGGTGACGGACCAGGTTCGTGTGCCCTATGGCGCCCTGGAAGGGTTTCCGGCAAGCGGCGTCACAGGCCACGCGGGCGAGCTGGTCGCCGGCTATCTCGGCGCAGAGCCGGTCATCATGCTGTCGGGTCGTGCGCACTATTACGAGCATGGCGATGCGAAGGCCATGCGCTTTCCGATCGAGGTCATGAAGGGGATCGGCGTTCAATCGCTGATCCTGACGAACTCCGCGGGCTCGCTGCGTGAGGATATGCCGCCGGGATCGGTGATGCAGATCACCGATCATATCAATTATTCCGGCCTGAACCCGCTGATCGGTGAAGAGGGAGACCGTCGTTTCGTCGGCATGACCAGCGCCTATGACGCGTCCCTTTCGCTCGGCATGCGCAACGCCGCAATCCGCTGCGGTATACCGTTGTTTTCCGGCGTCTATATGTGGTTTTCAGGCCCGAGCTTTGAAACGCCGGCGGAAATTCGCATGGCACGTATCCTGGGCGCCGATGCGGTCGGCATGTCGACTGTGCCGGAGGTCATTCTGGCGCGCTACTTCGGGATGAAGGTAGCAGCCGCGTCGGTCATTACCAATTTCGGCGCGGGCATGACCGGTGCCGAACTCAGCCACGAGGAAACCAAGGACATGGCGCCGGTCGGCGGCCAGCGTCTGGCTACCATTTTAAAAGAAATGTTGGCTTGATACACGATAGATTTCAATTGGATACTTGGCGTGTGACGTTCCGCGCAACCTCGGCGGGTTGCTTCTAATCGTTTGAACGATAATTATACCGGCTCGATCAAGCCCGGGGAGGCACGAAATGGAACTCCTGAGCCCGCGCGAGGCGGCAGCCTTCGCGCTCTCGCTTCTCGACCTGACGAATTTGCGCGACGATTGCGACAATGCCGCGATCGAGAAACTGTGCCTGCGCGCCCAGACACCCTACGGCCATACGGCGGCAATCTGCATCTGGCCGCGTTTTGTTGCGCATGCGCGAGCCATTCTGGGGCCGGACCATGCGGTCCGGATAGCGACCGTGGTAAACTTCCCGACTGGGGATTTGCCGGTCGCGGCCGTCATCGACGAAACCCGCAAGGCTATCGAGGATGGTGCCGACGAGATCGACATGGTCATCCCTTATCGCAAGCTGCTGGCGGGCGACGAGGCGGCGGTGACTGAATTGATCGAAGCCGTGCGCGCCGCCTGCCCGCAAGCCTGTCTGAAAGTGATCCTGGAGACGGGTGAATTGAAAGACAGCGCGCTCATCCGCCGTGCGTCCGAACTCGCAATCGCTGCAGGTGCCGATTTCATCAAGACCTCGACGGGCAAGGTCGCGGTCAACGCGACGCTGGAGGCTGCCGACATCATGCTGCAGGCGATCCGTGACTCCCGGAAACGCGTCGGTTTCAAGCCGGCCGGTGGCATCGGCAGCGTAGCGGATGCAGATCTCTATTTCCGCCTTGCCGAAACCATCATGGGTCCGAACTGGATCATGCCCTCGACATTCCGTTTTGGAGCGTCCGGCCTTCTTGATGACATTTTGGGTGTGTTGAGCGGCGGCACCAGCGCCCGCGTGTCGAGCGGCTATTGACAGAATGATCCCACAGGAAATCATTCGTCGCAAACGCGACGGGAAAACACTTGCCGCCGATGAGATTGCTGGCTTCATCGCAGCACTCACCAGGAACGAAATCACAGAAGGGCAGGCCGCTGCTTTCGCCATGGCTGTGTTCTTTCGGGGCATGTCCCGGGATGAGACAGTGGCGTTGACGCTGGCCATGCGCGATTCCGGGACTGTGCTGAAATGGGGCGGCCTTGGCCGGCCCATCGCAGACAAGCATTCGACCGGCGGTGTTGGAGACAATGTTTCCTTGATGCTGGCGCCGATCGTCGCCAGTTGCGGCCTGGCCGTGCCGATGATTTCCGGCCGCGGCCTGGGCCATACCGGCGGGACTCTCGACAAGCTGCAGTCGATCCCAGGCTACAATGTCATGCCGGACGAAGCGCTGCTCCGGAGGGTCGTCGAGAAAGTCGGTTGTGCCATTATCGGACAGACGACGGCTCTTGCGCCCGCGGACCGCCGCCTCTACGCCATCAGGGACGTGACGGCGACCGTGGAATCGGTGCCGCTGATCACCGCCTCCATTCTGTCCAAGAAGCTTGCGGCCGGTCTCGGGAGCCTGGTGCTCGATGTAAAGGTCGGCAACGGCGCCTTCATGGAAAGCATGGAGGAAGCCGAAGTGTTGGCGCGCTCGCTGGTCGAGGTGGCGAACGGCGCAGGCCTGAAAACGGCCGCGCTGCTGACCGACATGAACCAGCCGCTGGCGGATGCCGCAGGCAACGGGCTGGAAATCGTCAACTGCCTCAAATTCCTGTCCGGCTTGAAGGCCGGTTCGCGACTTGAGGCCGTGGTCATGGCCGAAGCCGCCGAAATGCTGGTGCAGGCCGGTCTCTTTCGAGATTTGCGCCACGCCGAGGAAAATGCGCGTCGGGCGCTTTCCTCCGGCGAGGCGAAAGAGCGTTTCGGACGCATGGTGCACGCGCTTGGCGGACCCGCCGATTTCTGTGATCGGCCCGATGCCTACCTGGAGCGTGCTCCCGCGAGCCTGCACGTTCCGGCGCCGCGCGATGGCTATCTTGCCTCATACGATACACGCGGGCTCGGTCTTGCTGTGGTGGAACTCGGCGGCGGCCGCAAACGCGCAGCGGACTCCATCGATCACCGAGTGGGTATCAACGGATTTCTGGCACTCGGCACGCAGGTCTCGAAGGGTGAGCCCATTGCCACTGTGCATGCGAAGAACCAGGAGGACGCGGAGCGTATCGCAAGGGATGTCGCGGTGTTTTGCACCATCGCGGATGCACCGCCCGCGGCTTCACCTGTTGTCCTTAAACGGATCGGCTGATCACTGGGTGAGCTTCAGGTTTCGGCCTTCGACCTGGAAGGATTTCAGCTTTTTCAGGAAGCTCATGCCGACGAGCGTTCCGGAAAGCGCCTTGTCGTGCAGCACGAAGGCATCGACGTCTTTCACGCGGACGCCCCCGATCTCGATGCGGCCGAGCACCACACGCGCCGCATCCGTGCCGCCGTTTGCGGTATTGACGGTGTAGCGGAAGTCGAGGCTGTTTGCGCCGAAACCCAGCTTGCGGGCGGTACTTTCGTTGATTGCGACAAGCGAGGCTCCAGTATCGACCAAGCCATCCACGGATTTGCCGTTGATGCGGAACGTCCCGTTGAAATGCCCGCGGCCATCGGCTTCGAGCACCGCACTGCCGGCTGCCGCGGCGATCGATTGTGGTTGTGCCGGTTCAGCTGCCGCCGTCGTGGCCGGCGGTTGGTGGGCCAGTTGGATCATCGACGGGATCTGCGTTGCAAGCAAAGCCGCTATGGCCGCGAAGATGACGGTGCGCAGGAGCATGAATGTCCCTCGATCATGGGAACCCGATAGTCTGCCATTAGCGTAAAAACCATAACAAAAAGACCTGCAAAGGTTTTGCAGGTCCTTCAGTTGGAAATTTGGTAAGGAAATCCTGAAGAATTACTTCGTGCCGTACATGCGATCGCCGGCATCTCCAAGACCTGGAACGATATACCCCTTTTCATTGAGGTGGCTGTCGATCGAGGCCGTGTAGATCTTCACGTCCGGGTGCACCGATTGAAAATTCTTGAGGCCTTCCGGCGCGGCGAGCAGGCAGAGGAAGCGGATGTTGTGGGCGCCGCGTTCCTTGAGCTTGTCCACGGCGGCGATCGAGGAATTGCCGGTTGCAAGCATCGGGTCCACCACGATGACAAGCCGCTCCGCGATATCTTCCGGCGCCTTGAAATAGTATTCCACCGGCTGCAGCGTCTCATGATCGCGGTAAACGCCGATATGCGAGACGCGGGCCGACGGCACGAGGTCCAGCATGCCTTCGAGCAAGCCGTTGCCGGCGCGCAGGATGGATGCGAAGACGAGCTTCTTGCCCTCGAGGATCGGCGCCTGCATCTCGACGAGCGGCGTCTCGATCGTTTCATAGGTGAGTTCGAGGTCGCGGGTCACCTCGTAGCAGAGCAGTGTTGAGATTTCGCGCAGCAGCCGCCGGAAGCCGGCTGTGGAGGTTTCCTTCTTGCGCATGATCGTCAGCTTGTGCTGCACCAGCGGGTGATCGATGACAGTGACGCCGTTCATGAGCTTCCCTCGTTGTTGTCTGTCTCTTCTTTTGAGGAAAAAGCCGCGTTCTGCAACCCGTCAGGCGCGTTTGACGGCCTCATCCCCAATCGCCTCACGTCAAGCCATCCCGGCGTCGAACTGGGAGAGCAGGCGTGACCGCGTCCCTTCATCAACAAAGGCCGCCTCGAGCGCGGTCCGCGTCATGGCGTCGATCTCTGCATCCGCCATTCCCATTTCCTTCGATGCGATTTCGTATTCGCGGGTGAGCGACGTATGGAAAAAGGGTGGGTCGTCGGAATTGAGGCAAACTCGCACGCCGGCGGCCTTGAGCGGTTTCAAAGGATGGCTCTGGAAGTCGGAAAAGACCTTGAGTGCAATATTCGAGCCGGGGCAGACTTCCAGGACGGTGCCGAGTTCGGCGAGGCGCTCCACCAGGGCGGGGTCCTCGATCGCCCGAACACCGTGTCCGATGCGCGACGGTTTCACCAGATCGAGCGCGTCTGAGACGCTGAAAGGCCCGCACACCTCGCCCGCATGGATAGTGAGCCCGAGCCCGGCGTCGCGGGCGATATCGAAGGCGCGGGCGTAGTCGGCGACCCGGCCCATGCGCTCTTCACCCGCCATGTTGAAGCCGGTCACCAGCGGGTTCTTCGCATTCGCGGCATATTGCGCGGCGGAGACGACCCTGTCGGGGCCAAAATGTCGTTCGCCGGTGACGATGATGCGTGCCTCGATGCCTGTCTTTTCGCGCGCCGCATGGATGCCGTCGCAGATTCCCGAAAGGTAGGCATCGGCTCCAAGGCCGATGCGGTCGCCGTGATCGGGAGATACGATGATCTCGCTGTAGATCGTGTTCGCTGCCGCGAGCTCGAGGAGATAGGATTCCGTCAGCAGCGCATAGTCCGCAGCCGTCCTGAAGAGCGCCGCCACCGCGTCGTAACAGACGAGGAATTCGGAGAAATCGGACCACTTATAGGCGCCGTCTCGCAGGATGTGGCTGGTATCGGCGCCGTATTTTCGGGCCTGGGCTTCAGCAAGCGCAGGCGGCGCGGCGCCCTCGATATGGCAGTGGATCTCGGCTTTTAAAAGATGCGCAGTCACAGGAAGCTCCGTCCATGCTGACCCGGTGGAATGGCCAGGTGCTCGGCAATGGTCTCCGCGATATCGGCATAGGTCGACCGCAATCCGATCGAGCGCGACCGGATTCCCGGTCCGAATGCCATGATCGGCACCCTCTCGCGTGTATGGTCGGTGCCGCGCCATGTGGGATCGCAGCCGTGATCGGCGGTAAGGATGACGAGATCGCCCGGTTTCAGCCGCCGATGAATATCTGGCAATGCGAGGTCGAAGGCTTCGAGCGCGGCTGCATAGCCCGGCACGTCGCGGCGATGTCCGTAGAGCATGTCGAAATCCACGAAATTGGTGAAAACCAGATCGCCGACCGCGGCCTCGTCCATTGCAGCAAGCGTCGCCTCCATCAGGGCGGCGTTGCCGTTGGCCTTGATGACCCGGGAAACGCCCTGGTGAGCAAAGATATCACCGATCTTGCCGATTGCATGCACCGACCGCCCGCCTCGGATCAGCCGGTCGAGGAGCGTCGGTTCCGGCGGAGGAACGGAGAAGTCGCGCCGGTTGCCGGTGCGTTCGAACGTTCCTGCCGTTTCGCCGATGAAGGGTCGGGCAATCACCCGACCGATATTCAACGGATCGAGCAATTCGCGGACGGTCTGGCACAGCGAGATGAGCCGATCGAAACCGAAATGATGTTCATGGGCGGCGATCTGGAACACCGAGTCGCTGGATGTGTAGCAGATCGGCTTGCCGGTCCGGATATGCTCCTCCCCAAGCCGTGCGATGATCTCCGTACCCGATGCATGGCAATTGCCAAGGATGCCCGGGATATCGCCCTCCCGACAGATCGCCTCCACCAGTTCGGGGGAGAAGGCGTCGCCCTCGTTGGGGAAATAGCCCCAGTCAAACATTACCGGCGTGCCGGCGATTTCCCAATGTCCGGAAGGGGTGTCTTTTCCGCGGGAAATCTCGTCCGCCGCTCCGAACAGGCCGAAAATCCGCTCCGGCATCGGCATTCCCGCGGGATAGTCGCCTTCGGCAAGCCTGGCGATTTCGAGAAGGCCGAGCGCCGACATGTTCGGCAGATGCAGCGGACCTTGCCGGAGACCCGCGCGGTCGCCGGCCCCGGCGGCGCAGAATTCCGCGATATGGCCGAGCGTGTTGGAGCCAAGGTCGCCATAGGCATCGGAATCCCGCGCGCCGCCAACGCCAAAGGAGTCAAGAACGAACAGAAAGGCACGAGCCATCGGTCACCAGGGATGTCAAACGCAGTTCACCGGCCTTCGGCCGCGTTGAATCGCGATTCATACAGCCGTGCCTGCCGCTTGGCAAAGGGGGATGATGGATGAGGCGCCTCAGCAGTCCGAGCAGGAGATGCTGGTTCCGATCCTCTGACGGTAGAAGTAATCCCGGGCGATGGTGATTGTCTTGAGTTCGGACGGCAGGAGGCCCGACATGAACATCAGAAGGTCGTGGGAAACGGAGACCTCCGAATGTATGAGAAAAGAATTGGGTAAGCGCATCTCGGTCGGGACATCGACGGTTGCACCGACGGCATAGGGGCGGGCATCGGTGTCGTCCCAGGACCAGGCCACCTTGGGATTGCCGGCGGCATCCAGCGCCACCCCCGTGACTCGGATGCTCAACGCATTGGGCGTGTATGGCGCAAAGAGGCTGTCCGTAACGTCCTCCATCGTCGTGAGGAGCGCCTTGTTGACGCTTGTCTCGCGCGTCACGAGGTCCGCGATCGTGCCGGCACTGCGGGTCACCCTTTTGGACACGCTAAGACCGAGGGTAATCTCGAAGGACGTGATGTAGAGACTGAGCAGAAGTGGGGCAATCAGCGCGAATTCAACGGCGCCTGCACCGCCACGGTCGGTGGCCAGCCGCCTGAGCCGAGCCAGGAAGCTGCCGGAATGCCTTTGCAGATGCTGATCTGGCGCTTCCATCACGGGTAATCCTCGTTTCGGAATGTGGCTGTCTCCACGATCAGGAAATAGTTCGGACGGCCGCCGGAGGGTCGAATGTTGGTGATGTAGGGCCGAAGCAGATCGGTGATGACATCCCAGCGGTAATAGGCGCGCACCATGTTGATCGTCTTCTGGGCGCCCGGGCTATAGTTGTTCACCGAAGCCGTATCCAGATCCTGCGACGTATTGAGCGGCACGTTTCCCGGTATATCGGCGAAGCTCGGAAAGCTGCGGACATCCAGCCACAGCTTGTCGGGAGTTGCTATCTCTTCCTCGCTGCACTTGATCATGATCGAGACTTCGTCGCAGAAGGTTCGCCGGAATGCGGTTCGATCGGTGTTGGCCGCGGTGATGCTGCCGGTCCTGAGCTTGCGCGCCACCGTATCGACCGCATTGGCGACGAGCTGTTCGCCCGTATAGGCAACAAAGGTTTCTAGGATTGCAAAGACGATCATGAAATAGGGAAGTGCCAGCAGCGCGAACTCGATGGCGGCCGCCCCGTCTTGCGACCTGAATATCCGGCCGAGCACAGCCCCGCGTCCCGCCGGCGCGACCTTTTCGGTCTCGTCTTGATTCTCGCCCATCGTTTCCCGCCCACAGCCCGGTTTCGAGCCTCGGAATCGTACGGGTTGATTATTGAGATTCCGTTGCCGCAAAGGGCGTGAGTTTACCGGTTTGTCCCTGATCAGGGCGCGCCGTCGGTTTTGAACTCGGCATGCTGTTCGCAGTTGGGCGTACAGGAGAGGATCTTGCGTTCGGTCTGCCGGAAGACGCGGACGGTATTTCCCTCATCGATGGAAACAAGGACGCGTTCATCGGCGATCGCGTTTCCTTCCGCATCCAGAAGCACGAGATTGGTCGTCCCGAAGCTGCGGCCCGTGACCACGATGGTGGTGGAATCCGCGACGGTGGCATCGGCCACATTTGAGTTGCCGACGATGACTTTGCTCACCGGCCGGTCCAGCCGCAATACCCGGGCATGGTTCATGAAGACGCGCAGAAGATCGCCTTCCTCCTGAGCCAGCACATTTCCGGGTGCCGCCGCAAAGACGAGGCCGCAGACGGCGGCGAGTCGGACCATGACGCGACGGTAGAGCATTGCAGGCAGCCTTTGGATGCGGTTGTAGTGCTCAAGGATGGATGCGATTGGTGAATGAACGGTTAAATGGCACAGCGGCTGGCCTTTTTATCCGATGTTAACCTCGTTTTGTCCGCCGATATCGTTTGGCGCCGGCGGCTCATTCGGGAGGAGAGAGGCTGTTAAAGCCTTGGGTGACAGGGAATATTAGGGCGCTGCGGCACCACCGAATATTGTTCAAATACTATCTTGTTGCTGTCTTCTTTATTTACCATTCCTTCCGGCAATCTTCCATTAACGACTTGATAACGCTCTTCCTTAAGCGCTTGGCAATCGTCCCCCGGTAGATTGCTGCCATCCGAACAACGGAAAACAGTTGTCGGGAAGTGCTGAACAACCAGTTGTGGAGTAGGAGAGTTCCCATGTCCAAGATTTTCGCTCGTTTTCTGAAGGATGAGTCCGGTGCAACCGCCATCGAGTATGGCCTCATCGCTGCCCTTATTTCCGTTGCTCTGATCGCCGGTGCCACCACGCTCGGTACCACGCTGAACAGCACATTCGATTCGCTGTCTGACAAGATGAACGCAGCGAACGCGAAGACTGCGCCATAATTTGCGCTCGCCTATTGGCAGATTGAATGACTTGAAACCGCTCTTCAGAGGGCGGTTTTCCTTTTATACCTGGGGTTAGTCCGAATTTTGAACTGCCTATCTTCCTACCGAGGGACGGCTAGATGATTTCAGCAGCGATATTGATGCTATTGCCGCTTTGCATCACGTTAGCCGCGTTTACCGACCTCGCCAAGATGACGATACCCAATCGCATTCCTGCCATCCTATTGGCGTCGTTCCTGTTGTTGGCGCCTTTCTCCGGTCTCGGATGGCAGGAAATTGGCACAGGCATTCTCGCGGGAGGAGTTGTTTTCGGCGTATGCTTTGCCCTCTTCGCATCGAACGTGATGGGTGGAGGTGACGCAAAACTGTTAACGGCGTGTGCGGTCTGGTACGGCTTCAATCACTCGCTTCTGGTATTCTTGATGACCGTCGGCTTCGTCGGCGGTGCGGTGACCCTCGTCATTCTTCTTCTTCGCTCTCAGGCAAACTCGGTCATGGCAATGGGGATCCCGCTACCGGCCTCGCTGGTCACCGCCAAGAAAATCCCTTACGGCCTTGCTATAGCGATCGCCGGTTTTCTGACATTTCACCAGGCTCCTATCTATTTGCTTGCGACAAATGCTTTCCACTGAGGTCCGGTGCAGTGGAAATATCTTGTTAACCTAAATTGTAAGCGTCTTATTAACCATAATTACACCATTCGCGGCCATTCTTTGTGGGAAGTAGAGTTCCCAAGGAATGTCCATGAAGCCCACCCGTATCATCATACTCGCGGTTGCCGTGGTGGCCGCAGGTCTGGCAGGCCTGCTGGCCGTGCGGCTGGCGGGCAACAAAGGCCCCGAACTGGTCGAAACGGTGATCAAGCGCGAGCCCACGGTCAAGGTTCTTGTTTCCTCCGAAAACTTGCCGGTAGGCAGCCGCCTGAACGAAAAGTCGATGGAATGGATCGCCTGGCCGGAAGGTGGAGTGATCGACGGCTTCATTACCGCCGACAAACGGCCCGATGCCATCACAGAACTTCAGGGCGTGGTGGTTCGCATGCCCATGTTCAAGGGTGAACCGCTTCGCGCCGAGAAGGTGGCAGATTCTTCCAGTCGCATCATGTCTTCGCTGCTGCCGGCCGGCAAGCGGGCCGTGGCGACTGAAATCTCGGTTTCCACCGGGGCAGGCGGCTTCGTGCTGCCGAACGACCGTGTCGACATTATCATGGTGCGTGAAAACAAGGATGACGGCCGTTACATCACGGAAAACATCCTGAACAATATCCGTGTCCTCGCAATCGACCAGCAGATTCAGGAGACCGAGGACGGCAAGAAGGCGGTGGTCGGCACGACGGCGACGCTCGAACTGACGCCGGATCAGGCCCAGGTCATCGCCGTTTCCCAGCAGATGGCGGAGCGGCTCACGCTTGCCTTGCGTTCGGTGGCCGATTCCCAGGAGGCGGATACGGTGGCGGCCGACTACCTGCTGCACGGCCGAGACCGGGCGGACATACAGGTCATCAAATCGGGCTCGATCGTCAAAAGCACGGCCGCGACGCAGGCGCCAGCGCAATGAACGGAGCGGATCAAGTGAACATTCTGAAGCGGAAGATTCGCAGTTCGGTGGCGGCGGGGATGGCCTTCTGCGTCGCTTTTGCCGGTGTTCCGGTCAATATCGCCCCCCTTTATTTGGCCCCTGCCCAGGCTCAGGCGACAGACGCTAGCGTGATTCGCATCACAGAAGGCGGACCGGGTGTTCGCAAGCGGGTGGCGCTTGGCCTCAACAAGGCACTGGTCGTCGACCTGCCGGCGGATGCCCACGATATCCTTGTGGCCAACCCGGAGATGGCCGATGCCGTAACCCGGACATCCCGGCGTATCTATCTTTTCGGCAAGACCGTCGGCCAGACCAATATCTTCGTCTTCGGCTCGCATGGCGAGGAAATCATCAGCCTGGATCTGGAAATTGAGCGCGACATCGCGGGCCTGCAGCAGAATCTGCGGAGATTCCTGCCCGAATCCAACGTCAAGGTTGAGATCATCTCCGACAACGTCGTGCTGTCGGGAACGGTTCGAACCCCGCAGGACTCCGCGCAGGCGGAAAAGCTGACCAGGGCTTTCCTGAAAGGCGGCGAAGCGACGACGAGAAACTTGACAGCTCAAGGCAATAACGGCGACGCTGACATTTTTGCAGAAGCGCGGCAGCTGTCGCAGATCGTCAATCTGTTGACGATCGAGGGCGAAGATCAGGTGACGTTGAAGGTGACAGTTGCTGAAGTCAGCCGCCAGGTGCTGAAGCAGCTCGGCTTCAACGGGTCGGTCTCGGGGCCTGACGGCTCGATCGGTTTTTCCAATCCCTCCAATCTTGGCAACGCGATCAACACCTTCGGCATGGGAACGCTGACAGGGTCGATCGGCAATGTCGGGCTGGCGACCTACATGAACGCCATGGAGCAGGCTGGCGTCATGCGGACACTCGCTGAGCCCAGCCTGACGGCGATCTCGGGACAGCAGGCGAAGTTTTATGTCGGCGGCGAGTTCCGGCTACCCGCGGAGCAGGAAGTTGGCGTTGACGAAGATACCGGCGTGCCGACTGTCACCCGGACCGTCAATTCGGTCGATTACGGGATAGAGTTGAACTTCAAGCCGGTCGTCCTGTCTCCCGGACGGATCAGCCTGAACATCGAGACCAATGTCTCCGAACCCACTTATGAAGGGTCCGTTGCCACAGGCAACGGAAGTTCGCCGCGTATCCAGGGCAACACTTATATGTCGATCCGCAAACGTGAGGCGTCCACCACGGTCGAGTTGCCTTCCGGCGGCTCCATCGTTATCGCTGGACTGGTCCAAGATAATATCAGGCAGGCCATGTCGGGCCTCCCTGGCATTTCCAAGGTGCCGGTGTTGGGCACTCTCTTCCGCAGCAAGGATTTTGTCCGCAATGAGACCGAACTGGTCATCATCGCGACGCCCTATCTCGTCCGGCCGGTGGCTCGTAGCGAGATCGCGCGTCCGGATGACAATTTCAATCCGGAAAACGACGCCGCCACCTTCTTCCTGAACCGCGTGAACAAGATCTACGGCCGCAAGGAACCGGTCGCGACCGGCCAGTACCACGGCGCGGTCGGCTTCATCTACAAGTGACCCAGGCCATGGAAACGCAAGCAGAAACCGCCGCCGAAGGACAGAATGCCATGAAGGGCGCAGTCAAGTCTCCCCGACACAAGATCGCCGCAGCCGTGATGCTTGCGGCATCGGCAGTTCTGTTGTCCGGATGCGGCAACAGCCAGCTTACCACCGGCTCCATTCCCGATGACTACCGGACCCGCCATCCCATCGTGCTGGCGGAAGGCGAACATGCGCTCGATATTCCGGTCGCCTCTGGCGATGTTCGGCTGTCCATCGGCATGAAGGACACGGTGAAGGGTTTCGCGCAGAATTTTGCCTCATCGCCAGCGGGCGTCGTTCAGATCCAGGTCCCCCATGGTTCCTATAATTCCGCGGCTGCCCAGCGCTTGGCGGGCGATATCCGCCGAACGCTGACGACCAACGGCATCAGGGCCGACAGGATATTGATGAGCAGCTATGCCGCGTCTCCAAACGGAGATGCTGCACCGATCCGGCTCGCCTATTCGACGACCAAAGCGATGACGAGCCCGTGCGGAGAATGGCCCGCCGATCTCTCTGACAACACGTTCGGCAATAGGAACTGGTACAATTTCGGCTGTGCGAGCCAGAACAACCTTGCTGCCCAGGTGGCCAATCCGACCGATCTAATCGCGCCCCGCGGGACGACACCGATCGATGCCACGCAGCGGGCCAAGGTCATCAGCGACTACCGTGGCGAAAAAAGCAGTAACTGAGCGGATGGCAGGGAAGCGGAGAAAAAGATGAGCCCGATCAGCTACGAGATTCGTGCTTCCGACGAAGACGAACATTTCGATGACGCGGAGCGCCCTGCGGATATGGACGCACTGCGTCCGCTGCCGCGCATCTCGATCCATGCTTTCTGCGAGAGCGAGGCCATGCAACGGATGATGGACCGCATGGGGCGGGACCGCCGCATGTCCAAGGTTAATCTTCGCGTGACCGTCGGCAGCACCGGCGCTGCGGCGAACATGTTTGCTTCGGCTCCCACGCCGAACCTGATCATCCTGGAGACGGAGGCGGAACCGAAGAACCTGCTCGAAGAGCTGGCGCCGCTTGCGGAAGTCTGCGATCCCTCCACCAAGGTCATCATCGTCGGTCGCTACAACGATATCTCCCTTTATCGGGAGCTGATCCGCAACGGAATTTCCGAATATCTGGTCGCGCCGGTGCAGATGCCCGATATGCTGGCCTCGGTTTCGACGATCTTCGTCGACCCGGATGCTGAGCCGCTCGGGAAATCCATAGCGTTCATCGGCGCGAAGGGAGGGGTGGGCTCGTCCACCATCGCGCACAACTGTGCCTTCGGCATTTCCAGCCTGTTTTCGACCGAGACTATTCTTGCCGATCTCGACCTTCCCTTCGGCACGGCCAATATCGATTTCGACCAGGATCCCGCTCAAGGTATTGCAGAAGCGGTCTTTGCGCCGGAACGGCTGGACGAGGTATTCCTCGACCGTCTGCTGACCAAGTGCTCGGAGCACTTGTCGCTTCTTGCTGCTCCGTCGCTACTCGACAGGGCGTATGATTTCGAACGCGGAGCCTTTACGCCCATCATCGAGCTCCTGCAGCGCAGCGCGCCGGTCGCAGTCTTGGACCTTCCGCATGCTTGGACGGAATGGACCCGTGCGGTGCTTTGCGAGGTGGACGAGGTGGTGATCTGCGCCGTTCCCGATCTTGCGAACCTGCGCAACACCAAGAATATGATCGACGCGCTGAAGAAGCTTCGGCCGAATGACCGCCCGCCGCATATCATCCTCAACCAGGTGGGCATGCCGAAGCGTCCGGAAATCGCGCCCGCCGACTTCATCGAGCCGCTGGAGATCGAGCCGATCGCCATCCTGCCCTTCGATGTCCAGCTCTTCGGCAACGCGGCCAACAGCGGCCGTATGATTTCTGAGATCGATGCGAAGTCGCCTGCTGCGGAAACATTCTCGCAGATTGCCCATATCGTCACCGGCCGCGTCGCGGTGAAGAAGGCGAAAAAGGGTGGTCTGGGGAAGGTGCTCGACATGCTTGGGCGCAAAAAGGCTTAGACGTTAGGAAACCGGAATGTTTGGCAAGCGCGGAAACGAGGGATCTGGGAAGAGCGTGGGGCTTGCGCCGCCGCCGGCCGCGTCCGCTGGTTCGCTGGCGGCAAGGCCGCCGGCCCCGGAAATCCTGGCCGAGCCCGCGCGCGAGCGTCAGCCGGTTCCGCCGCCGCAGCTTGCGCCGCAACCTGTCCGCAAGCGCCAGACCCGCACCGAACTGTATTACGATACAAAGAGCCAGGTCTTCTCCGCGCTCATCGATACGATCGACCTTTCCCAGCTCGCCAAGCTCGATGCCGAAAGTGCGCGTGAGGAAATCCGCGACATCGTTAACGATATCATCACCATCAAGAATTTCGCGATGTCGATCTCCGAGCAGGAGGAACTGCTCGAGGACATCTGCAACGACGTCTTGGGTTATGGCCCGCTTGAGCCGCTGCTGGCGCGCGACGACATCGCCGACATCATGGTTAATGGCGCCGGCCAGACCTTCATCGAAGTCGGCGGCAAGACGATCGAGTCTGAGATCCGCTTCCGCGACAATGGTCAGTTGCTCTCGATCTGCCAGCGCATCGTCAGCCAGGTCGGACGGCGTGTGGACGAATCTTCGCCCATCTGCGACGCGCGCCTGCCGGACGGCTCGCGCGTCAACGTCATCGCGCCGCCGCTCGCCATCGACGGCCCGGCGCTGACGATCCGCAAGTTCAAAAAGGACAAGCTCAATCTCGACCAGCTGGTGAAATTCGGGGCCATTACCCCGGAGGGCGCAGTTCTCCTGCAGATCATCGGCCGCGTCCGCTGCAACGTCGTCATTTCCGGCGGTACCGGCTCGGGCAAGACGACGCTGCTCAACTGCCTGACGCGTTACATCGACGCCGACGAGCGGGTGATCACCTGCGAAGACACCGCCGAACTGCAACTGCAGCAGCCGCATGTCGTGCGCCTGGAAACGCGTCCGCCGAATATCGAGGGCGAGGGCGAGATCACCATGCGCGATCTCGTCAAGAACTGCCTGCGCATGCGTCCGGAACGCATCATCGTCGGCGAAGTGCGCGGCCCGGAAGTCTTCGACCTGTTGCAGGCGATGAATACCGGCCACGACGGCTCGATGGGCACCATCCATGCCAATACCCCGCGTGAATGCCTGAGCCGTATGGAATCGATGATCGCCATGGGCGGTTATTCGCTGCCGGCCAAGACGGTGCGCGAGATCATCACCGGTTCGATCGACGTCATCGTTCAGGCGGCGCGTCTGCGCGACGGCTCCCGCCGCATCACACAGATCACCGAAGTGGTCGGCATGGAAGGCGACGTGATCGTCACCCAGGATCTGATGCGCTACGAAATCGACGGCGAGGATGCCAACGGCCGGCTGATCGGTCGGCATATGTCGACCGGCATCGTGAAGCCGCATTTCTGGGATCGCGCCCGATATTATAACGAAGACAAGCGCCTTTCCGCGGCTCTCGATGCCATGGAACGGGTGAAGGACTGAGGAGAATACGTCCATGTTCGGGCTGGATATCACGGTCGTAGCGATCATCGCGCTGGCGGCAGTCGCCGCAGCGGCGGTATGCTACGCACTGCTGTTCTCCCGCATGGAGGTGGAAAAGAAGGCGGACACGCGGCTTAACCGCGTGAAATCCGCCGAAACGGATCTCGTGCGGGCGAAGGCAGCACGGGACCGGGTGCAGGAACTCTCCAAGCGTCGCAAATCGATGCAGGATTCGCTGAAGGATCTGGAGAAGAAACAGGCAGAGAAAAGCCGGAAGATGGGCGACGGAAGCCTGAAGTCCAGGCTTTCCCAGACTGGTCTTTCGCTGACGATGGGCCGCTTCTACCTGTTCAGCGCGTTGTTCGGCATCTTCGTTTTTCTGGCCGCCTTGATCGCCGGACTGCCGTTGCTCGCAGTTGTCGGCGCAGCATTCGTCGGCGGCATCGGCCTGCCGCGCTGGGTGATCGGTTTCCTGGTGAAGCGCCGGCAGAAGAAGTTTCTGGAAGAATTTCCGAATGCGCTCGACGTCATGGTGCGCTCGATCAAGTCCGGCCTGCCTCTCAACGATTCCCTGCGCCTGATCGCCTCGGACGGACAGGAGCCGGTGAAAACCGAGTTTCGCCGCGTCGTGGAATCGCAGCAGGTGGGCCTGAGCGTTCCGGAAGCCTGCGCCCGAATGATGCTGACCATGCCTCTGCCGGAGGTGAATTTCTTTTCCATCGTCATCACCATCCAGGGTCAGGCAGGCGGCAATCTGTCGGAAGCGCTCGGCAACCTCTCGAGGGTATTGCGCGACCGCAAGAAGATGAAGGCGAAAGTGAGCGCGCTGTCCATGGAAGCGAAGGCCTCCGCTGCCATCATCGGAGCCTTGCCTTTTATCGTGACGCTCCTCGTCTATCTTACCTCGCCCGATTACATCGCGATCATCTTCACTGATCCGCGTGGCCACCTGATCCTTTTGGTCTCCGGTGTGTGGATGTCGATCGGCATCTTCGTCATGCGCAACATGATCAATTTCGATATTTGAGGAGGGTGAGGTGAAAGAACTTGCGACGACGTTCACCGACCCAGCCACCCTCCTGGCGCTCCTGGTTGCCGTAGCGGTCTTCGCAACGCTTTACACGTTGGCGGCGCCTTTTCTCGAAAAGGGCGACCTCGACAAGCGTATGAAGGCGGTCTCCACCGAGCGCGATCAGATCAGGGCGCGTGAACGCGCCCGCGTAAGCGCGGAAAATTCCAAGACGTCCCTGCGTGCGCAGAACAACCAGTCCGTCCGCCAGATCGTCGAACGTTTCAACCTCCGCAAGGCGCTAGTCGACGACAACACGGTCAACAAGCTTCGTGCTGCGGGCCTTCGCTCGCAAAACGCCCTCAACATGTTTCTGGTGGCGCGGTTCCTGTTGCCATTCGCGTTTCTGGCGGCCGCTGTCGTGTGGATCTTCGTGCTCGGCAACCTTGCGTCCCGGCCGCTCCCGATCCGGATGCTGGCTGCAATCATCGTCGCCTATCTTGGTTTCTACGCGCCCAATATTTACGTCACCAACCTCGTGAACAAGCGTCAGGCATCGATCAAGCGGGCCTGGCCGGATGCGCTCGACCTGATGCTGATCTGCGTCGAATCGGGGATTTCGATGGAGGCCGCGATGCGCCGCGTCGCAGAGGAAATGGCGCAGCAGTCGCCACCTTTGGCGGAGGAGATGGTGCTGACGACAGCCGAGCTGTCCTTCCTGCAGGACCGCCGCACTGCGCTGGAAAACCTCGGCATTCGCACCCAGCTCGACGGCGTGAAGGCCGTGACCCAGGCGCTAATCCAGGCGGAACGTTACGGGACGCCGATTGCCCAGGCGTTGCGCGTACTTGCCCAGGAAGGCCGTGACGAGCGCATGAACGAAGCCGAAAAGAAAGCGGCTGCCCTGCCGCCGAAGCTCACCGTGCCGATGATCCTGTTCTTCCTGCCGGTCCTCATCGCGGTCATTCTGGGTCCTGCCGGCATTCAGGTCGCCGACAAATTCTGATGCCTTGCGCGGGTCAGCTCGATACCGCCCTCCTGAACGCTTCCTGAACTGAGACTTCAGCACGCATTCAGCGCAGTTGCATTACCCTTTCCATGTAATCGATGCACCCGGCAGTCCGCTTCAAACCGCGCCGGCTGCGATTGGCAAATTGGAGGATATGACAATGCTGGCAAGACTTTGCATCAATCTCGTGCTGATCGGCGGTATAATTACTGTGGTCTCGCGTTTTGTTTAACGCGGCGGCACCCGTGGAAAGAAATGAACTTTGCTTTCGGGTCACGTTAATTCTCTCAATCCACTCGGTGTCTCGATAAGTGCCCGATAGCGGACTTTGGACGCCTGGACGACCATTGGTGAATGCTCGATGGCAAGTTCGCGATAAAGCGTCTCGATGGCGGCAGAATCTGGATGTTCGAGGATAAGCGAACGAAGGCGCGCACCCAGGTCAGGAATTGAGGTCATTGAGGTGGGGTCCCCGCAGTGGTCGATGATCGAGGGGGCCACGCCGTCTAGGGGAAGCGATCCATCCTCCGGGATGGTGAAAGCGAAAGTCGGATTGGTTGTCGGAAGGCGAACCTTGCTGCCGAAGATCGCTCGGCGGGTCAAAACAATGGAATCAATCGCATCCGTGTTCGCCACCCACCCTCGCAGGCGACGACCTTCTTTCCAATCCGATCTGACCCTTTCCTGGTTGTCGAGACCGAACCAGCGCGGCCTACCGGGGTCCACTCCTTCCGGGTCCAGCGCTACGATCTCTAGATAGACAGAATTTCCGAGCTGAAGTCGGTGGTTGTATGTGCCCATATAGTCGTGATGAGTGCCGAAAGGCACGTCGAGTTCAAGGCAATTTCGAACATGCAGTACCCCTTCGATCAGCGTTGGGGCTATCACGGTGAGGTGGTCGAGCTTCATCACGTGCGGAGATCTCCGGGACTGTCCAGAAGCCCATACGATCCAACCTACGGCGAAAAGCAAGCAGCTATGGCTTAGACTTCCGCAAGACTCTTTATCAAAGAGGCTTTTGAGATGACGGGGGTCTCGTTTTCTCTTTAGCGACCGCTCAATTCGTGTTGTTCGGCTTACCTTTGCCGTCCTTGTCGGCAAGCTTGCTCCACGAGTTCTGCTGCGACAGCATCGAGCGCAGGTAGGTGACGTTGGCATCCGCCTGCTGCTGCGAGAGTTCCTTGCGGGCAATCTCTTCCGCTTCCGCAAAGCGGCCTTGCAAACCGACGACGAGTGCCAGGTTCTGCCTCACCCGGCTGTCGGAACTGGGCTGGGCTGCGGCGTTACGCATATAGGTTTCGGCCGTGCGAAGATCCCCTGAAAGGACATAGGACATGCCGAGATTGGAGATAACGCTCGGCTCGTTTGGCTGCGCATCGAGCGCCATGCGATATTTCTTCCGCGCCTCGTCCGAGCGGCCCATCTGGTCCAGTACGGCGCCTTCGGCCGAATAAAGCCGCCAATCGGGATGATCCGGCGTCTGGGCACGATTGATCGTTGCCAGCGCCTGTTCGAGCTGCCCGGCGGCGGCCTGCGCCTTGCCATAGGCTGCAAGAACCTCGCGGTCGGCAGGGTGGGCAATCGCCACTTGCTGCATCACGGCAAGCGCCTGCGCGGACTTGCCTGTCATGCCGAGTACGGTTGCATATCTCAGGCCGATATCCCTGTTTTTCGGATCGCGTACATAGGCAGCCCCGATCGACCGCTCGGTGGCCGAAAGCGCGGCCGTGTCCATGCCCTGAAGCGAAGCCGTGGAGACCTTCGGGATCGAGCCGGTTGTCTCCGGATCCCTTTTGGTGCTGGCGCAACCGGCGAGGGAGACCGTCAGGAGGGCGATCGCGACAGTCTGGGCGAGACGGTTCTTGCGAAAGATTAGGGCGGCAGAAGCGGTCATCAGGGGTCTCGTCAGTCCTTGCCGCTGCGACCTTTTCTCGGGTGGCGGCATGTGGCGCATTTCCTCTCCAGAAATAAACTGTTAACCCTAACAGACCGTTAAGATGAACGATTCCAGCCCTTTGCAAAGGCCCCCCATGACGCCGTTTCAATTTATCGAGCGCCCCGCCATCTTCAGCATGAAGACCGCGGCTACCAAGCCCGTCTACGCCGTGACTCCGTCCGACCTCGAAGAAGGAAAGTTCGAGCCGCCGGTGCTCGCCTGGACAAAAGCCGCGGGCTTCAAGGCCGAAGCCGGTGCTCTTCTGCTCGTCCCGGCTGGCGGGGAGGTGGGAAGCGCCTTCTTCGGCCTCGGCAACGACCCGGCGGAGGCTCCTTTCATCACCGGTCGGCTCTCCAAGCTGTTGCCGGCAGGAGACTGGCACATCGAAACCGCGGCATCCTTGCCACCGGAGCAGCTTGCACTGGGTTACGGCCTCGGCACCTACGCCTTCAGCCGATATAAGGCCGAAAAGCAGAAAGACGTCCGGCTCGTGGTTCCCGAGACGGTCGATGTTGCCGATGTCGAACGTCAGCTTGCCGCCGTCTTCCTGGCGCGCGACCTCGTCAATATTCCGACCAACGAGATGGGGCCAGCCGAGCTGGAGGCCGCCTTCCGCGCCCTTGGCGAACATTATGGCGCGACCGTCACTTCGATAGTCGGCGAGGATCTGCTGGAGGAAAACTTCCCGCTGATCCACACCGTCGGCCGCGCCAGCGCTTCTGCACCTCGGCTGCTCGAATTGCGCTGGGGCGAGAAGGGGCATCCGCGCGTGACGCTTGTCGGCAAGGGCGTCTGCTTCGATACCGGTGGTCTCGATATCAAGGGCGCCGCCAACATGGCGCTGATGAAGAAGGACATGGGCGGTGCGGCAAATGTCATGGGCCTTGCCCTGATGATCATGGATGCCGGACTAAAAGTCGACCTTCAGGTGCTCGTGCCGGCGGTCGAAAACTCCATTTCGGGCAACGCCTTCCGCCCCGGCGATATCTACCGGAGCCGCAAGGGTCTCACCGTGCAGATCGACAATACCGATGCTGAAGGCCGTTTGGTCCTCGCAGATGCGCTCGCCTATGCGGATGAAAACCCGCCGGACCTGATGATCGACATGTCGACCCTCACCGGCGCGGCGCGTGTCGCTCTCGGCGCCGAACTGGCGCCTTATTTTACTGACGACGAGACGCTGTCCGCGAGACTGATGGAAGCCGCAAAGGCTGAGGCCGATCCCTTGTGGCGGCTGCCGCTCTGGATGGGTTATGACAAGGATATCCGCGCCCGCGCCGCCGATATCACCAATTCGCCATCGGGCGGCATGGCGGGTGCCATTACCGCGGCTCTCTTCCTGAAGCGCTTCGTCACGGCCACCAGAAGCTGGGCACATTTCGACATCTACGCCTGGGTGTTGGCCGATAAACCGCATGCGCCGGTCGGCGGCGAGGCCTTTGCAATCCGTGCCCTCTACCGGGTGATCCGCGATATGGCTGCGAAGTAAGCGCCGAAACAAACCGGTAAGACCTTCGGCCTAAAATCTGCAGGATTTTGAGCCGAGGGTCATCATGACGCTGGAACTGACGGCCACGCAGGCATTAGGTTTGTGGCACCGGGTCTCGCTGGAGCAGGTGCGGCATGACGGGCGGGATCTGACATTGCGCCAGATATCGATCCTGCTGCATATTTATCTGGTGCCGCCGCCCCATACGGTAAGGGGCTTGGCGGCAACGCTCGGCGTATCCAAGCCGGTGATTACCCGCGCATTGGACTCGATGGGCGGCATGGGCCTGGTGGATCGCGAACGGGACGAACGCGACCGCCGCAACGTGATCATCAAGCGCACGGTCGCAGGCGCCTTGTTTCTTGAAAAAATGGGCGACTTGATCATCCAGGAAGCCCGCCGGCCGGGAATATGAAATGACGAAGCTGCTCGACAGACGCCTGCATGCCTTCCGGCCCGACCTCGCCGACGAATTGCTGAAGGGCAGCGTCGACGCGGAAAATTTCGTGCGTGGCGAACCAGCTCGGGTCGTCGTGCCGATAGCCCAGTTGCGGCCGTCGCCCGACCTTGCTCTCGGCATCGATACGGAACTTCTTTTTGGGGAGACCGTCCGGGTCTTCGATCGCGCCGGTGGCTTCGCCTGGGTCCAGGCCGATCAGGACGGCTATGTCGGTTATCTGCCGGAGACTATGTTGGGCGAACCGGAAGAACCGACACATCGTATCGCAGTTCAACGCACCTTCGTTTACCCGGAGCCAGAGCTTCGCAAGCCTCCGACGACGGCTCTCTCCCTGGGCAGCCGCATCGTGGTGGTCGGCGAAGCGGAAACCCGCGGCACGCGTTATTGTCTCTTGTCCGGCGGCGGTGCGGTGATCGCCAGCCATTGCCTTCCCGTTGCCGAGACCATGGGTGACGACTACGTCGCGGTCGCGGAGAAGTTTATCGAGACGCCCTATCTCTGGGGCGGCCGTTCCGGCTTCGGGCTGGATTGCTCCGCATTGGTTCAGCTCGCACTGATGATGGTCGGCAAGGCCGCACCTCGCGATTCCGACATGCAGGCCGAGGTCGGCGTCTCCATCTCACGTGAGGAACTTTGTCGCGGCGATCTCGTTTTCTGGAAAGGCCATGTCGGCATCATGGAAAACGAGGAAACGCTTCTCCATGCCAATGGCCACACGATGAGCGTCGCGCGTGAAAACTTCGAAGCAGCAGTCAAGCGCATCGGCTGGCTCTATCAGCAGCCTACGGACTATCGCCGATTGGAAATCGGTTGATGATCACGCAAATGTGGACCCCGGTCCATGGAACGGGCGCTCTGTCATCCATATCTTGGAAACACCCGCGGGATTTGCGGGTGAGGAGTGGAATGATGTTCAAGGGTGCATGGATCTTGCCCGTCGTAATGCTTGTGGCGCTCATCATCGCCGCGTTTGCGCCCGTTGACGTGTTCGCGGCCGAGCGGAAGAGCTTGGATTTCTCGCCCGGCACCTATTTTCGGGATCTGCCCGGTGTGGTGCCGGAAGAGGAGCGTGTGCAGAAGCAGGCCTATACCTGCACCACGGATATCGAAGAGGTCTACCGGCCCCGCGGCCGTTTCGACATTCTCTATGGCGACCGCATGCCGACCCGCGTCTATCGCTGTGAAACCGAAAGCGGCATCACCTATACCGGCACTCGAATGCCGAATACCCAATGGGTACCGGGATTGAACCCGCATCATCTGCCGAAATAAAGGCAATCTTTTTTCAAAGCGCTTTCCTGAAACGACCGGATATTGCGATCTCCGTCTGGGTCATTGACGATCGTTCGCGGCTGCCCCACAACCTTCTGATAAAATCTTGGCACACCGGGAGGAGACAAGGTGTTCCACTCAAGCATGGATTTCGCTCTCGGTGAGGATGTCGAGGCGGTTCGCGAAACCGTTCATCGTTTCGCGCAGGAAAAGCTTGCGCCCCGCGCCGATGAAATCGATCGAAGCAACGAATTTGCCCGCGATCTGTGGCCTGAATTGGGGGCGCTCGGTCTGCTCGGCATCACCGCCGATCCGGATTTTGGCGGTTCAGGACTTGGCTACCTCGCCCATGTCGTCGCCGTCGAGGAACTGGCGCGGGCCTCCGCCTCGACGTCGCTCAGCTATGGGGCCCATTCCAATCTCTGCGTCAACCAGATCAACCGCAACGGCAATGCCGAGCAGAAGGCGCGGTATCTGCCCAAACTCTGCTCGGGAGAGCACGTCGGGGCGCTTGCGATGTCGGAACCAGGGGCTGGCTCCGACGTGGTCTCGATGAAGCTTCGGGCTGAAAAGCGGGGCGACGTCTATGTTCTGAACGGCAGCAAGATGTGGATCACCAACGGTCCGGATGCGGATGTGCTGGTGGTCTATGCGAAGACCGATCCGGCCGCCGGCCCGAAAGGCATCACCGCCTTCCTGATCGAGAAAGGCTTCGCAGGCTTTTCCACCGCTCAAAAGCTCGACAAGCTCGGCATGCGCGGCTCCAACACCTGCGAACTGGTGTTTGAGGATTGCGAAGTGCCGGCTGAAAACGTCATGGGCATCGAGGGCGGCGGCGTGCGCGTGCTGATGTCCGGGCTCGATTACGAGCGTGTCGTTCTCGCCGGCATCGGCATCGGCATCATGCATGCCTGCCTCGACGTTGTGATGCCCTATATTCATGAGCGCAAGCAGTTCGGTCAGCCGATCGGCGAATTCCAGCTGATCCAGGCCAAGGTGGCCGACATGTACACCGCCATGAATTCCGCCCGGGCCTATGTCTACGCTGTCGCAACCGCCTGCGATCGCGGCGTGGTGACGCGGCAGGATGCCGCCGCCTGCTGCCTTTACGCATCCGAACAGGCGACCCAGCAGGCGCTGCAGGCGATCCAGGTGCTCGGCGGCAACGGTTATATCAACGACAACCCGACCGGCCGGTTGCTGCGCGACGCCAAGCTGATGGAGATCGGCGCCGGAACCTCCGAAATCCGCCGCATGCTGATCGGCCGCGAGCTCTTCAAGGAAACCGCCTGATGGCTGTCATCCGGTCGCAGGTCAATCTGAGGAGTGAAGCTGCCGAGGCCAACCGCGCCGCCATGGAGATGAAGATCGCCGAGGTTCAGGCCGCCGTTTCGCTTGCCGAAGCCGGTGGCGGCGAGGATGCGCGGGCGCGGCACGTGAAGCGCGGCAAGCTTCTCCCGCGTGAGCGCATCGCCCGATTGCTGGATCACGGCTCACCCTTTCTCGAAATCGGAGCGACGGCCGCGCACGGGCTTTATGGCGGCGCCAGTCCGTCTGCCGGCATCGTCACCGGCATCGGCCGTGTGGAAGGCCGGGAGGTCATGGTGGTCGCCAACGATGCCACCGTAAAGGGCGGCACCTATTACCCGATGACAGTCAAGAAGCATCTCCGCGCCCAGGAGATCGCCGAGGAAAATCGTCTGCCTTGCATCTATCTCGTCGATTCTGGCGGCGCCAACCTGCCGAACCAGGACGAGGTATTCCCTGACCGGGATCATTTCGGCCGCATCTTCTACAATCAGGCCCGCATGTCTGCGAAGGGCATTGCCCAGATCGCCGCGGTGATGGGCTCCTGCACCGCGGGCGGCGCCTATGTGCCGGCCATGTCGGATGAAGCGATCATCGTTCGCGACCAGGGTACGATCTTCCTCGCCGGCCCACCACTCGTGAGGGCTGCCACCGGCGAGGAGGTCAGCGCCGAGGATCTGGGCGGCGGCGACGTCCATACGCGGCTCTCCGGCGTTGCCGACCATCTCGCTCGCGACGATGCCCATGCGTTGGCGCTGGTCCGGCGTGCCGTTGCCGGCCTCAACACCCGCAAGCCGGATACTGCTGCGCTCGAAAAGCCGGAAGACCCGCTCTACGACCCGGAAGAAATCGCCGCGATCGTGCCGGCGTCCCTTGCCACGCCCTACGACATCCGTGAGGTGATCGCCCGCGTGGTTGACGGCTCGCGCTTCGACGAGTTCAAGGCCCGTTTCGGCACGACCCTCGTCTGCGGCTTTGCGCATATCTTCGGGATCCCGGTCGGCGTCATAGCCAATAACGGCGTGCTGTTTTCCGAAAGCGCCCAGAAGGGCGCGCATTTCATCGAACTCTGCTCGCAGCGAAAAATCCCGCTCGTCTTCCTGCAAAATATCACCGGCTTCATGGTCGGAAGGCGTTATGAGGCGGAAGGCATCGCCAAGCACGGCGCCAAACTGGTCACGGCGGTCGCCACGACATCGGTGCCCAAGGTGACGATCCTAGTCGGCGGGTCCTTCGGCGCCGGCAATTACGGCATGGCCGGCCGCGCCTATTCTCCCCGTTTCCTCTGGACCTGGCCGAACAGCCGCATTTCCGTCATGGGCGGCCCGCAGGCCGCCGGTGTGCTGGCGACGGTCCGGCGTGAGGCGATCGAACGCGGCGGCAGGAGCTGGAGCACGGAAGAGGAGGCGGCATTCAAGCAGCCGGTCCTCGATCAGTTCGAGGAGCAGAGCCATCCGCTTTATGCCTCTGCGCGGCTTTGGGACGACGGCATTATCCATCCGGCCAAGACCCGCCAGGTTTTGGCGCTCAGTCTCTCCGCCGCGCTCAACGCGCCGATCGAGGAAACACGCTTCGGCGTGTTCCGCATGTGAGGGCGTCATGATCAGGAAAGTCCTCATAGCCAATCGCGGCGAGATTGCCTGCCGCATCATCCGCTCCTGTCACAGGCTGGGCATCGCAACTGTTGCCGTCTATTCCGATGCGGATCGCGATGCCTTGCATGTCTCGCTTGCCGGTGAGGCAGTGCACCTCGGTCCATCTCCGGCGTCAGAGAGCTATCTGCGCGGCGACCTGATCATCGCAGCGGCCGTCCGCACCGGCTCCGATGGCATCCATCCGGGTTATGGGTTCCTGTCGGAGAACCCGGATTTCGCCGATGCGGTGACATCGGCCGGCATTCGTTTTATCGGGCCGTCGCCGGATGCCATCCGCGCCATGGGCCTGAAGGACGCCGCCAAGGGGCTGATGGAAAGAGCCGGTGTGCCGGTCGTGCCGGGTTATCACGGCGCCGAACAGGATCCTGATTTCCTCTTGCGGGAAGCGGAGCGCATCGGCTTCCCGGTTCTCATCAAGGCCCGCGCCGGCGGAGGCGGCAAGGGCATGCGCCGTGTCGAAAACGCCGCCTCCTTCAAGGAAGCGCTTGCATCGGCCCAGCGTGAGGGGCTGGCTGCTTTCGGCGACGCCTCCTGCCTCATCGAAAAATACATTACCCATCCGCGGCACATCGAGATCCAGGTTTTTGGCGACGACCACGGCAATGTCGTGCATCTGTTCGAGCGCGACTGCTCGCTTCAGCGCCGCCACCAGAAGGTCATCGAGGAAGCGCCCGCACCCGGCATGCCGGACGAGATGCGCTGCGCTATGGGTGAGGCAGCCGTAAAAGCCGCGCAGGCGATCAGTTATTCCGGGGCCGGTACGATCGAATTTATCGCCGACGGTTCCGAAGGGCTTCGGGCCGATCGGTTCTGGTTCATGGAGATGAATACCCGGTTGCAGGTGGAGCATCCTGTGACGGAAGCGATCACCGGTGTCGATCTCGTCGAATGGCAGCTCCGCATTGCGTCTGGAGAGCCTCTGCCGCGCCGGCAGGAAGAGCTTTCCATCCATGGCTGGGCCTTTGAGGCCCGGCTTTATGCCGAGGATGCCGAGCGGGGTTTCCTGCCTGCAACGGGCAAGCTAACCCATCTCGATCTGCCCGAGCATCTCGCCCGCGTCGACAGCGGCGTGCGCGCCGGCGACCGTATCTCCCCCTATTACGATCCGATGATTGCCAAGATCGTTACCCATGGGGCTGACAGGGCTGCAGCGCTGTCGGCGCTCTCGACGGCTCTCGCGCAAGTCCGTGCCACAGGCGTCACGACCAATGCCACCTTCCTTCGCCGGCTAACGGCGCAGCCTGATTTCACCGAGGGCCGTCCGGATACGGGCTTGATCGATCGTCATCTTGCCGAGTTGACGATGATTCATCCGGCGCCGCACGATGTTGTCGCGCTGGCGACCCTCATCCTGGCCGGTGCGCTTGAACGGAAAAAATCGAATGACCCCCGGGATGCTCTTTCAGGGTTTCGGCTGTGGTCGAAAGCCGAGGATTTCGTGTCGCTCGAGCATCGGGGCCATCGCCTGCCGGTTTCCTTTGCCGCAAGGCCGGAGGGCGGATACGAGGTGACGGCCGAGGGCAAATCCTCCGACCTTCGCGTTTCATACGCCGGCGACGCCTATATCGTCGAGGGCGCCGGCCGAAGCCACACGCTCCATGCAATTCGCGGCCTCAGGGACGTGACGATCTTCCGGGATGGCGAAAACTGGCATTTCGTCCTGATGGACGTCCTGGCGGGCGAAGATGAAGCGGTCGCCGGCGGTGACCGCATTGTCGCGCCCATGCCGGGTCAGGTGAAGCTGATGCGGGCGAGACCCGGCGCCACTGTCGTCAAAGGTGAGACGCTGGCGGTGATGGAAGCGATGAAGATGGAGCTGACGCTGCCGGCCTCCCGCGACGGCACCATAGCCGATGTAATGGTGTCGGAAGGCGAGCAGGTTCTGGAAGGGGCCGTACTTCTGACGCTGGAGCCGCTTCAGGAGGCGGAACATGGCTGAGTTCGTGCGCATCCACGAAGTCGGTCCCCGCGATGGCCTGCAGAACGAGAAGCGCATCATTCCGGCCATCGACAAGATCAAACTGGTCGACATGCTCTCCGCCTGCGGTTTTGAGAAGATCGAGGTGACGAGCTTTGTCCGCGCCGATTGGGTGCCCCAGATGGCCGACGGGGCGGAGGTCATGGCCGGCGTCACCCGTAAGCCCGGCACTCTCTACACCGTGCTGACGCCGAACCTGCGCGGTTACCAGGCTGCATGCGCGGCAAGGGCGGACGAGGTCGCTGTCTTCGCTTCCGCTTCCGAAGGCTTCAGCCGGCGCAATATCAATTGCAGCATCGCCGAAAGTCTGGAGCGGTTCGTCCCGCTGGTTGAACAGGCCCGGCGGGATGGTGTGCCGGTGCGCGGCTACATTTCCTGTGTCGTCGATTGCCCTTATGACGGACCGACATCTCCCGCCGGGGTGGCGGACGTGGCGGAGAAACTCCTGAACCTCGGCTGTTACGAGATCTCGCTCGGAGATACGATCGGTACCGGCACGCCGGAGCGGATCAAGGCCATGCTGGATGCGGTTCTGGAGCGTGTGCCGGTTGCGTCCCTCGCGGGCCATTTCCACGACACCAACGGTCGCGCCGTCGACAACGTCACCGTATCGCTGGAAAAGGGGCTGCGTGTCTTCGACGCGGCGGCAGGCGGACTGGGCGGCTGCCCCTACGCACCAGGCGCGGAAGGCAATGTCGCAACCGGCAGAACTGTCGACCATCTCCATGCACTCGGTTTCGAAACCCGCATCAACCGCAGCCTGTTGGCGGAGGCGGAGGCCTTCGC
The DNA here is from genome assembly GCF_004343065.1 of Neorhizobium sp. S3-V5DH. Lineage (NCBI taxonomy): Bacteria > Pseudomonadati > Pseudomonadota > Alphaproteobacteria > Hyphomicrobiales > Rhizobiaceae > Neorhizobium > Neorhizobium sp. S3-V5DH. The sequence continues at coordinate 35,278 of NZ_SMCL01000025.1, forward strand.
CCGTAGATTGAGAGGTGCACGCTGATGAGCGGCTACCAGACGCTGACCATCGGGCAGGATGTCCGGGGGATCGCCGAACTGACGCTGAACCGGCCGGAAAAACACAACGCCATGAACGCCATGATGATTGCCGAATTGGCCGATGCGGCGGCGAGGCTTGCATCCGATGACACGGTTCGGGTCGTGGTGCTGGCCGCTTCGGGTCCGACCTTCTGCGCCGGCGGCGACCTTCAGTGGATGCGGGATCAGGGGGGCAAGGACCGCAACGGCAAAATTGAAGGTGCGACCGAACTTGCGATGATGCTGAAGGCGCTGGACGACCTGCCGAAGCCGCTGGTCGGCAAGGTGCAGGGCAATGCCTTCGGCGGCGGCATCGGCCTGATGTCCGTCTGCGACATCGTCATCGCTGCCGGGAGCGCAGAGTTCGCGCTCACCGAAACCCGGCTTGGCCTCATCCCGGCGACGATCGGCCCTTATGTCGTCCGGCGCATCGGCGAGGGCCATGCCCGCCGCCTGTTTCTGAATGCCCGCCGTTTTGATGCCGAGACGGCGCGTGAAATCGGGCTGGTGTCGGTCGTTTGCTCACAGGGCGAACTCGACGGTGCAATCGCGGCAGAGGTCTCGGCTTTCCTTGATTGTGCGCCAGGAGCGGTGGCCAGCGCTAAGAGCCTTATTCAGAACCTCGCCCGTGAAGCGACTGATGATTCGATTGCTTACAGCATCGGCCTGCTCGCCGACCGTTGGGAAAGCGACGAGGGACGCGCCGGGATCGATGCCTTTCTCCAGCGGCAGCCCATGCCCTGGATTTCGAAGAAGGAAGAGCCTTGAGCAAACCGGGCCGCCCGTGACGGCCCGGTAAAGAGACGTGCCCGCACCCGCGCTACTGTTGCGGGATGCCGGCTTTCTTGATGACCTCGCCCCACTTGGCGATATCGGACTTCAGGCGATCGCCGATCTCCTGAGGGGTGCTGGAGCGGGCTTCGACTCCCAGATCCGCAAACCGTTTCTGAATGGCCGGATCGGCCAGAACGTCGACAAGCGCGGCGTTGAGCTTCTTCACCACCTCTTCCGGCGTACCAGCTGGCGCAAAAACGCCGTTCCAGGACGTCACGTCGAAGCCGGCAACACCCTGTTCCTGAGCGGTCGGCACGTCCGGCAGCAGTTTGGAGCGTGTCGGACCGGAGGAAGCGACTGCAGTGGCCTGTCCCTGCGTCAGTGCGGCCTTCAGCGCGGTCTGGCTGTCGACGATCACGTCCAGCTCGTCGCCGAGCAGCGCGACCAGCAGGTCCGGCGTCGCCTTGTAGGGCACGATGGTAAAGTCGATGCCGGAGGTCGATTTGAAGAGCTCGGCGGCAAGGTTCTGGCTGCTGCCGACATTGATGGTTCCGACGTTCAGGCCACCCGGATCGGCCTTTGCCGCCTCCAGAACATCCTTGAGCGTCTTGAACTTGCCGCCTGCCTTGGTCACGAAGACGAAGTCGAAATAGGCAAGGCTCGATACGGGGGTGAAATCCTTGACCGGATCGAATTGCAGGTTCTTGAAAAGCGGCACGCTGATTGCGGTCCCGTTCGAAAGCAGGGCGAGCGTGTAGCCGTCGGCCTCGGCATTGAGGGCCGCCCGCGCGGCGGTGGCGCCGCCTGCACCCGGTTGATTGAGGATGACGATCTGCCGGCCGAGCTTCTTGCCGAGAGCATCCGCTACGACCCGCGAAGTGATGTCGGCAATCCCGCCCGGGCCGAAGGGCAGAACGAGAGTGATGTCACGCGAGGGGTAATCCGCCTGCGCCTGAACGCCGACGGGAGCCGCGACCGCCAGTGCAATTGCCGGTAGCAGCCATGTCATCACCCGAGCAGTCCGCCGGAGCATCCCCTCCGGTTTCCGCACCATATCAAAATGCATCTTCTCCTCCTCCTCTTTTTGAAAGTCCGCTCAGGCGGCAAAACCGTAAAGCCGCGCGGGATTATCGACGAGCAGCCGCTGCTGTTCCTCCGCGGTGATCGCGAACCGGGGAACGAGGTCGACGAGGTCAACCTCGTCGACGGGTTCCTTTAGATTGGGATGCGGAAAATCCGTGCCCCAAAGCGTCCGCTCGGGGCTCGTTTCCACGAGCGCCCGAGCGAACGGCACCGCCGCATCGAACGGAAAACGCGCAATCCGCTCGGAGCCGCTGACCTTGATCCAGCAGTTCTCCCGCCGGGCAAGTTCCAGCAGCGCCCGGATTGCCGGCTGATCAATGCCGAGCGTCGTGTCGACGCGGCCCATGTGGTCGACCACGAAGGGCACCGGCAGGCTGCGGATCATGTCGGAAAGCGGCAGAATATCGGCCGCATCCAGATGCAGGACGACGTGCCAGCCGCGGCCCTTGATCCGGTCGATCACCCCGTTGAACACATCCATGTCGGGCGCGCCACCGAGATGGCGGACGAAATTGAAGCGGACTCCGCGCACGCCGCCATCGTCCAGCAGCTGATAGGCCTTGTCGTCGAAACTGCCGTCGACGATGGCCACGCCGCGATAGCGGTCAGGGCGCCGGGCGATCGCATCGAGCATGGCGCGGTTGTCGGTGCCGTGGCAGCTGGCCTGCACGATCACGGCGCGGTCGATGCCGAGCGTTTCGTGAAGCGCTGCAAGCGCCTCTTTCGGTGCATCGGCGGGTGTATAGCTGCGATCGGGCGCGTAGGGAAAAACATCTCCAGGACCGAAGACATGGCAATGGGCATCGCAACTGCCGGCTGGGAGAGTGAAATCCGGCTTGCGCCGTGTCTCGCTCGCATGGGAGGCAGTGGGCATCAATTTCTACCTTTCATGATCCGTGGCGCAGGCGCGGCGAGTTCCGTGGAGAGGCTGCGGAAGCTGGCATAGCTTGCCTCGACGATCTGGTTGACGGCGGCTTCCCGGTCTTCTCCATCCACGGTTCCTCCGGAAAGGCGCGTTACGCGCTCCGGGTTGACGAGGGTGTAATAAAGGGCGCCGAGGAGGAACTGGCTGCGCCAGATGAGCCCTTTCGGCGATGCGCCGGGCACGCATTCGGAAAGCGCATCGATGAAGACGCGGCTCGTCTCGTCGAAAGCGTCGGCGATGATTTTGCGGGCATCGGGATTGCCTTCAGCGGAAAGGACTGCCCGCATCCGCGTAAATTCCGCACCGCCGCCGTCGCCTTCTGTCGAAGAGATAAAGGCTGGAACGACATAGGCCCTGAGAACGGCCATCAGCCGTTCGTCGGGATTGCTGATCCGCCGCGCCTCGCCGAGCAGCTCGAGGCGGCGGGCGTTCATCGGCCTCGTGTGAAGTTCGTAGATCTCTCGAAGCAGATTGGCCTTCGAGCCGAAGTGATAGGTCAGGCTGCCGACATTGGCGCCGGCCGCCTTGGCGATGTCGCGCAGCGAAACCGCATTGTAGCCGCTCTGCGAAAACAGCGTCACGGCGTGTCGAAGAAGCGATTCTTTCAAGCTCTGGCGCATCGGACTCTTTGTCGATTGACCTTATAATTTGTACAGTTGTACAAATTGAATCGGATGTCAACGCGCACTCAGACCATTATCCCTTCAAGGCCATGAAACCGTCGAAGAAGGCCGCCAGGCCGGCATGGCCGTTGAGCGGAAGAACCTGCGCCACATACTGGTCGGGACGGACGACCACTAGGCACCCCCGTTGCCGGTCGATGCCGCGCAGATCGAAGATGTCCTGACCGTGCTTGAGGTCGGGGCAGAACATCTTTTCGTAGTCGCAAAGCCCGTAGCGGCCTTTCCGGGGAAGCAGGAAGGCCGGCATCCTCTCCACCGCAAGGTCGCGATGTCCCTGCTGAAAGATCGCGCGAACATCGATCACCGAGTCGATATCCTGACCCGCCGGGGTGTATTTCCGGATGGGCGACACCGAGGAATCGGTCAGAAAAGCGCATAGGGCCTGAATGCCGGAGGCGGGGTCGGCCGGGTCTCCGGCGCCGGCAAAGGCAAGGATACGCCAGCGGCCGTCCGCCTTGACCACGTGCCCCAGATGAACAGGCTTGGCGTCCGCCAGGCGGATGACCGGCGCGGAATGGAGCCGCATGCCGATCGAAAACCCCTCCGCAAGATGTTGGTGGGTCGCATCCCCCGTAAGGATCGAGGGCTGGTAGCGGACCGCCGTGCCGGCGGTGTAGCGCCTGTGGCGGACGAAATAGTTTTGGGTTTCCGCCGGATCGACCTGCCTGCCTTCCGCCGAGGATGCGCTGAGCATTTTCGCCCATTCCCGGTCGAAATCGATCAGCTCGCTCGCGATCGCCTGGCGCTCGGCGGAATAGCTGTGCAGCAGATGCGGAAGACTTTGACCGCGCAGGACCGCCGCGAGCTTCCAGCCCAGATTGAAGGCGTCCTGCATCGAAACGTTCATGCCCTGTCCGGCCTTCGGGCTGTGGGTATGGCAGGCATCGCCGGCTATGAAGACGCGGGGCCGGCGGCCGGCGCCCGCTTCCTCCGGCACGTCGTCGAACCTGTCGCAAAGCCGCTGGCCGATCTCGTAGACCGACCACCACGCGATCTCCTTTACTTCCAGCGTATAGGGTTTCAGGATCCGCTGGGTTGCGGCAATGAGATAATCGGAGGTGATGCTGCGGTTCGATACCCGCTCGCCGGCATCGAGCTTGTCCAGTTCGACATAGATGCGGACGAGGTAGCCCCCTTCGCGAGGGATGAGCACGATGCTTCCTTCGCCCGGGGACTGGATCAGCGCCTTCAGCCGGATGTCGGGAAAATCGGTGACGGCGAGCACGTCCATGACACCCCAGGCATGGTTGGCGGAATCGCCGGTGAGGACGCGGCCGATGGACTTTCGCACCGTGCTGCGCGCGCCGTCGCAACCGACCGCGTAGCGGGCCTTGATCGTTTCGACCTGCCCTTCATGCTCCGGGTCGAGCCGCTCGAACCTTGCGGTGACCGGGTGGGAGGATGACGCCTCGTCCACCGAAAGATCGATCAGGCGCCGGCCGTAATGCGGCTCGAGCCTGGCAGGTGATTTTCGCATGACGTCGAGGAAGAAATCGTGCACACGCGCCTGGTTGAGGATGACATGCGGGAATTCCGAAAGCCCGTCTTCGGTGTCCTGGATCCGGCCGCTTCGAACGATCCGGCCATCACCATCCTCCGCGGCCTTCCAGAAACTCGTCTCGTTGACCCAATAGGCCTCCTTCAGGACCCGTTCGGCAAAGCCGAAGGCCTCGAACATCTCCATGGTGCGGCAGGCGATGCCATCTGCCTGACCGCGAAGCAGCGGGCCGGTTTTCTGGTCGACGATGCAGGTCCTGATATCCGAGAAGGCGGAAAGCTGGGCTGCCAAGGTGAGGCCGGCCGGGCCGCAGCCGACAATGAGTACGTCGACCTCCTCCGGCAGCGGACCGGAGGCGCCGGACGCCGCGACACGTTCGGCAGGATCGGAAATCTCCGGATCGCCGGGATGGTAGCCGCTCAAATGAAATTGCATCACGCTTCTCCTCCGCTTGGGTCTTTGAGGCTTTCGCGCGGGAACGGTCGGCCGGTTCGGTCGCGATGTCGACTGCCGGATCGTCCCGTGATTTAGTCTGTGCCGGCCTGCCGCCGTGAATGCGGCAAGTGAATAATTGATCAGCATACTGATCATCAGTATGCTGTCAAGAAGATGATACGCAGCGGAGACGTCGGTGAAGGACAACAATGATATGCCGGGGCATCTCGCCCGCCGGTTTCAGCAGATCGCGGTGGCGGTCTTTCACGCGGAGGTGGAGGGGGCGGGTTTCGATCTGACGCCGGTGCAATATGCAGCGCTTGCTGCGGTCAGCACCAATCCGGGAATCGACCAGATCACGCTGGCCGGGCTGATCGCCTATGATCGGACGACCATCACGGGGGTTGTAGACCGCCTGGCGCAGAAGGGCTTGCTGGAGCGCCGCGCCAGCAGCCGGGATCGGCGCTCCCGCGAGCTGCAGATCACCACGGAAGGGCAAAAGACGCTTGAAGCGGTCAGCCCGGCGGTGGAGACAGCGCAGGAACTGCTGGTCCGCGGCCTGACCGGTGAAGAGCAGCAGGAACTGATGCGGCTCCTGCGCAAGGCGATCGCCGCCGGCAACGAACTGAGCCGCGCTCCGCTGCGGGAAATTTCGACAGAGGGTTCCAGGAATGGGTAAAGCAGGTATGCGTCGGGCTTGCCGTGATCTGAGCACCAGACGGAGCTTTCGAAAGCTGCCATAACTGCTATCAACTGTCGTTCCCCGCGTTGGCCGCCAAGTTGCAAGTCTCGACGGCCAATGTTTTTCGCCGAGAGATATTAATCGGAAAGCGGCATGCCATCATTGAAGGCCGGCCAAGTGTTGTCGCGGCCACTTCTGATCCGGAGCCGATAGAGTGGATCGCGCACCTCGGCGGAATTCCTGACGCTGGATGTCGTCATAGAGTCCGGGGCAAGAGCAGAATAGCCCCGCTGGGGAATGCCATCGTAATAATCTCCCTCTTCCGCAGTTGCTACGCCGCAGATCAGTAAGGGGAACCCGATCAAAAGCGTCAGGATCGGTAGGCACAACTTATTCATCTCGGTATCTCCTATCTGGACACCGACGTCACCTGGTATGGACTAGCCGACGCCCGTGTCTTGACTCAGTCAACTTGGGCTGTGCGGTTGCGTCCGAGATCGCCGCCGTTGCCGACGACCAATCATCGATTCCCGCGGCCGCCTTCTTCTCTCTGGCCGCTGACGGATCGCTATAGGTGCAAATGGTTCGGGTTCCCAACAGTAGAGCACTGTCCCGACGCCGGCTGAGGATACGCTCATGATCCCGAGAAGCAATTCATCCGTCCTCAATACACCGGTCTAGTCCCGGCAATCCTCCCCCTGGCTATTCTCGCAGGCAATCCTCCGTTGGATTGACTCGCGTTCCTGCAAACTTGGGCGTTAACTGAACTGGCCTGATGGAGGAGGCAAGCCATGGCCATGTATCTCACGCGTTTTAGCTACACGCCCGAGACCTGGGCGCGGATGATCGAAAACCCCGAGGATCGGCGGGAGGCGGCCCGTACCTACATCGAATCCGTCGGCGGAAAGCTCCATGGATTCTGGTACGCCTTCGGCGAGCATGACGGCTGGAATCTGTGGGAAGCCCCCGACAATGTCTCGATGGCTGCCGTCTCGCTGGCCATCGGCGCCGGTGGCGCGGTGCGCTCTCTCGAGACCACCGTCCTTCTTAGCGTCGACGAGGCGATGCAGGCCATGGGGAAGGCGAAATCGGTTCGATATCGGCCGCCGGCAGCATAAGGCGCAAATCGAGCGGTCAGGACGAAGGGGACGGGTTCGCCGCGGCCGCCCGATCTCCCCTTCGGCCTCGCGGCAAAAAGGGTGGCCCTACTGGATCGCCGTTGCCTGCGACCAGACGACCAGCCAGCGTCCGTCCCGATGCTCGTAGGTATCCGTATGCCAGTAATCGCTGAGCGGCACCTTGTGGCCGTTGAAGATGACTTCGAGCGCGGCACGGTAGCGGATAAGCGCCACGTCCTCATGCAGCCGAACCACTATCTCCTGAGGCTGCCATGTCAGATATTTGATCGCGCCTTGCGAAACCGCACCGAGATACTGTTCCCGCGACAGCGGCATGCCGATCGGCGTTATCAATTGAAAATCAGGGGCATGCAGAGACATGGCAGTCTCCATGTCGCCCTCGACCAGCGCCCGCAGCCGCCTATGCTCCACTGCGCGTATGCGGTCCATTTCCGCCATGTCGGATGATGTCGAGGTCGCGTCCATTCGGGTTCCTTCTCTCAAATGAGGATGGTTACAGTGTCTTGCGGGAGAGGTCGAGGGGACAGGCCTTGTCGAAGTGAGGCTTGCCGCAGTCGGGGTTATTGCGCGTAGCTTGATATCCGCTGACGAGAGGAGATTCATCCTCCGTCATCCCGGCTTCGAGCCGGGATCCAGCCGCCGCGCGTCTGCCAGGCGAGAGACTCTGGCTTGTTGCAAGATTAAGAGTCTTTCGCGCCGCCGACGCGGCGCTGCTGGATTCCTGTGACGGATCCCCGGATCAAGTCCGGGGACAGGAATGACGGGGAGGGGAGTATTATCCCGGTCTGTTCTCGCAAGATAAGCAAGCCGTGGCCTCTTGAGAACTGCCGCTTCCGCGAACGACCGTACGGGCTTCCTGTATTGCCGTTTGCCCCACGAATCCTAAGTGATTGAAAACTGCTGTGTCGAAGCCAAACAAGGCAGCAAGGGAGGCAAATCATGCAACGCGGCCCATTGAAGGCCCTTCTCGCGGTGCTGGCCGTTGCCGGCTACCAGAACAGGGATAAAATTGCCGAAATTTTGAAAAACATTACCGAAGGGCGGCAGGGGACGCCCCCGAGTGGAACTGAAGGAACGACCGCCTCGCAGCCCTCGGGAGGACTGAACGATGTTCTCGGCAGGCTCAGCAGCGGTGGCCTCGGCAGCATTCTCGCAGGTGGCGGGGTCGGTTCGCTCCTCAACGGGGGGCTGAACGACCTGCTCGATCAATTCCGTCAGGCCGGACAGGGAAACAAAGCCGAGAGCTGGGTAAGGACCGGCGCCAACGAGCCGATCAACGACACGGAGCTTCAAGAGGCCCTTGGGCCGGACGTCGTGCGTGATGTAGCAGCCAAGACCGGTCTTTCCGAAGAGGAAGTGCTGAGGAGATTATCCAGGGAGCTTCCTGATGCCGTGGACGGTCTGACGCCCGACGGCAAGGTTCCGCCCGCACAAGGCACGGCGTGAAGATCAGAGCTGACGGCGACCTGACCCCTCAATCGTCCTTCATCTTCAGCGCGGCGATGAACGCTTCCTGGGGGATGTCGACCTTGCCGAACTGGCGCATGCGCTTCTTGCCTTCCTTCTGTTTTTCCAGAAGTTTGCGCTTGCGGGTGGCGTCGCCGCCGTAGCATTTCGCGGTCACGTCCTTGCGCATCGCCGAGATCGTTTCGCGGGCGATCACGTTGCCGCCGATGGCGGCCTGGATCGGGATCTTGAACATGTGCCTGGGTATTAGGTCCTTCAGCTTTTCACACATGTCGCGGCCGCGCTTTTCGGCCGCCGAGCGGTGAACGAGCATGGAAAGCGCGTCGACCGGCTCGCCGTTGACCATGATCGACATCTTCACGAGATTGCCCTCGCGATAGCCGTGCAGATGGTAGTCGAACGAGGCGTAGCCCTTGGAGATCGACTTCAGGCGGTCGTAGAAATCGAACACCACTTCGTTGAGCGGCAGCTCGTAGGAAAGCATGGCGCGCTTGCCGACATAGGTGAGTTCGGTCTGGATGCCGCGCCGGTCCTGGCAGAGCTTCAGGATGCCGCCGAGATAATCGTCCGGGGTCAGGATCGTCGCCTTGATCCACGGCTCTTCGATGGAGGCGATCTTGACGACGTCAGGCATGTCGGCCGGGTTGTGCAGCTCGCGGGTCGAACCGTCGGTCATGGCCAGGTGATAGACGACCGAGGGAGCGGTGGCGATGAGGTCGAGGTCGAATTCGCGCTCCAGGCGCTCCTGGATGATTTCGAGATGCAGGAGGCCGAGGAAACCGCAGCGGAAGCCGAAGCCGAGTGCGGCCGAACTTTCCATTTCGAAGGAGAAGGAGGCGTCGTTGAGGCGCAGCTTGCCCATCGCGGCGCGCAGATCCTCGAAATCGGCTGCATCGACCGGGAAGAGGCCGCAGAACACCACCGGCTGGGCCGGCTTGAAGCCCGGAAGCGCCTGCGCTGTCGGCCGCTTGTCCTCGGTGATCGTATCGCCGACGCGGGTATCGGCCACTTCTTTGATCGAGGCGGTGATGAAGCCGATCTCGCCGGGGCCGAGGCTGTCGACATTGACCATTTTCGGGGTCAGCACGCCGACGCGCTCGACCGTGTATTTGGCGTCCGTGCCCATCATGCGGATGGTCTGGCCCTTAGTGAGCACGCCGTCGATGATGCGCACCAGAACCATGACGCCGAGATAGGTGTCGTACCAGCTGTCGACGAGCAGCGCCTTCAACGGCCCCTTGTCGCCAAGCTCGCTCTTCGGCGGCGGCAGCTTGTGGACGATCGCTTCCAGCACGTCCGGAATGCCGAGTCCGGTCTTCGCGGAGATGAGAACGGCGTCGGAGGCGTCGATGCCGATCACTTCCTCGATCTGTTCCTTGATCCGATCAGGCTCGGCGGCCGGCAGGTCGATCTTGTTGAGGACGGTGACGAGCTCGTGGTTGTTGTCGATCGCCTGATAGACATTGGCGAGCGTCTGGGCCTCGACGCCCTGGCTGGCGTCGACGACCAGCAGCGAACCTTCGCAGGCAGAGAGCGAGCGCGACACTTCATAGGCGAAGTCGACGTGGCCGGGCGTGTCGATCAGGTTCAGGATATAGGTCTCGCCGTTGTTCGCCTTGTAGTGCAGGCGCACCGTCTGGGCCTTGATGGTGATGCCGCGCTCGCGCTCGATATCCATCGAGTCCAGCACCTGTTCCGACATCTCGCGCTCGGCCAGGCCGCCGGTCGTCTGGATCAGCCGGTCGGCGAGCGTCGACTTGCCGTGGTCGATATGGGCCACGATCGAGAAGTTGCGGATATGGTCGAGGGGCGTGCGGGCGGAATTGGTGCTCATGGCCCGCGCATATAGCAGCGCAGGTTCCTGCCGCAAAGCGGAAAGATAACCATTCGGTGAGGATAGAACCCGGTTCTGGGGCCTATTGCGCGGGTTTGCCGGTCTCCGGATCGGTAAGGACCGAAGCGTTCGGAACCTGGGCGCTGCGGATGCCTATGTTTTCGCGCTCGTCGGCCGGCACCGCCTTGCGCTCCTTGAGGCGCCAGATCACGTAAGTCCCATAGGCGATCGCCACCAGGATGATCGCGTAGATGAAGGTGTGCTGGCCGAAGACGGGCGTCAGAAGCGTGACGCCGAGCGGCACGATGGTGGCGGCCGTCGACCAGGCGACGAGCAGCGTCGAGGAAAGCGGCACGAAATCGCCGGGATCGGCGCGGTCGTTGGCATGCGCATTGGCGACCGAATAGACGGTCTCGATCGCCCCGCCGAAGACCAGGAAGACGATCATCAGGAGGAGGATCGTTGCGAAGGAGACGAAGAGTGCTGCGATGCCCGCCGCGACGATGAGGCCGCAGGTGATGACGAGCACGGCGCGCCGGTCGATGCGGTCGGATAGCACGCCGAGCGGATACTGGATGAAGAGGAGGCCGGTCTGCATGACGAACATCAGGAGCGCCACGTCTTTTTGCGAGACCTGGTTGGTGGCGGCATAGATCGGGGTGAAACCCTGCACGACCATGGAAAGCCCCCCGGACGCCAGCACGCCGACAAGCCCGACCGGCGAGATGCGCCAGGCCATCTTGACGTTGACGCTGACGCTTGCCGGCGGCGGCGGGTTCGGCAGGCGGGTGAGGCCGATCGGCAGGATGGCAAGCGCGGTGAAGAAGACAACGGCGAGCGGCGCGAGATTGCCGTCGGTCGGGATCTGCCCGAAGATCCAGGCGCCGCAGCCGAGGCCGAGCACATAGGCCATGTAGAAGAAGGACATGGCCTTGCCGCGCCACTCGTTCGATGCCGCATGGTTCAGCCAGCTCTGGGCGATGATGAAATTGACGTTGGCGGCCGCGCCGTAGAGGCCGCGGGCAAGGATCCAGTAGAGAGGCGGCAGATCGGCGGCGATTAGCACGGCGGCAATGATCACCATCGCCATGGAGCAGGCAAAAAGCCGCGCATGTCCGACGCGCTTGATCAGCGGCCCGCCGATCACGCAGCCGACAAGCCCGCCGAAGGCGACGGCGGTGACCGCCGCACCCGCCGCCCAGGGCGCGGCGGAATGGGTGAGCATGAAGGGCACATAGGCGAACATCACGCCGCTGCCGATCGCCGCGATCGTCATGGAGACGACGATGCTGGCGATCGAAAAGGGCGAGGCCGCTTCCAATGTCTGGCCGTTCATCTCGTCTCTCCGGCAATGGCAGCGGATTGCTGCCGGCCGGGCCGGTGCAAATCCCGATCCTGCTCCCATAGCCGATCGGCGGCGGCCGAAGCTATCGCGGAAACGGCATCGCCCCGCAAATTTCATGCGCCTGACATAAGACGCTTGATTCCATCATAAGAGAATGTAATTCTTTGATTATGGACGGACCGGATTTACAAATAGAGAACGCGATCAGCGAACGGCTGAAGAGCCTGCGCGCCCGGGCGGGATTGACGCTGGACGAGCTGGCGAACCGTTCCGGCGTCAGCCGGGCAATGATTTCGCGGATCGAACGGGCGGAAGCGAGCCCGACGGCGGCGCTGCTGGCGAGACTTTCGGAGGCGCTCGGCCTGTCGCTTTCGGCCTTCTTCGCGGATGACGGACCCACAACCTCGCCGGTCAGCCGCCACGCCGATCAGAAGCTCTGGCGCGATCCGCATACGGGATATGTGAGGCGCTCGGTATCTCCGCCCGGCATGCCGAGCCGGGTCGATATCGTTGAGGTGGATTTTCCGCCGCATGCCCGCGTCAGCTTTCCGCCGCGCGAAGAGAGCCGGATAATGACCCAGCACGTCTGGCTGTTCCAGGGGGTGCTGGAAATGGTCATCGGCGAGACTGTCCACACGCTCCATCCCGGCGACTGCCTCTTCATGGATATCGGCGACGCCTTCGACTTCCACAATCCATCCGACAAGCCGGCCCGCTACGCGGTCATTCTCGACCGTGGCCGGTAAATTCCTGACCCGAAAGAACAAGACATGACCACCATCCGAATCGTCGATGCCGAAGAAGCCCGCGCCGTCCTTCCCGATCTTTCCGAAATCCTCTCCGACTGCATCAATGGCGGCGCCTCGGTGGGCTTCATGCTGCCCTTCGAGCCAAGCGACGCAACCGGCTACTGGCAGGAGATCGCCGATGCGGTGGAAAAAGGCAGCATCATTCTTGCGGTAGCGGAGGTGGAAGGCAGGGTGGTCGGCACGGTGCAGGTGGGGCTGGCGTCGAAACCGAACCAGCCGCATCGCGGCGACCTGATGAAGCTTCTCGTGCACCGCTCGGCGCGCGGGCTCGGCCTGTCGCGCAAGCTGATGGAGGTCGTGGAGGCCGAGGCCGCCCGGCGCGGCCGCACGCTTCTGGTGCTGGACACGGCAACCGGCAGCGAGGCGGAAAGCATTTACCCGCGCTTGGGATGGGAACGCGTCGGGGTCATTCCCGATTATGCCATGTGGCCGCAAGGCGGCTTCTGCGGCACGACGCTGTTCTACAAGCGGGTAGCCTGATCGCCACGGCTTCCGGGAACGTGATCAAGCTGGCTCGGAGGTTCAGATGAGTTCCAGGTTTTGGATCCGGTAAACGAAAAGAGACCAGAGCCATCCCGGTGCCTGGTCGACGGCGCCAGTGAAGCCTTCCCAGAGCGGGTCGAACGAGAAAAGCACAGCCAGCCCGACCGCTATCGTCTGTGTGCAGCATATGCGTAGATTCTTCAGGCTGAAGAACTCGTAAAATCCGTCTTCGTCATATTCCGTGCCGGCGACCATGTCCCAGAAGCTGTAGTTGGTACTCAATGCATCATTGATCATGTGCTCGCGAAAAAACCGGCCACTGCCGGAAACGAATATGTCGGGCATGAAGTTGAAAGACGATCGAAATATGTGGACCGCGGCGCCAAGCAACGTGAGTGTCAGGATCGCCACAACCACATGCCAGACAATCATGGCGCACCTAAAGATGACGAGGAATTGCCTTCAGGTTGCGTTGCGGGTTCCTAAAAAACCATGAACATCGCCAGCCGGCGAAAACGCCGGCTTAGCATCCTTGCGCGTCCAGCGGGTCAGTGGCCGGATTTGAGCGTGCGCTCGAAGGCCTGTCTGATGAGGCCGGCAAGTTCCACGTGAATATCCGCCCGCGATCTTTCGGCAAGTTCTTCGCAGATCGGGTCGATCTCTCCGACCGATCGAAGGAAATCCGTCGCACCCGGCTTGCAGACCGGCAGGAAGCTGAAATGGTCGGCATTGTCGACCTGCCGGTAGCCGGCGCCGGCTATTTGCGTCGCCAGTCGATCCGACAGCACGGCAAACGGGATTTGTCCCGGGCTTCCAAGATTTATGAGCGTCACTGGCGCGGCGATTGACTTGAGGCTTTCCGGCTTCATCACCGTGGCAAGGCCCGGATCGACGGCGACCACGGCGGTGATGCGGCGATCACGGTTGGACTGTTCGAACCGCGCCTTGTCGACGCTGGCGAGGTCGAAAGGCTGCACGGAGACCTGCTCCCCGCCGGCATAGCCGCGGCCGCCTGCAAACCATCGGCAGTCCATCATGTCCGGATGTTCCTTGCAGTAGCGGATATAGCCGGAAAGATCGGCACGGGCGCCGGCGAGCTCCAGCACCGTCGTGCCGCCAAGCGAGAAGCCGAGTGCGCCGATACGGGTCGGATCGATCGAGGCTTTCCATTGGGGATCGGCAGAGAGCGCGGTGATGACAACGGAAATATCCCCTGTGCGCTCCCAGATCTTGGTTGTCGCGGCCGGGGTGGAATCGCCGCTCGTGGTGCCAGGATGATTGGGGCCGGCGACGACAAAGCCAGCCTCGGCGAGCTCGGCCGCGATCCAGCCCATACCCTCGGCCCGTGAGCCGGAGCCGTGCGAAAGGAGGATGAGCGGGAAGCGGCCTCTCCGTATTTCCGCATCCTGCGAGGCGGACGGAAATTCGAAGATGCGATCCTCAACGGTCGCGCTCGGCGCTCCTGCCACCGCTGCCGGATACCAGACCGTCAGGGCGAGCGGGCGGGGATAGTCCTGCGAGACGACGCTCATCTTGCGGACACCGACAGGATCGGCGGCAAGAAGCGGCGTGGCGGTGGTGCAAAGGGAAAGGGCGAGAAGAAGACGTCTGGTCAGTCGCAAGGCAGCCTCCGGGTTTGAACGCGATGGCTGACCTTCGGCAACGGGAGCGGATTCATCGACCTCGATCATGTTCGAGAACGTGCTCGAACATGATCAGGGCCTTCAGAATGGCCCCTCAGGCGGACCCAGCTTGCCTGTCAGTTCCGCTTTTCGGTGAGCGAATAGGCAAGCGCAAGGACCGGAAGCGTAAGGCCCAGCATCGAGGCAAGCAGCCAGCCGCCTTCCGCAAACGCCCACGCGCCGACGGCCGAGCCAACCGCGCCGCCCATGAAGAAAGTCGCCATGAAGAGGCCGTTTAAACGGCTGCGCAGATCGGCGCCAAGCCCGTAGATCGCCCGCTGGCCGATAACGAGCGTCATCGTCACGCCGAAGTCGAGCAGGATCGCGGCAAATGTCAGGAGTGCAAGCGCAATAGCGGAACCCTCCGGCGCAAGGTGGGTGATCAGGAAGGCGATCGCCACGGAGAGGATGCCGAAGATCGTCGCTGGGCGGCCGAGATCGCGGTCCGCGAGGCGTCCTGCGATCGGCGAGGCGATGGCGCCCGCGACGCCGGCAAGGGCGAAGAGCGCGATGCCTGCCTGGCTCAGCTGGAAAGCGGGACCGGCCAGAACAAGCGGGGTGACGGTCCAGAACAGGCTGAAGGCGGCGAACTGGCAGGCCTGGTAGAAGGCGCGGCGTCGCAGCACCGGCTGTGTGGCATAGAGGCGCCCCATCGACGCGATCAGCGCGAAATAGGAGAGCTTTGTCTGCGGCACCCGTTTCGGAAGGCGGGTGGCGAGCGCGAAGCCGAGCAGGACCATGACCGCAGCGGAGACAAAAAAGACGAGGTGCCAGGAGGAGAAGCGGGCAATGAAGCTGGAGACTGGCCGGGCCATCATGATGCCGACCATCAGTCCGCTCATGACATTGCCGACCACCCGGCCCCGATGGGCGTCGGGGGCTAGATTGGCCGCGAAGGGCACGATCATCTGCACGGCAGTGGAGGCAAGGCCGATCGCCAGCGAAGCGGCGAGGAAGGGAAGGACGGCAGTCGAAAGACCGGCGGCGACGAGCGCGATCGCGGCAGCGCCAATCATCGTCACGATCAGCCGGCGGTTTTCGAGAAGGTCGCCGAGCGGCACGATGAGCAGCAGGCCAAGGCCATAACCGATCTGTGTCAGCGTCACGATGAGGCCCGTCGCATGGGCCGGCAGGCCGATGGATGCGGCGATCGGCCCGGCAAGCGGCTGGGAGTAATAGAGATTGGCGGCGATCAGGCCGCAAGCCGCGGCCATGATGAAGGTCATGCCGGCCGACATGGCGGAAGGAGCGGCTGGCGCCGAAAGCGTTGCACTATTGCTGGTCATCAAAAACTCCTTGGGAGGAAGGATCGAATAAAATCAGTCGAGCAGCTTCATCGCCGCGTCGATCACGGAAAAGGCCTGATCGCGGTCGGGGCCGGTCTTGCCGAGGACCCTGAGGCCCTGGGTGACGGACAGCAGGAGACGGGCGGTGGCATCCGGGTCGATCCTCTTCGAGATCGAGCCGTCGGCCTGCCCTTCGCGAATGAGGCGGTTGAACAGAGCTTCGCTCCGTGCCATCGAACGGCCGACGCGCTCGGCCGCCTCCGCATCGTAGACCGCAAGCTCTATCGCCGTTCCAACCACCAGGCAGCCCTGCCGCCCGCTTTCGCCATGCGACGCCTCCGCATAGAAGCGCAGCATGCGGAAAACCCTGTCGCGGCCATTGGTGCCGGCGCCGATTTCCTGGTCGAGAAGGGCGTTGCGAACCTGCTTGTAGCGGTCGAAAGCGGCCAGAAAGATTGCCTTCTTGTCCTTGAACGCCTTGTAGAGGCTACCGGCCGTCAGCCCCATTGCCTCCTTGAGTTCCGAGATGGAGGCGGCATGATAACCACGCTCGGAAAAAACGACGATCGCCTTGTCGAGGGCATCCTCTATCGCGAATTCTCTGGGGCGGCCCGGTGGGCGGGTGGCAGCGTCTGCGTTCATCAGGGAAGGATACAGTTCGAGAACGATCGTTTCCAAATAGGACCCAAGTTATCATTCGTCAAGAGGTTCCGGGATTTCCGCTGCCGCGGCCGGCCTTACTGATCGAGATGCCAGGGAACACCTCGCCATCGAGGCGGTTAGCTCACTGTCACCAACCCCAAGCTGGAGGACAGACATGAGTAAAAGTGACGTGAAAGAAGCGGTGAAGCGCGCCGAACGGCAGGTCGAGAATACCAGCGGCGGCGGCCACCTCGGCGGCACCTATTACGGCCAGGAGCCGGACGGCAAGACCGCCTCGACCAACAGCAATGTCGGCAAGGCCCGCCCGAATACCGGTGGCGACTGATACCGACGCAACCGACGTCACGACGATATGAGTTCTGGAAGCCCCGCCGCGTGCGGGGCTTTTGCGTTGGGGTCGAGCTGGCGCTAAAAAAAGAGGTGAGGTCTGTCGGGAGAGGCCGGGCTCGGACGTCATAGGTTCGAGGACCCGTTGCGGTGAGGCCCAACGGGTGATGTTCGAACCTGTGGAAAGGGGAGTGGCATGAGCAATAATTATCGATGGGCAATCGTCTTTGCGGGGGCGCTGATGGGCTGCGTCGCCGTCGGCACGATGTTTTCGCTCGCAATCTTTATCGAGCCGATCGCCACGACGACCGGGTGGTCGCGCGCCGGCATATCGAGCGCCATGACGTTGAACTTTATCGTCATGGGGCTTGGCGGCTTCATGTGGGGCGCGGCCAGCGACCGTTACGGCGCACGCGTGGTCGTACTGATCGGCGCCCTGTTGCTGGGATTGGCGCTGGTGCTCGCAAGTCAGGTGGAGAGCCTGCTGGCGTTCCAGCTCGTCTACGGCTGCCTGGTGGGCTTGTCGGCAAGTGCCTTTTTCGCACCGATGATCGCGGTGACCATGGCCTGGTTCGACAAACACCGCAGTCTCGCGGTCTCGCTGGTGTCGGCCGGCATGGGCATGGCGCCGATGACGATCTCGCCCTTGGCGCGATGGCTGATCTCGGCCTATGACGACTGGCGCATGGCCATGTTCCTGATCGGCGTCGGCGCGTGGATCCTGCTGCTGCCGACGGTGTTTCTGGTCCGCAATCCGCCGGCTGCGGCGGCTTCCGGCGCAGCCCCCGCGCCGGGTGGGGAACGTGCGGACACTCCGCTCTCGCACGTGTTCCGCTCGCCGCAGTTCCTGGTGCTTGCCTTCACCTTTTTCGCCTGCTGCGCAGCCCATTCCGGGCCGATCTTCCACATGGTGAGCTATGCCATGTTCTGCGGCATCGGACCAATGGCGGCTGTCAGCATCTATAGCGTCGAAGGTGCCGCGGGTCTCGGAGGCCGGATCCTTTTCGGCGTCCTGGCCGACAGGCTGGGCGTCAAGCCGGTATTGATCGGCGGGCTATTGATCCAGGCGGCAGTGATCGCCGCCTACACGATGGCAAGCGATCTCACCCAGTTCTACGCGCTGGCGGTGATCTTCGGCGGCACCTATGGCGGAGTAATGCCGCTCTATGCCGTCCTGGCGGGAGAATATTTTGCAGCCAAGATACTGGGTACGGTTCTCGGCGCCGCGACCATGCTGTCCGCAATCGGCATGGCCTTTGGGCCGCTCGCCGGCGGCTGGGCCTTCGATCAGTTCAACAACTACAACTGGCTGTTCATCGGCTCTGCGCTGGTGGGCCTTGGAGCTGTTCTCATTGCCCTCGCGTTCCCGCCGCTGCCGCGCCGGCTGAAGCTTCAGACGGCGTAGTCGGCCCAACTGCTTCCGCTAAAGAAAAAGCCCGGGAATCCCGGGCTTTTTGAACATCAGTGGTCTGTCAGACTCTTGCGGCTCTTCGATCGAGCTGGCGCCGGCGAAGGTTCGGCGGCTTCCTTTTCGAGGCGAAGCAGCCTCAGTTTCTCGGTTTTCTTTTCCCGCTGATTGGCTTCCGCGGCAATGATGGCGCGGGCTGTCTGGTCGGTAGCGGCGGCCTTGTCACGCGCGGAAAGCTTGGTGGGATTGAAGAATTCGTCCTTGGTTGCAGTCATGGGGATCTCCTCCTTCCTGATGGGATGTCCGGGCGGTGACAGATATCAGCGGGCCGGGCGGGCGACTTTTTTCGGCGCCGGCAGCAGGCCTTCGCGCTGCATCTTCTTGCGGGCGAGCTTGCGGTAACGCCGCACGGCCTCCGCCTTCTCGCGAACGCGCTTTTCGGAAGGCTTTTCGTAAGCGCTCCGAGCCTTCATTTCGCGGAAGACGCCTTCGCGCTGCATCTTCTTCTTCAGCACCCGGAGTGCCTGGTCAACGTTGTTGTCTCTGACAAGAACCTGCAAACTATTTCCTTTCCATCGCGGGCAAAACCCCGCCTTCTATCAATGGGTTGAAATTACTTGCCGATGCGCATGCGCGACGGCTTGAGCCACGATCCGCCGGGAGTTTCCCGGGAAGCCTCGCTTTTGACGGCGGAGGTTGCGGTCGCAGACGCGTCGATATCGCTTGCGACGATACGACGTTCGAAGTTTTCGTTATCGAAGCGAACCCGATACTGATGCTCGCCCCGATCCGCCGCCGGAAGCAGTCCGACGACGCGGCATGTCCGGTCGCCGGTGGCCGTGCGGGTCAGGCCGGCTTTGAGGACGATGATATCGTCGACGGAATAGACGTTCGGGCTCATCATCTTCTCCTTCAGGCTCGGCCGAAGCCGGGCAAAAACAAAAAGGCCGGGCGTTACCCCGACCTCTTCCCGTCATTCAAGCGCTCGCTGCCAGTACATCCGTGGTCAGCCGAGGCGAATGACATCCTTATGCGGCCCGCAGATTGTCGGCCGAGCTCTTACCGGACTTGCGGTCGCGAACGATCTCGTAAGAGA
The DNA here is from genome assembly GCF_004343065.1 of Neorhizobium sp. S3-V5DH. NCBI lineage: Bacteria > Pseudomonadati > Pseudomonadota > Alphaproteobacteria > Hyphomicrobiales > Rhizobiaceae > Neorhizobium > Neorhizobium sp. S3-V5DH. The sequence goes on from NZ_SMCL01000025.1 coordinate 54,957, forward strand.
TCTTCTGACCTTCCGTCAGGGAGGACATGCCGGCACGTTCGACAGCGGAAACATGAACGAAAACGTCAGTTGCGCCATCATCGGGCTGAATGAAGCCAAAACCCTTGGTGCTATTGAACCACTTTACGGTACCAGTATTCATAACGATTTCCTTTCAATCGCTAGTGTTGTCGGACAGTATTTCGTCCGCTTTGATCGATATTTGAGAGGAAATCTGACGGAGCGCGAGGCTCTTTGACAAAGGTCGCAAGCAATTTTCGATGACAGCAATATATGCCTTATCCTCGGATAATCAATGCTCGGCGCCCAATTTAATTTTTCGCAGCCCTGTCGGGAGAGGAGATTTTCTGCGGCAACTACCTGATTTGAAAACGTATTATTGGCAAGCGAAATTCTCGCAAGCAGGATTGCCGATCGGCGGCTGCCAACGGAGCCCGGACAGGACACCAGGCTCCATTACCTGTGATGGGTCAGAGCGCCCCGTTGCGCTGCTGCGTCATCATATAGGTGTCGTAGCTGTATTCGGCGACCTGAGCCCAGAGATAGGCATCCTTCTTGAAGGCCTGCTGGCTGTCATAGAGTTTCTTGAAGGCCGGGCTCTTGGCGGAAAGATCCGCGTAGAGTTCCATCGCGGCCTTGAAGCAGACATCCATGATTTCCCGGCTGAACGGCTTGAGGATGGCGCCTTCCGCCACGAGCTGCTTCAATGCCGTTGCGTTGCGGGCATCGTAATTGGCCAGCATGTTGTTGTTGGCCGAAGCGCAGGCATTCGTCAGGATCTGCTGATAACTCTTCGGCAGGCTCTTGAACTTCTCCAGATTGAAGAAGGCGTGCATGGCCGGGCCGCCCTCCCACCAGGCCGGATAATAATAGTACTTGGCCACCTTCACGAAACCGAGCTTCTGGTCGTCGTAGGGGCCAACGAATTCGGTGGCGTCGATCGCTCCTTTTTCGAGCGCCGGATAGACGTCGCCGCCGGCGATCTGTTGGGGCGTCACGCCGACCTTCTGCATGACCTGGCCCGCAAGGCCGGCGATCCGCATCTTCAGTCCCTTGAGATCGTCGATGGTATTGATCTCCTTGCGGAACCAGCCGCCCATCTGTGTGCCGCTGTTGCCGGCCGGCAGTGCATAAAGATTGCGGGGCGCCAGGAACTCGTTGATCAGATCGTTGCCGCCGCCCGCCGTGAACCAGGCGTTGGTCATGCGGGCGTTGAGTCCGAAGGGAATGGCGGTACCGATCGCGAAGGCCGGATCCTGTCCGATATAGTAATAGGAACAGGTGTGGGCCATCTCGACCGTGCCGTTTGCGACCGCGTCGGCTGCCTGCAGGCCCGGCACGATCTCGCCGGCGGCGAAGATCTGGATGTTGAACTTGCCGTCGGTGGCGTTCTTGACGCTCGCGGCGATTTCGTTGGCGGCGCCGAAGATGATGTCGAGGCTTTTCGGGAAAGAGGAGGTGAGGCGCCAGGTAATAGCCGGATTTTCCTGGGCGATCGCCGGCGCTGCAAGCGCTGCCACCGCTGCCGCACCCGTTCCCGCCGTTGCGGCCTGCCGTAAGAAATGTCTGCGATTCATGGAATTCCTCCTGCTTGGCCTTGGAGATTGAAGCTGAAGCCCGTGTGTCCTACCGCTCTTAGTCCCGTCGTTCTGTAGACGGCAAGCGAAATGTAATAAGCCCGGAGGGCTGCTCCGGGCTTCCTGCAATTCGGCGCGAGCCTGACGGCTACAGCGTGCCCTTGCGCTGCTGCACCATCATATAGGTGTCGTAGGTGTATTCGGCGATCTGGTTCCAGAGATAGCCGTCCTTCTTGAAGGCCTGCTGGCTGTCGTAGATCTTCTTGAATGCCGGGTTCTTGGCGTTCAGTTCCGCATAGACTTCCTGGGCAGCCTTGTAGCTGGCGTCGAGGATTTCCTGGCTGAAGGGCTTCAGGACGGCTCCTTCCGCGACCAGTTGCTTCAGCGCCTTGGCGTTATGCGCGTCGTAGCGGGCAAGCATGTTCTGGTTGGCATTGGCGCAGGCGTCCTTCAGCATTCGCTGATAGCTTTTCGGCAAGGCGTTGAACTTCTCGCGATTGAAGAAGGCATGGACCGCAGGGCCGCCTTCCCACCAGGCCGGATAGTAGTAGTATTTCGCAACCTTGACGAAGCCGAGCTTCTGGTCGTCATAGGGGCCGACAAATTCGGTTGCGTCGATTGTGCCCTTTTCGAGCGCCGCATACACGTCGCCGCCGGCAATCTGCTGCGGCGTCACGCCGAGCTTCTGCATAACCTGGCCGGCAAGCCCCGCAATGCGCATCTTCAGGCCGTTGAGATCGCTTACGGTATTGATTTCCTTGCGATACCAGCCGCCCATCTGGACACCCGTATTGCCGGCCGGCAGCGCATAAAGATTGTAGCCGGCGAGGAACTCGTTGATCAGCTCGTTGCCGCCGCCGACCGAGAACCAGGAATTGGTTTGGCGGGCATTCAGACCGAAAGGCACGGCCGTACCGAGCGCGAAGGCCGGATCCTTGCCGATATAATAGTAGCAGCATGTATGCGCCATCTCGACGGTGCCGTTCGAAACGGCATCTGCGGCCTGAAGCCCCGGCACGATCTCAGCTGCTGCGAAGGGGCTGATCGTGAAATTGCCGTCCGAGGCCTCCTTCACGCTTCCCACGATGTCCGTACCGGCGGACCACAGGATGTCGGTGTTCTTAGTGAACGAGGACGTCATCCTCCAGCTGATCTTCGGATTTTCCTGGGCAATAGCAGGTGCTGCAAGCGCTGTCGCGGCAGCCGCGCCCACGCCGGCGGTCGCGGCCTGCCGGAAGAAATGTCTGCGATTCATCGGAATAATGCCTTCTAACATTTTGGGAGGTGCGTGGGTTCTTGCCCGCGCGGGCCGCTCTTAATCCTTTCATTTCGGGAACAGCAAGCGGAAAATCCGGAAAATTGCCACAGGACGCCGCCTTCCTTTCCAGATATTGCGTAGGTTTTCGCTGGGCTCCTGCCGCTCGCTGCCCGTAGAAACCGCTTGAACTTTTCTGCCCAGGACGTAACTTAGAATTATTCTAAGTAAGGGATTCCCATGTTCGGTCGCCTGCTGCCTGCCTCCAAGCGTTCATTTGACTCGCTGAGCGAGGAGGAAATTCTCGCCCTTGCCATCGCCTCGGAGGAGGAAGATGCCCGTATCTATCTATCCTATGCGGACAACCTCAGAGAGCAGTATCCCGCCTCGGCCAAGATTTTCGAAGATATGGCGGAGGTCGAACAAACCCACAAAAATTCCCTGATCGAGATATTCCGCTCCCGTTTCGGCGAAAGGATTCCGCTGATCCGACGGGAGCACGTGCGCGGCTTCTATGATCGTAAGCCGGATTGGCTGCGCAAGAACCTGCCGCTCGACACGGTCAGGATGCAGTCTGAAGCTATGGAGAGCCAGGCAGCGCGGTTTTATACGGAAGCAGCCAAGCGGGTTTCCGACGCGTCGACGCGAAAACTTCTCGGTGATCTGGCGCTCGCGGAGCAGGGGCACCAGGATATAGCCCGGATGCTCGACGAGAAGCACACACCCGGCGACGTGAAGTCGGAGGAGGATGCGACCGCCCACCGGCAGTTCATTCTCACTTACGTGCAGCCGGGGCTGGCGGGCCTGATGGACGGTTCCGTATCCACCCTGGCGCCGATCTTCGCCGCCGCTTTTGCGACCGGCGACACCTGGTCGACCTTCCTCATAGGGCTTTCGGCTTCGGTCGGCGCCGGTATTTCCATGGGGTTCACCGAGGCCGCTCATGACGACGGCAAGATTTCCGGACGAGGTTCACCTATCAAGCGAGGACTGGCGTCCGGGATCATGACGGCGGTCGGCGGGCTTGGCCACGCCCTGCCATACCTTATTCCGCATTTCTGGACCGCAACGGCGATCGCTGCACTGGTAGTGTTCGTGGAATTGTGGGCGATCGCCTTCATCCAAAACCGCTACATGGAGACGCCCTTCATGCGGGCCGTTTTCCAAGTCGTGTTCGGCGGCTCGCTGGTGCTCGCTGCCGGCATCCTGATCGGGAATGGGTAAAACTGCTACGGCGCGGGCGGCAAAATGCCCATCGAAGCGCTTTGAGCAGCGAAGGCTCTGAGCCCAAAGCGAAGGGCCGGGAGGGCAAACACTTCGATCCACAAAACAAGACCGCCTGCTATCGGACGATAGCAGGCGGTCCCGAGTCCCCCGTGATGACTCTTTGATCAGATCAGCGCAATGCGCCGACAAGCAGATCCTTGCCGTTTTCTATGCTGACCCAGCGGCCGGTGTTGAAAGACGCCTGGCGCTTCAGGAATGTGTAAGGTGTCTGGTACCACGGCTTGACCTGATCATCGAGGTTGTCGAGGACAAAGTCGCCGTCGGAGGTACGAAGGGTCAGCACCGCATGGCCTTCGCCGTCGGGCTTGCGGACCACCGTCATCAGCAGATCCGAAAGCGCAAATCCGCGAGCCGCCAGTTCCCGACGCTTTTCGAGAGCGAAGTCCTCGCAATCGGCGAAGTTGGTCGGATAGCTCCAGACTTCCTCGCGGCCATAGGCCTGCTTGTCGGTCATTGCGATGTAGCGGCCATTCACTGCCTGGTTGATCTGTCGGACGAGCGCCCAGCCCTTGGCGCTGACTTTGGGAGCCGGAGCGGAGCGGCTCTTGACCGAACATTCCGCCTGATACTTCTGGCAGAACTCAAAATGCCCGATCGGTTGGGAGGTAATCGCTCCGGTCACCATGGAAGCTATTGGTCGCGGAGCCGGCACTGCTGCACTTACTGGTACAAGTACGCTAACTAGGATCACGGCAAGTCGCCGCGCCTGCAAGGCTTTCATCATGGACCCGTCCCTTCAAATCCTAACGAAAAGTTAAGGTCTGAACGGTGGCTGAGTCAATCATTCAGCCTTTGTTAATCTTCACGGGTCTCTTCTTATGGTTAAGGCTGCAACATTTTTGTCTCAGCCCAAAATTTGATCATTCATTATTAAGTTGCGCGCTGCAGCCTTTAATTTCTCGATATCCTGGGGGCGGGAAAGCCGGTGATCGCCGTCGCGGATCAGGGTTACCACGACATCGTCGGCGGGCAGGAATTCCAGGAGCTTCAAGGCGTGCTGGTAGGGAACGTCCGGATCCTTCATGCCCTGCAGGATGTGGACGGGGCAACCGGTTTCGATAATGCCCGTCATCACCAGGTTCCGACGGCCATCCTCGATAAGGTCGCGGGTATAGATGTTTGGCTCAGGACTGTATTCCGATGCTTCCTCGAAATAGCCGCGTTCGGAAAGGGAATGCCGTTGCGCCTCGGTGAGATGGGGTTCGATGAGTTCGGCGGTGAAATCCGGCGCTGGCGCGACCAGCACGATTCCGTCGACCTTCGGCGCCTTTTTGCGCCTCTTCAGCTCCTGAACGAGGCGTAGCGCGATCCAGCCGCCCATGGAAGAGCCGATCAGGACCACGCGTTTCGGCTTGATGGTGTCGAGAACGGCGATTGCCTCCTCCAGCCAGCGCGAGATCGTTCCGTCCCGGAAGGCGCCGCCGGAGGCGCCGTGCCCGGAATAATCGAAGCGGATTGCCGAAAGCCCCATCTCTCCCGCCAGCGCCTCGATCTCCATGGCCTTGGTGCCGGACATGTCCGACCGGTAACCTCCAAGCCAGACGAGAGCCGGACCCGCGGCTTTCTTCTTCGCCGGACGATGAAGAACGGCAATCTCGCGGGCGGACGCGCCCGTGCCCACGGTGATCCTCTTTTCGGTGGTGTCGGCTGTAGCCTCTGTCATGATGGGTTCCTCGGTCCTGGCGCGGCTTATAAAACAGATTCGCCGCCTGCCGACAGCAGGTGATTTTTCTGTGACGATATGCTATTGACTTCGCGCGAGTGATCACGACATTGCCCTCGGTCGCATGCCGGGCGAGCAAAGTCGTCGCTTGCGTTCCGAAACAACATGGAGAATACGACCATTCGCAGACCATTCAAAGCCGATGCTCCCGTCAAAGAGGGGCCGCGCTCCAACAGGGAAATTCGCATTCCCAAGGTCCAGCTTATCGATGCCGAAGGACAGAACCTCGGTGTGGTTCCGACCGACCAGGCTCTTCGTATGGCAGAAGAGGCCGGCCTTGATCTCGTCGAGATCTCGCCGAACACCGAACCGCCGGTATGCAAGATCCTCGACCTCGGCAAGCTGAAATATGCGAACCAGAAGAAAGCGGCTGAAGCCCGCAAGAAGCAGAAGATCGTCGAAATCAAAGAAATCAAGATGCGCCCCAACATCGACACCCATGATTATGAGGTGAAGATGAAGGCGATGAACCGTTTCTTCGAAGACGGCGATAAGGTCAAGGTGACGCTGAAGTTCCGCGGCCGTGAAATGGCCCACCAGGAACTCGGCATGAAGCTTCTGCTTCAGGTCAAGGACGACACCACGGAAATTGCCAAGGTGGAAGCCGAACCGAAGCTCGAAGGCCGCCAGATGATGATGGTGCTGGCGCCGAAATAAGCGCCGGTCACCTGCCTGCCTGCGGATTGCCGGCAATTCGGCCGGGGTTTTTGCCGCGCTTTCTTTCCCCATTGCGCTTTTGACCGACTGCGGTTATAAGCGCGCGTCCGAACGGTCCGGCAGGGCATGCCGTGGCCGTTCTAAATGCTTGAAGCCAGCCTCGTCTGCGGCTTCGATACAAAAACGGAGTAGCAAAATGCCCAAGATGAAGACGAAGTCCGCTGCCAAGAAGCGGTTCAAGGTTACTGCAACTGGCAAAGTCGTTGCAGCCGCCGCCGGCAAGCGCCACGGCATGATCAAGCGGTCCAACAAGTTCATCCGCGATGCACGCGGAACGATGATTCTTGCCGAAGCAGACGGCAAGAAGGTCATCAAGAACTACCTGCCGAACGGTCTCTGAGACCCTCGCCACTTTTGGATCAGATAAGGAGATCATGACATGGCACGCGTAAAAAGGGGCGTTACTTCCCGCGCCAAGCACACCAAGACTTTGAAGGCAGCCAAGGGTTTCTACGGCCGCCGCAAGAACACGATCCGCGCCGCCAAGGCTGCTGTCGATCGTTCGCGTCAGTTCGCCACGCGCGACCGTCGCGTCAAGAAGCGTAATTTCCGCGCCCTGTGGATCCAGCGTATCAACGCTGCCGTCCGCGAATCCGGCCTCACCTACGGCCGCTTCATCGACGGCCTCAACAAGGCCGGCATCGAAGTCGACCGCAAGGTTCTGTCCGACATGGCAATCCATGAGCCGGAAGCATTCGGCGCACTGGTTGCCGCTTCCAAGAAGGCGCTGGAGTACCTCAAGGACGCCGGCACCACCAACGAGTTTGAAAGCGCGGTTCGTTAACCAGCGCTTCCCAAGCTTAATTAGCTCTACTGATTTTGGGAAACCCGCGCTGGTTACGGCTGGCGCGGGTTTTTCTTTTGCCCGTCACGACCTCGCCCTCCACCTCGCCGAGTATCAAACGGAAGAAACAATGTCCGATCTGGAAAACCTGAAAACCTCGCTTCTGGCGGAAATCGCCGGTGCCGGCGACGAGGCGGCGATCGAGGCCGTACGCGTCGGTGCCCTCGGCAAGAAAGGCTCCGTCTCCGAACTTCTGAAGACATTGGGTTCGATGTCGCCGGAAGAGCGCCAGACGCGCGGAGCGGCGATCAATGCACTGAAGAATGAGATCACCGACGCGATCACCACCCGCAAGACGGTGCTGAAGGATGCCGCGATCGACGCCCGGCTGCGGGCCGAAACGGTCGACATATCGCTGCCGGTGCGGTCTTCACCCGCCGAGCGCGGCCGCATTCATCCGATCAGCCAGATCGTCGACGAGATCACGGCGATCTTCGGCGACATGGGCTTTACGATCGCCGAAGGTCCTGACGTCGAAACGGACTATTACAACTTCACGGCCCTGAACTTCCCCGAAGGCCATCCGGCCCGCGAGATGCACGACACCTTCTTCTTCCAGGCGGACGAGCATGGCGAGCGAAAGGTGCTGCGCACCCACACCTCGCCGGTGCAGATCCGCACCATGGAAGCCGAGAAGCCACCGATCCGCATCATCATTCCCGGCAAGACCTATCGTCAGGACAGCGACGCCACGCATTCGCCGATGTTCCATCAGGTCGAGGGGCTCGTCGTCGACAAGAAGTCGCATGTCGGCCACATGCGCTGGATCCTGGAAGAATTCTGCAAGGCGTTCTTCGAAGTGCCGTCGGTGACCATGCGCTTCCGCCCGTCCTTCTTCCCGTTCACCGAACCGAGCTTCGAAGTGGACATCCAGTGCGACCGCTCCGGCCCGATCGTCAAGTTCGGCGAGGGCAGCGACTGGATGGAGATCCTCGGCTGCGGCATGGTGCATCCGAACGTGCTCAAGGCCGGTGGGCTGGACCCCGATGAATTCCAGGGTTTTGCCTGGGGCATGGGTCTCGACCGCATCGCCATGCTGAAATACGGCATGCCGGACCTGCGCGACTTCTTCAACGCCGATGTCCGCTGGATGAACCACTACGGCTTCCGCCCGCTCGACATGCCGACGCTGTTCGGCGGTTTGAGCTCTTGAGGGAGGACTGACACAATGAAATTCACGCTTTCCTGGCTCAAGGAACATCTTGAGACCGATGCCACGCTGGACCAGATCTGCGAGCGCCTGACTGCGATCGGCCTCGAAGTCGAGGATGTCGACGACAAGGCGGCCTATAGGCCGTTCGTCATCGCCAAGGTGGTTTCCGCCGAAAAGCATCCGTCCGCCGATCGCCTCAAGGTGCTGATGGTGGATGCTGGCGACGGCAAGCCGGTGCAGGTGGTCTGCGGTGCGCCGAACGCCCGCGCCGGCCTCGTGGGAGCCCTGGCTCGTCCGGGCACCTATGTTCCCGGTATCGACGTGACGCTCGCCGTCGGAAATATCCGCGGCGTCGAAAGCCACGGCATGATGTGCTCCGAAAAGGAGCTCGACATGTCCGACAATCACGAGGGTATCATCGATCTTCCGGAAGATGCACCGGTCGGCACACCCTTCGCCTCCTATGCCGGCCTCGACGATCCGGTCATCGAGATCAACCTGACGCCGAACCGACCCGATTGCACCTCGATCCATGGCATCGCCCGCGATCTCGCCGCCGCTGGACTCGGCACGCTGAAGCCGCGAGCGAAGCCTTCCTTCAAGACGGAAGGCGAGACCTCCGTCGGCCTTCGAATCCTGCTCGATGACGAACGGCTTTGCCCCGGCTTCGGCCTTCGCCTCGTGCGCGGCGTCAGGAACGGTTCGAGTCCCGTCTGGATGCAGCAGCGGCTGAAGGCGATCGGCCTTCGCCCGATCAACGCCCTGGTCGACATCACAAACTACATGACCTTCGACCAGGGGCGGCCGATGCACGTCTTCGACGCCGCAAAGGTCAAGGGCGGCCTGACGGTGCGGCGTGCATTGGAAGGCGAAACGATCCTCGCGCTCGATACGCGGGAATACAAGCTCGGGCCCAACAACGTCGTCATCTCCGACGAGAAGGGTATCGAGTCGATCGGCGGCATCATGGGCGGCGAGCATTCCGGCTGCGACGAGAACACGACCGACGTGCTGATCGAGAGTGCGCTCTGGGATCCGATTAACATCGCCAAGACGGGCCGTTCGCTCGGCATCATCACCGATGCGCGGTACCGTTTCGAGCGCGGCGTCGATCCGGAATATATGGTGCCGGGCCTTGAGCGCACGACGGAACTGGTCCTGCAACTCTGCGGCGGTACGGCAGCGGAAGCAAAGGTAGTCGGTTACAAAGGTCATCAGCCGAAAGTGATCGATTTCCCCTTCTCCGAGGTGAAGCGGCTGACGGGGCTGGAAGTCTCGACGGAGGAAAGCCGGCAGATCCTGACGCGCCTCGGCTTCACGATGCAGGGCGACGGCGAGCGCGTCTCGGTGACCGTCCCCTCCTGGCGGCCGGACGTCGACGGTAAGGCGGACCTCGTGGAAGAGGTCATGCGCATTCACGGAGTCGATCAGATCAGGCCCGAGCCGATCGACAAGCTTTCGAGCGTCAACGCCAGGATTCTGACCACCCTGCAGGTGCGCACCCGCACGGCCAAACGGGCGCTCGCCTCCCGCGGCATGCTGGAGGCGGTCACCTGGTCGTTCATTCCCGAGGATCAGGCAAGGTTGTTCGGTGGCGGGCAGCGCGAGTTGAAGCTTGCGAACCCGATCGCGGCCGACATGTCGGACATGCGACCCTCGCTGCTGCCGGGCCTGCTGACGGCAGCGCAGCGCAATGCCGACAAGGGCTTTGGCGACGTGGCGATCTTCGAGGTCTCCGGCACCTATGAGAACGACAAGCCGGAAGGCCAGCGGCGCGTGGCCGGCGGCGTGCGCCGCGGCACGGCCTCGCTCAACGGTTCCGGCCGTCTGTGGTCCAACAGTGCCAAGGGCGGCGGCAAGCCGGTCGATGTCTTCGACGCCAAGGCTGATGCCTTGGCCGTTGTCGAAGCCTGCGGCCTGCCGATGGGCAATGTCCAGATCGAGAAGGGCGCGCCGGAATGGTATCATCCCGGCCGCTCGGGCACGATCAAGATGGGCCCGAAGGTCGTGCTCGGCTACTTCGGCGAATTCCACCCCAAAATGCTCGGCGCCCTCGATGTCTCCGGCGCGCTCTGCGGTTTCGAGGTCTTCCTCGATGCCATGCCCGATCCTAAGAAGAAGGCGACCCGCACCAAGCCGCCGCTGGAGCTTTCGCCCTTCCAGGTCGTGAAGCGCGATTTCGCTTTCGTGGTGGGAAGCGAAGTGGAAGCCGGATCGGTCGTCAAGGCCGCGGTCACCGCCGATCGCAAGCTGATCACCGGCGTCAACGTCTTCGACGTGTTCGAAGGCGCTTCCCTCGGCGAAGGCAGGAAATCGGTGGCGATTGAGGTGCTGATCCAGCCGTTCGAGCGGACGCTGACCGACGAGGATTTCGAGGCGCTGACGGCCAAGATCGTCGCCAATGTCGAAAAGACGACCGGTGGGGTACTGCGGGCTTAATTCGCCCGCTGATACCGCCATTCCTGGGTTCTGCCGCCATAGCCATAGGCGGCGGCCCGCACATCCTGGACATAGATGTAGCTCTCCTCGTGCAGATTGCCGAGGAGGGCCGCAAACCCTTCGAATGCCTCCCTGATATAGGCGGCCTTCTCGCTCTTCGTATTTGTCTCGTCGGTGATCTTGATATCGAAATAGACGCTCGACTTGCCCTGTTCGGCAAGCGTGCGGCCGCCGGCGAGCCAGTCGCGGGGATCGACATAATCGATGGCGATGGCAGTCACTGCAGGATCCTTGCCGAGGATGCGCTGCGTCAGTTCTGTCAGCATATCGGCTATCGCCCTGGTCATGGCGTCGGACCGTTCTCCACTGACTTTCACATTCAATATGGGCATGGATTTTCTCCTTTGGTTAGCTATGCAACTAATTAGGCGTCTTCACGGCAGATTGCTGCCGATCGATCTGGCCTGTCTGACGAACCCGGCGAATACCTCGTCCCCGAGCTCGGCCTTCAGCCTTTCGGTTACTGCGCCGCTGGCCGCGTTCAGCGGGTCCTTCAGTATCAAAGCGTCCGATGTGGGATGGATTTCCCATTCCCGACCGTCCCGTTCTGCCGGCCGCCTTTCCAGCAACCCGCGCGTCACAAGCCCGTCCACCGCTCGCGTGGCCGTTGCCCGCGCGATCCTCAGCGTATCCGCCAGCTCGCTATGCAGCATTCCCGGTTTGGCAAGGACTGCGCGCAAGGTGAAGGCTTGCGGCGGAGTGAGGTCGAAAGGCTTGAAGGCCTCGGACCAAACACGCTCCAACTGACGGGCCAGTGCTGTGGTGTTGAAATACAAGCAATGATCAAACATGCGGAGAGGATAGCAGATATAATTGCATATGCAACTACAATATGACTCGAAATTGCGAAAACGGGTGGCATCGTGATTTTCCGATAGCTACCCTACCATCCGGGGAAAATCCGCTCGATATGGCAACGAGAAGAGGGCGATCATGCGCGTACCGGGATCGATGAAGGGACTTGAAGAACTCGGGCGGGTCCGTTTGTCGAAGAACTTCTTTTTCCGCGATTTCCTGTTTTCCGAAATTGCCAATTTCTACGGCATCCCGAACCTTCCCGAAGACCCGGATCTCGCGATCGAAGCGGGGCGCCATCTATGCGAGGAGCTTCTGGAGCCGCTCCAGGCGACCTTCGGCAGGCTGCACCTGCGCTCCGGTTATCGTTCGCCCAAGGTCAACGAGTTCGGCAACCGGAACAATCTCAACTGTTCGTCCAATGCCAACACCGCCGCTGATCATATCTGGGACAGGCGCGATGCCAAGGGTTTCATCGGCGCCACCGCCTGCGTGGTTTTCCCCTGGCTCGTCGACAATTACGATCAGGAGGGCGACTGGCAAAAAATGGCCTGGTGGATCCACGATCATCTGCCTTACGCCTCGATCATGGTTTTCCCGAAACTCTGGGCTATGAACATCCAGTGGCACGAAAAGCCGGCGCGGCGGATCCGCAGCTTCGCCGAACCGCGCGGCGTGCTGACGAAGATCGGCATGCCCAACAACGAGGGCGACCATTCCGCCTTTTACGCGGGCTTTCCCGAGCTTAAACGGTAGCCGGCGCTTCTCAGGAATGCAGGTAGTAAAGCTTGTTGACGATCGTCCAGCGCCCATCGATCTTCAGGAGCGAGAGATGGTCGGAAAAGCGCATGCCGGCGAACTCATCCACCACTTTCACGGTTGCGGTGTCGCCGGTAACATCGAGGGTCTCGATCTGGATGAGCGGCTGGGTGTCGGCGGGTGCGGCGCCTTCCGAGGCGATCGCGGCGATAAACTCGTCAAGCGACAACCATTCGACGGTGCCTTGGTAGTTGCCGATGATACAGGCCCTCGGGTGGAACGCCTTGCGAAGCGCTCCTTCATGCGCAAACGTCATTCCGTCCACGTAGAGGTGGACGACAGCCTGGACTGCCTGTTCTTCCGACATCTCCGTACCTCCCGGAAGAAGTATAGCGCGGAGTCAAGGCCAGTCCAGACGGATGTTATTGCTGCTTCGGGGTCCAGGCAGCCGCCTGCTGCCCATAGCGAGCGCCGGAAAATTTCTCGGGCGCAAGCATGTCTCCCAGGGTCCTCACCTCTTCCGACGACAGCGCGATCTCGGTCGCGGCGACGTTCTGTTCGAGATGCGGAATTTTTCGGGCTCCCGGAATAGGCACGATGAAATCGCCCTGATGCAGGACCCAGGCAAGCGCAAGCTGCGCCGCCGTCACGCCCTTGTCCGCGGCCATTTCCTCCAGCAATTTCACCACGGAAGCGTTGGCCGTCATGTTCTCCGCGCTGAAGCGTGGCAGCGAGCTGCGGAAATCATTCGCGCCGAACTGGTCGGGACTCTGGATCTTGCCGGTCAGGAAGCCCCGGCCGAGCGGGCTGAAGGGAACGAAGCCGATGCCGAGTTCGCGGCAGGTATCGAGGATTTCGCCCTCCGGATCGCGTGTCCAGAGCGAATATTCGCTCTGCAGCGCAGAGATGGGGTGCACTGCATGGGCGCGCCTGATGATGTCCGCCCCCGCTTCGGAAAGGCCAAGCGCCCTTACCTTGCCCTCTTTCACGAGTTCCGCCATGGCGCCGACGGTATCTTCGATCGGCACATTGGGATCGACGCGGTGCTGGTAAAAGAGGTCTATGACGTCGACGTCGAGCCGTTTCAGCGATGCTTCCGCGACTTCGCGCACATGCTCCGGCCTGCTGTCGAGACCGGACATGGCGCTGGAATCCTTCTTCTCAGGATCGATCCTGAAGCCGAACTTGGTTGCGATCACGACCTTGCTGCGGAAGGGTTTGAGGGCGCGGCCGACGAGTTCCTCGTTGACGAAAGGTCCATAGACTTCCGCGGTGTCGAAGAACGTCACGCCCATTTCCACCGCCCGATGCAGTGTTCGGATGGACTCCTGTTCGTCCTGACCTCCATAGGCATGGCTCATGCCCATGCAGCCAAGGCCGATTGCGGAGACGTCGAGTTCTTTTCCGAGTTTCCTCGTTTTCATGGGGGATTCTCCAATGAAAGAACACAAGGGCAAGAACGCTTATTTTCGCGGCTTTTCCTTGGGTTCGGTTATGTTTTGACCGGCGTTTGGGCCGATCAGTTAAAGCTTCTCGGTTCGCAGAACGGGTTTTTGCCCGCCTGCGGTTCTGAACCATTCTCCAATTCGTGACCCTAACGCCGGTCTGTTTCCGGCTTCGGTCACAGGGTGGCGTTCGGCTCCCGGCTTCCCATTCTCCTTTAAGAGCGCAACCCAGGCCTGCCGGGCTCGCTAGCTTCCCATCAGGACAACCGGGATATCGT
>NZ_SMCL01000026.1:0-67687 GCF_004343065.1 Neorhizobium sp. S3-V5DH
ACACCCATGAAGAACGGACTTGAAGACGTCATTGCCGCAGAAACCCGGCTCTCTGACGTCGATGGAGATGCGGGCCGGCTGATCATACGCGGCATATCGCTGGAAGAGCTCGTTGAAGATGCAAGAAGCTACGAGGACGTCGCCGCCTTGTTGCTCGATGGACTGCTGGAACGCCCGATCGGAGCCGCAGAACTGCGGGCTTCTCTGGGTCGGGCGCGTGGCGAAGTTTTTGTTCATGTGCAGGCGATGGATGGCACGCTGACGGACCTTCCGCCTGTCGATGCCGTGCGCGCCCTGATCGCACGTCTTCCGGACGGTGACGACTTCGGGGCCGCGCTCCTTTTGCTCGCCGCCCCCGCCGTCTTCCTGCCGGCAGTCCTGAGGATTCGGGAGGGTAAGGCGCCGGTCGCTCCCAACCCGTCACTCTCCCAATCCGCCGACATTCTTGCAATGTTGACGGGAAGCCTGCCGACCGCCGAGCAGGTATCGGCGCTGGATGCCTATCTGGTGACGATTTCGGACCACGGCCTCAATGCGTCGACCTTCGCCGCTCGCGTGATAGCCTCCACTAAGGCCGGCCTCACCTCTTCGGTACTGGCCGCCATCAGTGCCCTCAAAGGACCTTTGCATGGCGGAGCGCCGGGGCCGGTGCTGGATATGCTTGACGCCATTGGTACCGAAGAGAATGCAAGGAAATGGCTCGGACAGGCGCTCGATCGCGGTGAGCGTTTGATGGGCTTTGGCCATCGCATCTATCGCGTGAGGGATCCCCGCGCCGACGCGTTGAAGGGAGCGCTCGCTCCCCTGGTCGCCGCCGGCCAGGTTGATGCCGACCGCATCCGGCTCGCCGAAGCGGTCGAACAGGCAGCCCTTGCAATCTTGAGAGAACGCAAGACCGACCGCACGCTTGATGTCAACGTGGAGTTCTACACCGCCATGCTACTCGACGCGCTGAAGTTTCCGCGTGAGGCATTTACGGGTGTCTTCGCGATCGGTCGCACGATCGGCTGGATCGCGCATGCTCGCGAGCAGGCGCTCGAGGGACGGTTGATCCGTCCGCGGTCGGCCTATATCGGACCGGTACCGCAGGCCGCCTGAAAGAAAACCCGGGCCTGAGCACCGGGTTTTCTTGATTGCATCAAACGAGGCGGCTCTGTTCCAGGGCCGCTTCGATGAAGCTCGCAAAGAGCGGGTGCGGATCGAGCGGCCGGCTCTTCAGTTCCGGATGGTACTGAACGCCGATGAACCACGGGTGATCGGGATACTCGATCGTCTCCGGCAGGAGGCCGTCCGGAGACATGCCCGAAAAGACCAGCCCGCAATTCTCCAGCCGCTCCTTGTAATCCACGTTCACCTCATAGCGGTGACGGTGGCGTTCGGAGATATCCGTCGAGCCATAGATGTCGGCGATCTTGGTTTCCTTCTTGAGGGCCGCCTTGTAGGCGCCAAGCCGCATCGTGCCGCCGAGGTCGCCGGCAGCCGAACGGATTTCGAGCTCGTTGCCCTTCACCCACTCGGTCATCAGACCGACCACAGGCTCCTTTGAGGGACCGAATTCCGTCGACGATGCCTTTTCGATGCCCGCAAGGTTACGGGCGGCCTCGATGACGGCCATTTGCATGCCGAAGCAGATGCCGAAATACGGCACCTTGCGTTCACGCGCAAAACGGGCCGCATTGATCTTGCCCTGTGCGCCGCGCTCGCCGAAGCCGCCCGGCACCAGGATCCCATGGACTTTTTCCAGCCACGGCGCCGGGTCTTCCTTTTCGAAGATCTCCGATTCGATCCACTCGAGCTTGACCTTGACGTGGTTGGCGATGCCGCCGTGATGCAGTGCCTCGATCAGCGATTTATAGGCATCCTTGAGGCCGGTATATTTGCCGACGATGGCGATCGTCACTTCGCCTTCCGGCGTGCGGATGCGGTTGCAGACTTCTTCCCAAGGCTCCAGGCGCGGCTTCGGGGCCGGCTCGATGCCGAAAGCGGCGAGAACTTCGTTGTCCAGGCCTTCCTTGTGATAGGCCATCGGCACGTCGTAGATATTGGCGACGTCGAGCGCCTGGATGACCGCAGACGGCCGCACGTTGCAGAACAACGACAGCTTGCGGCGTTCGGCCTCTGGGATTTCCCGGTCGGCGCGCACGAGAAGAATGTCGGGTGCAATGCCGAGTGCCTGCAGTTCTTTGACCGAATGCTGGGTGGGCTTGGTTTTCAGCTCGCCGGCGGCCGGAATGAAGGGCATCAGGGTCAGGTGGACATAGATCGCGGTTCCGCGCGGCAGATCGTTGCCGAGCTGGCGGATCGCTTCCATGAAAGGCATCGCCTCGATGTCGCCGACCGTGCCGCCGATCTCGCAGATGACGAAGTCGTAGTCGCCATTGCCCTCGACGACGAAATCCTTGATCTCGTTGGTGACGTGAGGAATGACCTGCACTGTCGCGCCGAGATAGTCGCCGCGCCGTTCCTTGTCGATGATGTTCTTGTAGATGCGACCCGTGGTGATGTTGTCGGTCTTGGTCGCGGAACGCCCCGTAAAGCGCTCGTAGTGCCCAAGATCGAGGTCGGTCTCCGCTCCGTCATCCGTCACGAAGACCTCGCCGTGTTGGGTCGGGCTCATCGTGCCGGGATCGACATTGAGATAGGGGTCGAGTTTTCTGAGCCGCACCCGGTAACCCCGGGCTTGCAGCAGTGCTCCAAGTGCTGCGGCCGCAATTCCCTTTCCGAGGGAGGAAACCACGCCGCCAGTGATGAATACATATCGCGCCATGGGAGTCACCGGATACCTTTTCATTGGTGATTCCGCCAGTCCAAATCGTCCGCTCGACGAAAACGCCTGTGGAATCTTCACAAAATAAAACCGGCAGGCTTTTGGCCTGCCGGAGCTTGAAGCGTCGACCGTGTCTTATTGACCGGTCGGTACACCCGTCGGTGCCGCTGGCGCGGCCGGGGCTGCGGGAGCCGGAGCAGCGCCCGTTGCGGGTGCTGCAGGCGCCGGTGCCGCAGCGCCGGAACCCGAAGGAACGCCGTTGCCCGATTGCGCTGGAGCCTGGGTCGGCGCCGGGCCAAGCTGATCGAGAATGCCGCCGCCCTGGCCCTGCTGGCTCTGGGGAATGCGGTTCAGGATATCGCTCGGACGGCTTTCGTAGCGCGCCAGGATGCCGAGAGCCAGCGACGTGATGAAGAAGAGCGTCGCAAGAATGGCCGTCGTGCGGGTCAACGCATTGGCTGTGCCGCGTGCCGACATGAAGCCGGAGCCGCCGCCGACGCCGAGCCCGCCGCCTTCGGAGCGCTGGATCAGCACGACGCCCACCAGCGCGAGCACGATCATGAGGTGAATGACGATCAGAACGGTCTGCATATCAAAATCCATGCCTCCGGAGCGGAGGCAACTTAAGAGGTTGGCGGCTCTTTACATGAGAGCCGCGCGCATTCCAAGCCCCTTGAAGAGCTTTAGGCGCTCAGCCCGTCATAGACGCGATAGATGGCGAGGAAGTCGGCCGCTTTCAAGCTGGCGCCGCCGATCAGCGCCCCGTCGACATTATCGACGCTCATCAGTTCCTTGGCGTTGGCAGGCTTCACGGATCCGCCATAGAGGATCCGCATCCGCCTGCCCTCCTCGCCGAAGCGGGCAGCGAGTTCGGAGCGCATGAAGGCATGGGCGGCCTTCACGTCCTCTGTTGTTGGTGTAAGCCCCGTGCCGATCGCCCATACGGGCTCATATGCGATGACGGTGTTGCTTGCCGTGGCGGCGGCCGGAACGGAGCCCGCGAGCTGACGCTTCAAGATATCGAGCGTCTGGCCGGATTTGCGTTCATCGGGTGTTTCGCCAATGCAGACGATGGCCGTGAGGCCGGCGCCATATGCGGCTTCCGCCTTGGCGCGCACGAGCTCGTCACTTTCTGCGTGGTCCGTGCGCCGTTCGGAGTGGCCGACGATGGCATAGGTCCCAAAGCAGTCGGCGATCATCTCCGCGGAAATATCGCCCGTATGGGCGCCGTTGCCTTTCTGGTGGCAGTCCTGCGCGCCGATCGCCAGCGGGCTGTCCGTGCACAGCGCCGTCGCCACATAGAGCAGCGTCGCCGGAGGGCAGATCAGCGCGTCGACTTTTTCCGACAAGGCGCCCTGGACACCTTCGGCCATAGCCTTGATCTCGTTTAAGGACTCACGAGTGCCATTCATTTTCCAGTTTCCGGCAACGAGCGGGCGCACATCTGGCGTCATAGGCAGCTATTCCTCTTTCTTACGATCCTGTCGGCCAAGACCGAAACCTCCGCGGATATGGCAAGTGTTTAGACGCTTCCTGCGAAAATTGGTACGCAAAAGACGAGGTTTGTTCAAAGACTTCGGTTGTTGTGTCCAGTTCAGCGGGCACCCAGCACGAAGTTCAAGGCCTTGCGCCAATCCACCATTCGGATCGGCGTGCCGTGGCTGCCCGTTTGAAACAAGGCGAAGCGGACCGGATAATCGGCGCGCTTGAGCTTGCGATAGATCGCTGTCTGCTCCTCCGCTTTATAGACGCTGTCGGCACTTCCATGGGCGAAATAGATGGGTACCTTCGCCCCTGCGAGAGCACTTATCGGCAGCTTCAAGTCCGGAGGTCCGCCGAGCAACACCATGCCCTTTAGGTGACGCGCAGCCTCCGGGTCGCTACTGATCCCCTGGCAGATGAGGCCTCCCATCGACGCGCAGGCAAGAATCACCGGCCGGCCGGAGGATTGCTGGAAGGAATGGCGGATCAATGCGGCGATGTCGGCGATACCCTTGTCACCGAAGGAGGTGACGCTCGGCGCATAATAGGTTCCGCCATTGTTCACAGCGAGGTTCTTCAGGCGGTTGAAGTTGCCGCCGAATGTATAGTCGTTGGCCCCGAGCCGTCTGTCGCCTCCCCGCCCGTGAATGAAGATGACCGTAAAGATCGCACCCTTGGCCTGTCCCACCCTGGTGACATCAATCGCTCGGTTTTCGATTGCCAGCGTCTCGTTCTCCTGGTGGCGCCGCACCCCCACTGAGACATAGGCGTCCTTGACGCGGCGTTCCGGCTCCCGATCGCGGCCGTTGATGTCGCGCATTTCCTGGTAGTCGATCACCTCGTAAGCGCCGCCATCCTCGGTCCGCAGCACTGTCTGATTTGAAAAAAGATCGTCCTTGAACGGTCTGATCGGGCCGTCTGCTGCCGCCGCGGACGGGCCGACAAAAGCGAGCAGACCAGCAAAAACCGTGCCTGAGACGAAATGAATTGTGGACATGGTCGGCATCACCTGTTTACTGCATCCGTAGCGCCTTGCCATTCGCGGCCGCGCAACGCATTCCTCGCATAGACGTTTCCTCGCGACATCGCGAAAAGGCCGGGTTTCTGGCAGAATCGCGAGTGATTCGAAACAGCACGAGATGGGTATGGCTTCTTCCTCCGCACCCCGACAGGTAGTACCGACACAGCCGATGGATGACAATAACGACCTTTTCGCCGAACTGCCTTTGACGTCAAAGCCAGTCGCCGCCGAACCCACGCCCGCCATAAAGGCCGAGCCCTCGACACCGCGCCCTGCCCCGGCGCAATCCTCCGGTGACGACTATGGCGCATCGTCGATCCGCGTGCTCGAAGGTCTGGAACCGGTGCGGATGCGTCCGGGCATGTATATCGGCGGTACGGACGAGAAAGCCCTCCATCACCTTTTTGCGGAAGTCATCGACAACTCGATGGACGAGGCCGTTGCCGGCCATGCGAATTTCATCGAAGTGCATCTGGATTCGGAAGGCTTTCTGACGGTCACCGACAACGGTCGCGGCATTCCGGTCGAGAACCATCCGCAGGTGCCGGGCAAGTCGACCCTGGAAGTGATCATGACCAAGCTTCATGCGGGCGGTAAGTTCGATGGCAAGGCCTACGAAACCTCCGGCGGTCTGCATGGGGTCGGTGTGTCGGTCGTCAACGCCTTGTCGGATTCGCTCGAGGTCGAAGTCGCCCGCAACCGAAAGCTTTATCGCCAGCGCTTTTCGCGCGGCGTACCGCAGGGCGGCCTGGAAGAGTTGGGCGACGTCCACAACCGCCGCGGCACCCGGGTGCGGTTCCACCCCGATCCGCAGATCTTCGGCGACCATGCGAAATTCGACGCCGGCCGGATCTTCCGCATGGCCCGTTCGAAGGCATATCTCTTCGGAGGCGTGGAAATCCGCTGGAGCTGCGATCCGGGCGTCGTGATTGCCGGCGGCGAAATTCCTGAAAAGGCGGTTTTTCACTTTCCGGGCGGATTGAAAGATTATCTGTCTGCCACCCTTGGCAAGGATTTTACCGTCACCCGCGAAATCTTTGCCGGCCGGACCGAAAAGACCGGCGGACACGGCGCTATGGAGTGGGCGATCACCTGGTATGGTGGCGACCCGCAGGTCCATTCCTATTGCAATACCATCCCGACGCCCGAAGGCGGCACGCACGAAGCCGGTTTGCGCATCGCGCTCACCAAGGGTCTGAAGAACTATGCGGAGCTGACCCAGAACAAGCGGGCTGCTCAGATCACCACCGACGACGTGATGATCTCAGCCGTTGGCATGCTCTCCGTCTTTATCCGCGAACCGGAATTCGTCGGCCAGACGAAGGATAAGCTTGCGACGGTCGAAGCGCAGCGTCTCGTTGAAAACGTGCTTCGCGACCCCTTCGACCACTATCTCGCCGGCAATCCGAACGAAGCGGCGAAACTCCTCGACTGGGTGATCGAACGCGCCGAGGAGCGCCTGCGGCGGCGCAAGGAAAAGGAAGTCAACAGAAAGACGGCGGTCCGCAAGTTGCGCCTCCCCGGCAAGCTTGCCGACTGCTCGCAGAACACGGCCGAGGGTGCCGAACTCTTCATCGTCGAAGGCGATTCGGCAGGCGGTTCGGCAAAGCAGGGCCGCAATCGCGCCAATCAGGCGATTCTGCCGCTCCGCGGTAAAATTTTGAACGTCGGCAGCGCCAGCCGTGAGAAGCTTTCCGCCAACCAGCAGATCGCCGATCTCATCCAGGCGCTCGGCTGTGGCACACGCACGAAATACCGCGAGGAAGATCTTCGCTACGAGCGCGTTATCATCATGACCGACGCCGATGTCGACGGCGCTCATATCGCGTCACTTCTGATTACCTTCTTCTACCAGGAAATGCCGGAGCTGATCCGCGGCAACCATCTCTACCTCGCCGTGCCGCCGCTCTACGTGCTGCGCCAGGGCGCAAAAACCGTCTACGCCCGCGACGATGCGCATCGGGCCGAGCTTATGGAAACGGTGTTCAAGGGCAAGAAGGTGGAAATCGGGCGCTTCAAAGGCCTCGGCGAGATGATGCCGGCGCAGCTCAAGGAAACCACGATGGATCCGGCCCACCGCACGCTCTTGCGCGTGGCCATCGATGACGTGGATTTTGAGGGCACCCGCGAGGCGGTCGACAACCTGATGGGAACCAAGGCGGACGCTCGCTTCCGGTTCATCCAGGAGCGCGCTGCCTTCGCCGACAATCTCGATATCTGATCAATACCTGTCGCCAAGCACCTTGGTAACGGCGCCGATCAACGCCGCCGCCTCGTAAGGCTTGCGGACTACAGGGGCTGTAAAGGTCGAGGGAATGATCGATTTGTCGCTGTAGCCGGTTGCGAAGATGAACGGCACATCGCGCCGGATCAGTTCCTCGGCTATCGGCAGGGACGTATCCGAACCGAGGTTGACGTCCAGGATGGCGACGTCAGGGGTGAAATTCTTGAGCTTGCGGAAGGCGTCGGCCGTAGAAGGCGTGGTCGTTACCTTGGCGATTCCGTAGTCGGCGAGCATTGCTTCCACATCGGCGGCGATCAGCATCTGGTCCTCGACGAGAAGGAGTTCCAGATCGTTCAGCTTGGAAAGCCCCGCCTTTCCGGGAGGTTCCGGGATTGCTTCCGGCTCTTCGATCTCCATCGGTTCATCGTCACCGTGAATGTGTTTGGATGGAACCAGGAAGCGAGCCGTGACGCCTTCTTTTCTGTATTCAACCTTCGACGCCCCTTCCAGCTCGTACGGGACGCTGCGGGTGATCAGAACGCTGCCGAAGCCGCTGCGGCTGGGAGGATTGACTGGCGGACCTGCGCTTTCGGTCCAGAAAAGCTCACAATCGCCATTCGCCAGCTTTGACCATTCGATATCGAGCTGTCCGTTGGGCACCGAAAGAGAGCCGTATTTCGCAGCGTTGGTGGACATTTCATGAAATACAAGCGCCATTACGGAGAAGGCTCGGCTATCGAGCCAAACGCGCGGTCCTTTGAGGTTAAGCTTGCGGGTGCCTTCGCTATAAGGTTTCAGTTCGGCTTCCAGGAGATCCGACAAAACCCCGCCATCCCCGCCGCGCACCACCTGGTCGTGGGCGAAAGCCAGTGCCTGAATGCGGCCTTTCAACGAACCGATATAGTCTTTCAGGCTGACATCGGCCTCGATCGAATGGCCCACAAGCGCCCTGATCACCGATAGTATGTTCTTGACGCGGTGGTTCAGTTCCTCGTTGAGCATACGCTGGCGAAGGTCCGCCTTGCCGCGTTCGTCCGCCAGAAGCTCCTTCTGATGCAGAACGATCTCGACCAGAACGGCACGGATGGCATCTGCGATTTCGCGATCGCTCAAAGTCCATGACGCAGCCTGCTGCCGCACCGTTTCCTTCCAGATGGAAAAACTTTTTCGAGGCGTCAGCCGGTCTCCGAGCGGGCCCGTATCATAGGACTTTTCCGGATTGCCCGCCCAGTTCAGCGCCTGAACCATCTCTCGACGGAAGAAAAACAGGTAGTCCCGCGCCCTTTGAGAGAGAGGGATCGCCAGCACGCCGCAGATGTCCTCGGGCAGAGCGACCACCCCGGACAAATCCCTGGAAATCTGATGGCTCGCCCAGATCTTTCCACCCGAGAGCTCGCCGATCTGGGTTGCCAGGTCCTCTGCAGAATGACGAAGCGGAGCTGCTCCATCAGTGGTCCAACCGCCGTCCAACCACAACCCGACGCCATCGCATGGCAGCATCTTGCCGAAATCGGAAAGTGAGTTGCGCAGGAGAGCGCTGACATCGGCATGATGGGAGGCGGCTTGCAGGAAACGGTCCAGGGACCGCCGGGCGCTGTCCGCCGCGTTCATGAGCTGCCGCTGCTTGAGAGTACCGAGATGCAGGGAAAAGAATTCCCCGAAGGTTTCCGCAGCCACGCGCTGCGGCATGGAAAGCACCTTCGGCGAATAGTGATGACAGGCGATCAGGCCCCACAGCTCGTCGTCGATCACGATCGAGATGGACATCGACGCGGCGACGCCCATGTTGCGCAGATATTCGCAGTGGATGGGCGACACGCTGCGAAGATGAGCGAAGGACAGATCGAGCGCCTCTCCGTCTTCATCCACCTCCGGCACTATCGGTACGCGCGGATTGGTGGCGTCCGAGATTACCCGGATCGTGTTCTTGATATAGAGAGCTCGAGCCTGTTTCGGAATGTCGCCCGCGGGAAAATACTGGCCCTTGAAACTTTCCAGATCCCTGCGCTTGTATTCGCTGATGACCTTTCCGGCCCCGTCTTCCTCGAAGCGGTAGATCATGACCCGATCATATCCGAGCATGGCATACATCAGCCGTGCGCCGTTTTCGATCAATCGATCTAGGCTCGTCATGTTGCGGACGCGGCTGATCAGCATTCGGGCAACTTCGAGTGGCTGGTCGGAATCGGTTGATGCCGGTTCGAACTCCAGGATCACCTTGGAGTTTAGCGTGTGGATGGAAACGTCAAAGATCGCGCCGGAGGCAAGCCGCAGGCCGTGCCTCAGCGCCGGCCGCGCCGGGTCGTCGCAGGTCGCAAGCGCATTGCGCAACGCGTGCGCGGCCTCCCCGCCGACAACCTCCTCCAGCCGTTGTCCATTGAGATCACCCGGCACGGAAAGCATTCCCGAAGCGTTTTCCGAATGCTGAACGACGACTGCCCCAGCGGCATCGCAAGCCAAAAGGCATCCGTGAGGCTGAATGCTGCCGGGGATATGGATAGGCTCTCGGTCGCAGTTCGTTAGGTCGACCGTATGCATGGAAGGCATATTTGAAGTCCCTGAGGTGGGTCCCGCTAGGCCGCAAAACAGCGGCGGACACCTCCGCATTCCGTCGAGGCTCAGAGAAGCCCCATCAAGAAGGTTGATTTGCAATTCCGACCGTAACCGGAGGCTGATTTCATATTTCTATCGCATCTGGCGTCTAGGGCAAGTAAGTAAGCTTCCTTTTAACGGCGAAGAGCATAGTCTTGTAGCCTGGCGCAGCAAACGCCATATGACGCGAAACCAGGAAGGACAACGGGTGAGTCTGAACAACGATCGCAATGGACCGAAGGAGCCGCGGTGGCTGGGGCCAGCCGCGCCGAGGGTGGCTCTGATCCCGCCAATCTCGGCCGCACGTTGGCTCCTGGTGCTGGTCGCCGCGGCTGGCATCTATTTCTTCCACGGTTTTGTCGTCCCTGTTCTTGCCGCCTTGGTGATCGGTTTCGCAAGCTGGCCCCTTTACCGCAAGCTTCTCGCCCGCATCGGCGGTAGCACCACGCTTGGTGCCACCCTTGCCATTATCTTCATTCTGACCTTTCTCATCGTTCCGATCGGAATCGCCGTCTCCTATACGATCGACGAGGTTCGGCAATGGATCGTCTGGGCTGCCGAGGTCAATCGCTTCGGGGCTCCTCCGCCGGCCTGGATTATCGGTTTGCCCTGGGCAGGCGAATGGATGGGCGTTCAGTGGGTCCAACATGTCGGCTCTCCCGGCGCGATCGGCGAGCTGATCCAGCTCGTCAGCGGCGCCAACATCGGCAACATCTATCGCGCGGTGGTGGCTGCCGGCGGCGGTGCTTTCCATCTGCTGCTGATGCTGCTTTTCATGCTGATCGCGCTTTTTTTCGTCTATCGCGACGGCGCCTCCTTTTCCCAACAGATCGACCTGCTCGGCGAGCGCATCTTCCCGTCGCGCTGGGAGCGTATATCGCGCGTGGTCCCTGCAACCATCAGCTCCACGGTCACCGGCCAGACGCTGATCGCAATTGGAGAAGGTATCGTTCTCGGCGTCGCCTATTTTATCGCGGGCGTCCCCTCGCCCGTCACCCTCGGCGTCATTACCGGCATCATGGCGCTTATCCCGGGCGGCGCCCCCCTCTCCTTCACCCTCATCTCGTTTTATCTGGTGGCGAATGGTTCCTATGTCGCCGGGGGCAGTCTTTTCCTGTGGGGAACGGTCGAGCTTTTCATCGTCGACAAGACGTTGCGGCCCCGGCTCGTCGGCGGCCCCATCAAGCTGCCGTTCCTTCCGACCTTCTTCGGCCTTGTCGGCGGCGTCAGCACCATGGGTTTCCTTGGCCTGTTCATCGGTCCGGTGCTGATGGCGCTGCTGGTCTCCATCTGGCGCGAATGGATCCGGGAAGCCCGGATGGCCGAAGGGCCGGAATCGGAACCTGTCGATCGGGTTGCCTCCGCGGCAACCGTCGAGGAATTCCCTCCCGAACTGCCTGTCAGGAAAGCCTCTTCTCCATGAAGATGCTCAAGGGATCGGGCATGTAGTCGCCGAAGGCGTTGATCTCGACGAAACCATAGGCACGATAGAGTCCGATCGCCTCCGGCTGGTAAATTCCTGTTTCCAGTCGGATGGCCGCGAGATGGAGCGCTTCGGCCCGTTCGAGGACAATTTCCATCAGCCGGCGCCCCAGCTTCAGGCCGCGGGCAGCCTCGTCCACGAACATACGTTTGATTTCGGCAGTGCCGTCGCCTGCCTCTACGAGTGCACAACAGCCGACCGCCCTGTCACCGTTGCGCGCCACGAAGAATGAAACTCCAGGCCCTTCGAGGCTGGAAATGTCCACCATGTGGTTGCTCTCTGCGGGGTAAAGGGAGGCAGCAAAAGCGTCGGAGAGCTCCAGAAGCCTCAAGACCTCTGCCTGTCGAGGCGGTTCGAGAGCGATTGTGACGGTCATTGGCTTTCGTTCCTGCCGGATTCGGTCATCTTGGCAACGCATCTATGAAGACTGCCTTGGTCGCGTCAAGATTGGTGACTTAGTGACGTTGATCACCACAGGGAAACGACATGAACGCCGCACTCATCGTAATGACCATCCTCGGCTGCAACGACGCCGGAACCGACTGCCGTTACGTCGCTACGGTGGAAAACCGCTGGCCGACGATCGAGATGTGCGATGCGGTGTCGGAACAGCAGCTCGCCGGCTATGCCAACCAGCCCTATCCGATGATTATCGCCGTATGCCAGAAGCCGGAGGCGTCCGAAGTCGCCAATGTTCCTTTGCCGCAGGACAAACCCGCCGTGGCGACATCCGAGCCGGCGCAACCAATGCCGGAGGTAACGGAGCAGGAAAAGGAGACGCTCGCCGGTCGTGCCATCCAGCGGGTCAGGAACGTCTTGCCGACGACCGAAGGCGTGGCGACGCTGATGACAAAGCCGGTGCGGCTGGTCGAAGACGGATATTCCTGGGTTGCGAAGAAATTCCAGCGCTGAACCGTCAGGCGGCCAGCGCTACTTCACTTGCATAGGAGCGCGCATTGAGCCGCATCTCGAGGTGATGAAGCTTTTCGATCATGCCCAGAAGCTCGGCGACCGGCGAGATCTGCATCTCCGCCCGCTGGAACTTTTTCAGTAGTAGGGCAGATATGCTGTCGATCGCGCCCGTTGCCGCGGCATCGCGCCAGAGAAAGACGGCCTCTACAAACACGACCGCGATATCCCGCTGCAGCCCGCAGGATTCAAAAAGTGCACGGACCGCATGCATCCGCCCGGTCGCGAGTATGGCCCGAACACGCCGGTCGTCCAGACCGGAAAGGGCTACTATCGCGCCGGCAAAGAAATCCACCTTGCCGCTGCAGAGCGTGTGAATGAGGAATGCAGGCGTCAAACACGCTGCCGCCCGCAAATGCTCGACGAGACCGGGAATCTCCGGCACTCCTACAAATCCGGCAATCGTGACTGCCGCCGCCTCTCCCGCTTCCCGCGTGACCTGGCTTATGCGAGCCGGCGTAAGGACAGCGCGCATCAGGTCTGAATTGGTGAGAGCTGTTGAAATCTGGTTCACCAGCATATGCCGTGCGTCCGCCGGCAGGCCTTCCCGGTCGAGCAGCAGGTTACGGATATCGCTGCAATGCCCGAACCGTTCTGCAATACGCCGCAGCGAAATTCGGGTGACCGAGGCGGTTTCGTTCTCGAGCAGGATTGTCACCTCGTTTTCGGATCCGATTTCGGCAATTGCCGCGGCAGCCCCGCGCGAAAGCGTGCGCCTTGCTGCAATCATTCCTCGGGTCAGGCTGTCACCTCGCCCAATGAGATCGACGAGATCGCCTTCGGCGAGCACGGGCGAGCGGGCTATCACCGTGCAGGCGATTTCGGGCTGATCTTCTGCAAGCGAAAGAATGATTGCCCGGGGTGCCTCGACGGCATCGGCGAGAGCCTCCGCCAGTGCCAGCCGCACCAGCGGTGACCGATCATCGAGAAGATGCGTCAACGCGAGCGCTGCGGCACGCCGGTGTTCCGGAGTCAGCGCCGAGCGCAGATAAGCCCGGCCAAGAGCGCTGGCCGCCTTCGCCCTGTCTGCCGCCCTTGCCGTTTCCGCCCAACGAAGAAATGCCTGTACGATCACGCCCAGCCCCGATAATTAATGCCAGAACGCGCGCCTGGCTGGTTGAAAATACGCTACGGGCAAAAAGTTTAAGATTGGTTCACCATCCTTGTTAACCATGGAAAACCCTTGGAAAATCCGCTCATGGCTCTTGGTTCATCCGTCTGCCGATCCGGTGGAGATACTTGGCAGCGGTGCAGACAGGATCGTCGCCGATCTGACCGGGCCTCCTGAGTCGTGGCAGGCTCTGGAAGATCGCCATGGATTTTGGGGCCAGGCGCCTACTCCACTCTGCGTCCTGCTGCCGCCATTCTCTTCCGGCCGCATTGAGGCCGCCGTCGAACTGGCGGTGCGGACGGGGGTCGATTCGGTGCTTCTCGCCGGTGCACGCAGCGGCGCAGACATCCAGCATCTCGACGTACTTCTGCGGGTCGCAGAGGCGAAGGCCGGCCGCTCCGGTTCTGACACCAGCATCGTCGCGCTTGCAGATGCTGCCGGGATACTCGCCGCAAAGAGCTTCCAGCGCTGTAGCAGACGCGTCAGCGGCCTTGGCTGGCATGTGGAAGGCGTCTCTTCCCCTTCTTCAGACATCGTTTCGTTTGCCCGCGGCACCGTCGGGCTTGCGGCCGCGGCGGCAGGCGTCATGGCGGTGGATACCATCTCGGATGAAGCCGATGAAGCTGGTCTAACATCCACGTGCATTGCGGCGCGCAATAGCGGTTTTCACGGGAAAATTAGCCGGCTAATATCGGAAATACCGATAATTAATCAGATTTTTTCGGATCAACTGCCTGGCCGGGTCATTTCGAAGACATCCGACCCGCCGTCTGCGTAGTCCCGATAGCCCATGCGTGCGATCGGCCTTGCCAGACTCATGTCGATCCGACCGTCCCGTACAATATCCTCGCTGATATGGATGCCAACCACCTGCCCGAAGACCATGAAGGCTTCGGCACCTTTTCCGTCCAGGCCTTTGGGCTGGATGATCTCCGTCACTCGGCACTCCAGCACCGTATAGGCTTCGGCGACATAGGGAGCATCGACCAATTCCGCCATCTTCGGCGTCAGCCCCGCCACTTCAAACTCGCTGACCCCATAGGCGACTGGTGCCGATGAGGCATTCACGTGCTCGGCAAGATGCCGGCTTGCGAGGCTTGCGGTGAAAACACCCGTCTCTTCGGCGTTCTGCAGGCTGTGCTTGCGGCCGCTGGAGGAAAACATCACCAATTTCGGGTGGTCGGAGACGATGTTGAAGAAGGAATAGGGCGAGAGGTTCAGGGAGCCGTCCCTGCCCTTCGTGCCGATCCAGCCAATCGGGCGAGGCGCCACGATTGCCTTGAAAGGATCGTGCTTCAGGCCATGCTGATTGGTATTGGTCGCATAAAACATCAGGGCTCGCCTTCGCCTGCATAGGTGACGACTTGCGAAAGTTCCGGCCGCGGACGATCGGGCGTCTGGAAATCGCTGGAGCCGATATGGATGAATCCGGCGACTTTCTCGCCCGGCTTGATGCCGAGAAGCGCAAGCGCCTCCTCGTCATAGGCAATCCACTCGGTGCGCCAGTTGGCGACGTAACCATGTGCATTTGCTGCTATCAGCATGTTGAGGCACAGGGCTCCGGCAGAAAGCTGCTGCTCCCATTCGGGAATCTTGACATGCGCCGCGGCCGTGCTGACGACGCCCACCACCAGCGGCGCCCGGGTAAAGCGGGCAAGTTCGGCCTCCTTTGCGGCAGCGGCCATATCGGGCGTTGTCTTGAGCGCAAGGGCAAGGAACGCCTTTCCGAGCTTTCTGCGTATATCGCCGCGATAGACGACCAGACGCCACGGCGCCAGCTTGCCGTGATCTGGAACGCGCGTTGCAAATGTGAGGATCGCTTCCAGTTCTTCTTGCGATGGGCCGGGCTCCCTGATCTGGGCCACGGGTGTGGAATGCCTGTCGCGCAGGAAGTCGATGAGCTTTATGTCATTTTGCATGGTCAAAACTTTCACTGGGAACGGAATGCGGTGGGAAGGTCTTGAAATTGCCTTGGCATTGGTCTTCAAGTGACGTTTCGGAAAAGAAGAGTCAACCGGTACACAACAGATGTCAGGCACTTCCTTCGCGGCACGCTGGATCCTCGCTGGAAGCATGGCTTTCGGCGTCACCGCCAGTGCGTTCGGCCAGGACGATGCCTTCAGGAATTTCCGTCAGCTCGACAGCACCGCAAAAATGCCGAAGCTCAATGCTTTTTCGGCAATGCCCGATGGAACCGCCGGCGTCGCCGCGAAGGATGTGCTCTTCGACGCCAAGCTGACGGCGGACGGCGGCGTCATGCAGGAAGGCCTCGTCTGGCGTGTCTTCAGCCCTATTGCCGGCGAAGACGGCAAGTTGCCGCTCGTGGCAAGCTCGGAGGGCGGCTCGGCCGCGTTCCAGTTGATGCCGGGCGATTATTTCGTCAACTGCGCCTTCGGTCGCGCTGGCGTCACCAAGAAATTGAACGTGCCCACCGACGGTGACGTGTCGAAGCAGACATTGGTGCTCGACGCCGGCGGCTTCGTCCTCAATGCCGTCGCAGGCGCCGACCAGCGTATTCCCCCGAACGAACTCAGCTTCTCGGTCTATTCGTCGGAGGTTCGGGAAAACGGCGACCGGCCGCTCGTCATGGCGGACGTGAAGCCGAACACCGTCGTGCGGCTGAACGCCGGCACGTATCACGTCGTCTCCGAATACGGCGACGTCAATGCTGTGGTACGGGCTGATATCCAGGTGGAGGCCGGCAAACTTACCCAGGCCGTGCTGCAGCATCGTGCAGCGCAGATCACCTTGAAACTTGTATCGCAGCCAGGGGGCGAGGCCATAGCCGACACCGCCTGGTCGGTGCTGACGGCGGCGGGCGACGTTGTCAACGAAAGCGTCAGCGCCTTTTCGACCATGGTGCTGGCAGAGGGCGAATATCTCGCCGTCGCGCGCAACAAGAACAAGATCTATCAGCGGTCCTTCACCGTCAAGGCAGGCGGCAATACCGAGGTCGAAGTGCTGATGCGCGATGCGGCGCAAGTCGCCGGTACCTCGAACCAGCAGAATTGAACTCTGCCGGTCTGCTTGAATTTTACATCGCCTACAGTCTTCAGCCGTGCTCTTCCGGAAAAGGACCAGCCGACAGCGCCTGCGGATGGCAAGCGCTGCCGGCTTGACGGTCAGGCGGCAGCAGCCCTCTTCGCCTCGATCCGACGCAGCAGGTCCGGAGGAGTTGCCTCAAGGCTGAGCGAAGCGATGGCCTCTTCGAGCTTCATCGACGTCTGGGCCTGAGATCCGAGCCGGCGGATGTTGACAGAGCGTTCCTCCGCCTCCTTTTTGCCGCAGACGATGATGACCGGCACCTTGGTGACTGAATGCTCGCGGATCTTGTAATTGATCTTCTCGTTGCGGAAATCGGTTTCCACCACCAGCCCGGCATCGCGTAGCGCTTCGGCCACTTCGCGGCCATAGTCGTCCGCGTCCGAGGTAATGGTCGCCACGACGACCTGCATCGGCGCGAACCAGAGCGGCATATGCCCGGCGAAGTTCTCGATCAGGATGCCGAGGAACCGTTCCATCGAGCCGCAGATGGCGCGATGGATCATCACCGGCTGCCGCTTTTCCGAGTTCTGGTCGATATAGAAGGCGCCGAACCGTTCCGGCAGGTTGAAGTCCACCTGCGTCGTGCCGCACTGCCATTCGCGGCCGATGGCGTCCTTCAGTGTATATTCGAACTTGGGGCCGTAGAACGCACCTTCGCCCGGCAGGATGCCGGTCTTAATGCGCCCGCCGGACTGCGCCTCGATCGTCTTCAAGACGTCCGTCATGACGCTCTCTGCGCGGTCCCACAGTTCGTCGGAGCCGACGCGCTTTTCCGGCCGTGTGGAGAGTTTCACCACGACTTCCTTGAACCCGAAATCCTCATAGACGGAAAGGATCAGATCATTGATGCGCAGGCACTCGGCGGCCATCTGCTCTTCGGTGCAGAAGACATGCGCATCGTCTTGGGTGAAGCCGCGAACGCGCATCAATCCGTGAAGCGCGCCGGATGCTTCGTAACGATGGACAAGGCCGAATTCTGCAAGCCGTATAGGCAGTTCGCGGTAGGACTTGAGACCGTGCTTGAAGATCTGCACGTGGCCCGGGCAGTTCATCGGCTTCAGCGCGAAGACGCGGTTGTCCGCTTCCTTGTCGTCCGGATGGGTGAAGGCATAGGCCGATTTTACGGCGAACATGTTTTCCTGGTACCAGCCCCAGTGACCCGAGGTTTCCCAAAGCGAGGCATCGAGGACCTGCGGCGCGTTGACTTCCTCATAGGTGCCGGAAAGCCGGCGGCGCATATAGGCCGTCAGCGTCTGGAACATACGCCAGCCCTTGCCGTGCCAGAAGACGACGCCCGGTCCCTCTTCCTGAAAATGGTAGAGATCCATTTCCCGGCCGAGCTTGCGGTGGTCGCGCTTTTCCGCTTCGGACAGCACATGCAGATATTGATCGAGCTCTTCCTGGCTGGCCCAGGCTGTCCCGTAGATGCGGGTCAGCATCGCGTTGTTGGAATCGCCGCGCCAGTAGGCGCCCGCCACCTTCATCAACTTGAACGCAGTGCCGATCTGGCCAGTTGAGGCCATGTGCGGTCCGCGGCAGAGGTCGAACCACTTGCCCTGGCGATAGATCTTGAGGTCCTGGTCTTCCGGGATCGCGTCGACGAGCTCGACCTTGTAGCCCTCGCCCATATCGGCAAAGACGTTGCGGGCCTTCTCGCGTGGCCAGACTTCCTTGGTGAAGGCATCGTTGCGCGCGATGATCTCCTTCATCTTCGCCTCGATCTTCGGCAGATCATCGGGTGTGAAGGGCCAATCCTCGCGCGTATCCGGGTGAACACGCTTGAAGTCGTAGTAGAATCCGTTCTCGATCACCGGGCCGATGGTGACCTGCGTTCCCGGCCAGAGTTCCTGCACGGCTTCCGCCATCACGTGCGCCGCGTCGTGGCGGATCAGTTCCAGCGCGCGGGGATCGGTGCGGGTCACGATTTCGATCGCGCCGCCCGTCACCGGATCGGCAAGGTCCTGCAAGGTGCCGTTGATGGCAACCGCGACCGCCTTCTTGGCGAGGGACTTGGAAATGGATTCCGCAACGTCGCGGCCGGTCGTTCCGGCATCGAAAACGCGGACGGAGCCATCGGGAAATGTAAGGGAAACGGATTGGGACATGTCTTTCTCCTGTCCAGTCCCGCCAACGAATGCGGGTGGTGGCAAATGGCCGGATTGCCCGGCTGCTAACGGGCGCGGTGATAGTGTGTTTCGCCGATTTAGTAAAGGCGGCCGGCGGGTCAGGCGACCATTTCTGCGAGGCGGGCGACGGTGTTGGCATTGCGGCTCGTGCCTATGCCGAGCTTCTTCGTCGTCATCGCGGAGAGAAGCCTCGTCTCGCTCGCCTTTCCGCCGAAATCGACCCAGAGATTGCCGTCGATGACCGCTATCTGTTCTCTGTCTCTATGTCGTTCGAGCAAGTTCTTGATGCTTTCATCGAGCGGGCTGCGCATGATCCGCACTCCGACTTCGGAACCGTCCCTTCCGGGAAACGGATTGGCCGCGGCAAGCCTGAGCCAGTCTTCCCGCGAGCGCACCAGGATGTCGACATGCTTGCCGAAGCGGTTGGCGAAAGCGGTTTCCAGCACCGCTTCGATATCGGAAACGGACGACTGAGCCGCTTCAAAAACGAGGTTGCCGGTGGAGACCAGTGTACGGCAATCCGTATAGCCGATGTCTTCGGCCATCCTGCGCAGGTCAGCCATGACGACCCGCCTGCCGGCCCCGAGAACGATGCTGTGAAGCAGTGCGACGTAGATCATTGCTGCAGCGATGCCTTGCGCGAAGACCCTCGCCAATAGCGCCAGGGCGTCCACCAGTGCAGGCGCTGGTCAAGGAGCTCGGGCACCGGATCCAGTCCGCCGCTTCCGCCCGGCCCGCAACGGGCGACGCGGAACAAGGTAAGCCATCCTCCCGGCCACAATCCGTGGCGCGCGATCGCTTCGTAGCCATATTCCGAACAGGTCGGGATATGGCGGCAGGAATTGCCGATGAAACCGGACAGCGTCAGCTGGTACAGGCGGATCAGCCCCATGCCGAGAAGTCTGCCCGGCGTCTTGCGAAACGGGCCCGTCCAGTTGCGGGAGCGGCGCGATCGTTGCTGTGGCTGGGGATGTCGGCAATCCGGACTGTCGCACATGGTCAGATGGCGGCCGCCTCGGACCGTTCCTTCACTTCGATCTGATTGATCGCGTCGACCACGGCTTCAAAAGTCAGCATCGTGGAAGCATGGCGGGCTTTGTAATCCTTGACCGGCTTCAGGTAGCGCATGTCCTCGAAGCGGCCCTCGGGACCCTCGCCGCCCTCCTTCAACATGGCAAGCATGTCCTCGCGAGCCTTGCGGATCTCATCGGCCGTCGCGCCGATGACGTGCCGTGCCATGATCGATGACGATGCCTGCCCCAGCGCGCAGGCCCGGACTTCATGCGCAAAGTCCGTGACTGTGCCGTGATCCAGTTTCAGATAGACCCGCACCTTGGAGCCGCAGAGCTTGGAATGTTTTTCCGAACTTGCATCCGCATCCGGCATGCTGCCAGCATGCGTGATGTTGCCGGCGAATTCGAGAATCTTGCTGCTGTAGATTTCGTCCATTTCAGGCTCGCTTGTAAGGCCATCGCCATTTTGAACACATTGTCTCGCTCGCCGCGGACTACCATAAAGGGGCTTGTGCCACTATATGTGGTTTTCGCAAGGCGTCATCAAGGAAGGATGTTTTCACGAAATCCATCCGAAATGGGAATAGCATGCCTTGTCAAAACCACTGCTAACGATCAGATAGCACCAGATTGCATAAAAATCAGTCGTGATGCCCTCACACTGTTCAGTCTTTGAATAAAGCCAGTCGGATGCGGCCTTGAACCGCATCGGGAGACGATAGATGGATGCCATAGTGAAGAATTTCCCGGCCTCGAAAGAGAAGCTGGTCCGCCCATCCCAGCAGGAAGCTGAGGAAGCTGTACGGGTTTTGCTTCGTTGGGCAGGCGACGATCCAGCGCGCGAAGGCCTGATCGACACGCCGAAGCGGGTCGCTGCCGCCTATCGCGAGCTGTTCGGTGGCTACGAACAGTCGGCGGAGGAAGTTCTGGGCCGCACCTTCGAGGAGGTTTCCGGTTACGACGACATCGTGCTCGTGCGCGATATTCCGTTCTTCTCCCACTGCGAACACCACATGCTGCCGATCAAGGGCAAGGCGCATGTCGGCTATCTGCCGAACGGCCGAGTCCTTGGCCTTTCGAAGATTGCGCGGGTGGTGGAGATCTTTGGCCGGCGCCTGCAGACGCAGGAAAATCTCACTGCTCAGATCGCGCATGCGATCGAGGAGACCCTGAAGCCTCGCGGCGTTGCCGTGATGATCGAGGCGGAGCATATGTGCATGGAAATGCGCGGCGTGCAGAAACAGGGTTCGCAAACGATCACGACAACCTTCACCGGCGAGATCAAGACCAACGCCGCCGAGCAGGCGAGATTCTTCACGTTCGTCCGCAACCGCTGACAGGCCGCCCAGACCCCTATGTCGATCT
The DNA here is from genome assembly GCF_004343065.1 of Neorhizobium sp. S3-V5DH. NCBI lineage: Bacteria > Pseudomonadati > Pseudomonadota > Alphaproteobacteria > Hyphomicrobiales > Rhizobiaceae > Neorhizobium > Neorhizobium sp. S3-V5DH. The sequence continues at coordinate 21,199 of NZ_SMCL01000026.1, forward strand.
CTTTTGAAAAACCTTCGGCAGACAAGGCCGAAATCGAGGGTCCAGGTGCCTTTACACCGCGATTCGACGGCAATGGCCTCGTCACCGCAGTCGTGACCGATACCCGCGACGGCGAACTGCTGATGGTCGCCCACATGAACGCGGAGGCCCTGGCGCTGACCATCGAGACCGGCATCGCTCATTACTACAGCCGTTCGCGCGGCAGGATCTGGAAGAAAGGCGAGACATCCGGTAATCTCCAGACGGTGCACGAGCTCAGAACCGATTGCGATCAGGATGCCGTCTGGCTGAAGGTTTCAGTCGCCGGACATGACGCGGCATGCCACACAGGTCGTCGCTCCTGTTTCTATCGGACGGTAAGAAAAAGTGACAGCAGCGCTGTCCTTGAAATCGCCGACGACTTGCGCCATTTCGATCCGGAAGCCGTCTATTCGGACGGGGGAACCAAATAAGCAACTGCCTCGTTTTTCGACACAGAAAAGTCGGGTAAACGATTTCGAAACCTGTCCGCGCGCTATAATCGCCAGACCGGGGGTTGTTCAGCTTGGAGGGTTTTAGTCGATGCTGAACTGGAGTTGGAGTCGTCACGATCCGCAAGCTGCGCCTGCCGAAGGCGGCGGCGCGCAGACGATGGAGCCACCACGTCCCCCGATCATCGAGCCTCCTCCAAAAGCAAAGCTTGCGCTCGCCCTTGGCGGAGGCGCTGCCCGTGGCTGGGCTCATATCGGCGTATTGCGCGCGCTGGACGAAACCGGCATCGAAGTCGGAATGATTGCCGGCACATCGATCGGTGCCCTCGTAGGGGGCTGTTATCTGGCTGGCAAGCTCGACGAATTGGAAACCTTTGCCCGTTCGCTCACCATGCGACGTATTGCGGGCCTGCTGGATTTGACGATCGGCGGCGGCGGCCTCTTGGGCGGTATGCGGCTGACGAAGCGGATGCAGGAGCATCTTGAAGGTCTCGCGATCGAAGATCTCGATCGCCCGTTTGTATCGGTGGCGACAGAACTCCATACGGGCCACGAAGTTTGGATTTCCAGCGGATCGCTGATCACCGGCCTGCGGGCCTCATATGCACTCCCTGGCATTTTTGAGCCAGTGAAATGCAACAACCGGACGCTGGTCGACGGCGCTCTCGTAAATCCCGTCCCGACCTCCGTCTGCCGAGCCTACGAGCAGCCGCTCGTGGTCGCTGTCAACCTGAACTACGAAATCTTCGGCCGGTCTGCGGTGGTCAAGCACAGCGCCAGCGTCCAGCCCGTTGATGACGAGCGAAAGAAGGACGGCGTGCGGGTCGGAGTTACCGGTACGATGGTTCAGGCGTTCAACATCATTCAGGAACGGATTTCGCGCGCAAGGCTCGCCGGTGATCCGCCCGATCTCGCATTGCATCCTCGCCTCGCCGATATAGGGCTCTCCGAATTTCATCGCGCTGGCGAGGCGATCGATCGTGGCTATGCCGAGACGATGGCGCAGATTTCTGCGCTCAAACGGATGCAGGAAGTGTTTGCCCGCTAGGAGGAGAAGTGACCTCGCCCGGCGGCGGGGCCACGAAGGTAAGATCAACCTGCGATGTAGGCCTTGATCTGTTCAGCCTCCAGCTCGATCTCCCGGATGCGCGACTTGACGACGTCCCCGATCGAAATGATGCCGACGAGTTTCCCGTCCTTTTCGACTGGCACGTGACGGAAGCGTCCGCCAGTCATGATACCCATCAATTCGTCAACGGTCGTTTCCTCCTTGCACCGATGCACGTTGGTGGTCATGGAGGATTTGATCGGTTGGTCGAGCACGCCGGGACCCTTGGTTGCGATCGAGCGTACGAGGTCGCGTTCGGTGAAGATGCCGGCAATCCGGCCCTCCATGCCAATGACCACCACCGCGCCGATCTTCTTTTCGTGCAGCATGCCTGCGACGTCCAGTAGTGTCCGATCCGGGCTCACCGTTACGACATCGTGACCTTTTGCATCGAGCATGTTCTTGACGACTATTGCCATGGCTCTCTCCTCGTAAACCAGAATGGCTGAGACGCCGCCCTCCCCCAAGGATCGGCGCAGATGCGCAGTGAAGACTCCCTGCCTGCGGCGAATTTTAGAGCTAAGTCAAAAACATATCAAGGTTGTGTGATCGGCACACGGCTCGGAGGAACGGGATCGAACAATCCGAAGAGCAGGAAGCCGAACAGGAAGCCGCCGATATGGGCGTCCCAGGCAATCGGCCCCAGATCTGCGCCGAACAATTGCACTCCAAAGGCGATGAGAAGATTGCCGGCGAACCACATTGCGGTAAAGATCACGACGGTCCGGTTTCTGAAGGAGCCGAGGATTGATTGCCGCGGGTAGAGATGGCCGTGGGTCCTGTCGTAGCCGCGGTCGCCTGGAAAAGCGAACCGGCATGCAGCCCCCATGAGCGCTGAAACGACGCCCGATGCTCCGATCAGAAGGGTTTCGTTGTTCCAGTTGAGCAGGGCATGAAAAAAGGCCGCCGCCACGGCTGAGAGAATCCAGAAGGCCACATATCGGAAGGTCCCGATGCGCCTGACGACCGGAGCCCCGAACGCCATGAGCCAAAGCGCATTGAAGAGGATATGTTCAACGCCGCCGTGGAGGAGCGAATAGGTTACCGGCGACCATAACCAGGCGAGATCCTGGTCCCCCAAAGGGATACCGTAACGTAGCGGGATGAAGGCCAACGTGAAGATGAACTCGGCCCGCGCTGCGTCGTCCAGCAGATATTCCTGAATAACATAGAGTCCGGCAAGCAGGGCCAATGTCACCACCAGACTTTGCGGCAGGTTGAAGATTGGCGGCGAACCTTCGCTCGGCTCCCGCCGTTCCTCCGCCATGTCCGGCTCGTCGCTCATTCCTGTCCTCTTGCTTTCAAACCAGCGATGCAAATCCCCTGTCAGCCTTATAGGAGCGGCATGCCGAAGGAAAGCATTCCGGGGTTGATGGAATCGGCACCATCGAGGTTGATGGTTCCTTAACCGTAATGGCTGCGCCGTGGCATGAAATTCGCTCCGTGAAGGATGAAGGTCGTGCATGAGGCGCGATTTGTCTCGAAATGCGACAGGTAATGGCGGATGCGTAACCAGGCAACCCGAGCGGTCTTTGACTACTGGATCAACCTAAAGGGTGATCGCGCTGCTCCGTTGCGGACCGAAATCGATCCAACGGCGCTGCGCCACCTGCTTCCTCACCTTTTCATCGCAGCGATGGATGAACGGGGCGTGCTGGCCTTCCGGCTGGCCGGAACGCGGATCTGTGACCTCTTCGGTTACGAGTTGCGCAGCATGGCCTTTGACCAGGTCTGGTTCGAAGCCGAGCAGCCGCTGCACATCGCTCAAAACGTCATTCGGCACGAACAGCCGGCTCTGGTCGATCTCGTCGCCGTGACCGCCGACGCCCGCCAGGCCTATGAAATGCTTCTCCTGCCGCTCCGCTCGACCGACGGCATGGAGAGCGATCGCCTTTTCGGATCGCTCCTGCCGCGCGGCGCTCCTTTCCCGGCGATTGCCCTCCCGGTCGACGGACTGGAGATGGAAAGCTGGACCTTCCTCACGGGTGGGGCTTCGCATTTCGGCGTACCGGTCACTGTCGATCACCAGGGTCCGCTCACCGGGCTTCGGCAGCCGGCTTCGGACTTGCCTATTCGAGATCGTAAGTTCTGACGCTCTCTCGCATTCGCCTCTCGGATAAAAGATTCTGTTAACCGCGGTGCGCTATCAATCTCAGGTACACTCTCGACGAGAAAAGCTCTTTCAGATGTATTCATTTCAGTCGGCCCCGCCCCCAGCCAAACAGGCCGTTCCCGCCCAGCGGACGTTTCAGCGCGTGTCGGTCAATGTCGCGGGGCGACTGATGCTGGCGACGCATGAGGAATTTCCCTGCAGCGTCGTGGATATGTCCCCGGGCGACGTAACCTTTGCCTGTTTTGGTCGGCCTCTCGTGGGTGAGCGCGTGATCGCCTATCTCGACCATATCGGCCGACTGGAAGGCACTGTCCTCAGCGTGTCGGACGACGGTTTTGCGATGTCGATCAACGCTACCGACCGCAAGCGCGAAAAACTTGCCGCCCAGCTCACCTGGATCGCCAACAAGCACGAACTCGGTTTGCCGGAAGATCGCCGCCATGATCGTCTGGCACCGCGCAACACCCGTGCCGAAATCACGCTCGATGACGGTCGCCGTTATGACTGCCGCATCATGGACCTTTCGCTCTCGGGCGCGGCGGTCGACGTCGAGGTTCGTCCGTCGATCGGCACGCCCGTTCGCCTCGGGAGCATGCGCGGCCGTGTCGTCCGTCATTTCATGGAAGGCGTCGCGATCGAATTCAATTCGGTCCAGTCCCGCGAAGCGCTAACCGAATTTCTTTGAGCCGCAGGGCGCTTTTCTACCTTCCAATCCCGCACTAAGAGCCGTCCCCCGTTCGCCAACAGCGGCGACAATGGCGCGATGCGGGATCGTTTCCCCCTCGCCATCTGCTCCTCATCAAAAAATGTGCCCTTTTGGCACTTTTTTTCTGAGGCCTATGGCCCCGGATTTGGGAGTTCGAAGCTCTTCCGGCTCGTCCATCGGTGAGACCGCCGGAGTTCTTTGGTTAATTTAACCGTTCCCGCGCTTCACTCGGTCCGGCGGGTGATGACCCTCAATCCCCTCGAAAAGCCTTTTCGGTCAAAGAACTTATCCCACGACGCCGATTGTCGCGGCAATGCTCCGCATTAAGCCCTCTCACCAGTTGCTCGCCGGAATAGTTAGAATTTGAATCAAATTCGAGCAGCATTTTAGGCGAAATCGATTCAAATAAGCGTTTGATTTTACTTCGGTATTTTGCCGTCGATCAAACCCTCTGTGTCAGTGTTCTTCCCACAACGGGGAGACATAAAAATGAAATTCAGCAAGGGACTGGGCCTCGCCGCCATCACCGCATTCGCAGCAATCTTTACCGCCGGCAGCAGCCACGCAATTTCCGCCGGCTCCATGCGCGTCATCAGTCAGGCCAATCCGCCGGTTGGCCACTATGAATTTTGCAAGACCTATGCGAGCGAATGTGAGGCCACCTACCAGGATGCCGGTCCTCTCACGCTCACTGAGGACAAGTGGAAGACCATCCTGGACGTCAATTACACCGTCAACTCCTCGATCACGCCGATGACTGACCAGGACATCTACGGGGTCGAGGAACGCTGGGCCTATCCCCGTACCGTCGGCGACTGCGAAGATTTTGTTCTGCTGAAGCGCAAGATGCTGATCAAAAAGGGCGTCGATCCCTCCGACCTGCTGATCACCGTGGTGCTTCAGCCGAACGGCGAAGGACATGCGGTCCTTACGGTCCGTACCGACCACGGCGATTTCGTGCTCGACAACATGCGCAACAAGGTCATGCTCTGGTCCGACACGGAATATACCTTTCTGAAGCGCCAGGCTTCCGACGATCCGTCCCGCTGGGTCAAGCTTCAGGATGGACGCACTACGGCGGTGGGCTCGGTCGGCCAATAATATCGAGTGCGAAAAAGCGCCTTAGGGAAGATCGCTGCACATCTGAAGGCGCTCGCCGAACGGGTCGTGGAAGCTCGCAAACACCACATGACCGTCGAAGACGACCGGTTCCCCGCAGGCGATGCCGCGGCATCGCAAATCGTCAACTGCGGCGTAACAGTTTTCACGTTGAGAACCACCGTCGTCCCCCGCCGATGGCTCCAAATCCGACGCTGCCGGCGTCACGGCCATATTGCCGCCCGGTCCTCGTGTGGAAAATTCCAGCCAACCTTCCTCCGGAAGGTCGCATAGAGGCTCCCCCCGCCCAAGTGTCTCCCCGCAGAAGAGCCGCGCCCTGCCGAGATCGGTAACGGAAATCGAGACGACATTGATTCCGCAAAAACAGCTGCACCTGTTCCTCCCTGCCGGCGCCGACCAGCCGTTAACGCCACATTAAGGATGAAATTCCAGACTGACGCGCAATCGCCGGACCGCGTTCCGTATCCCTGGTCTCCGTCTCATTCCGGTGCATGGCGAATTTCTTTCGTGAACATGGAGCGCACGTCATGGCAGGTTCAGCCCCCGATGCTACGACTGAAGAAATGCCGCTGATCTCGAACCGGTTTCTCTACCGCTTGACGGCAATCGTCGCGCTCCTCGCTGCTTTGACATTGGCGGTCAGCATTGGCGGCCGCTGGTTCGGCGAAAGGATCGCGCTTGCTGGTCACACCGATAGTACCGAGGAGTTCCTGATCCAGATCGGTCAGGACAAACTCCGTCTTCCTGCCAATATGATCCGCTTCCGCGACCAGCGCCGCAACGGCGTGACCGAGCGTGTCGACATCTACTTCACCTGGCCGGAACAGCAAGGTTACAGTTCCGCGCTGCGCGCCCGCTTCGATGACATTGCCCAGTCTTCAAATTTGATTTTCCTGCAGATTTCACAAAGCACCATGTCGCGCGACATGTCCGGCCGCTTGGAGCCAATCTATTCGAAGCTCTTCGACGGAGATCCGCAGCCTGCGAAGTTCGGGTTGACCATCCACCGGCTGCGGTCTGATTCCGGCTATGGAAAGGAAATCATCCTGTCGGCGCAGCGCCCCGATTCGCCTGACTACGTGGTCCGCTGCCTCCTGCCTGGCGCCGGCGAGCAGCCAACCAGCGGAGACTGTCAGCGGGATATCCACATCGGCCAGGATCTAACGGTCCTTTATCGCTTCTCCAGCGTGCTTTTGAAGGATTGGCAACATATTGATGCCGCAGTTCGGCTTTTTGTCGAAAACCGGCTGGCGAAATAGCCGCCACGGACGGACGGGTTGATGTCTAAAATGCAGCACATCGAGGCAAGCTGCTGTTCATCATAAACCTCTTGGTAACGCTGTTCTCCTAGAGTGTCGGCAACGGCTGCGACGGGGGAGCGTCCGGACGTGGCAAAGTTGATGCAAGCGATGAGTGCGGCAGTGTCGAAAGCAATGTTTTCAGCATCCTTCCCCAAGGATGGCGTTACGGTTCCGGGACGGGTTCTCGGATATTTATTCACCTTGGTCCTGGCGGTTTCGATCCTTGCGGCGCCTGCAGAGGCGGCCCCGAAATATGCCGGCATCGTCGTCGACGCAAAGACCGGCAAGGTTCTCTATGGCGAGGATCCCGATGGTCTTCGCTATCCCGCCTCGCTGACCAAGATGATGACGCTTTATCTGACCTTTGAAGCGCTCGAAGCCGGCCGTATCAGCCTCGACTCGAGCGTGCCGGTCTCGACCAACGCAGCCGCAGAGCCTCCCTCCAAGCTTGGCGTCCGCGCCGGTGGCTCCGTGACGGTAGACCAGGCTATCCGGGCTCTTGTGACACGCTCGGCAAACGACATAGCAACAGCGCTCGGCGAATTCCTTGGCGGATCCGAAGACCGGTTTGCTCAGATGATGACCAGCAAGGCGCGCGCACTCGGCATGACGCGGACGACCTACCGCAATGCTCATGGCCTGCCCAATACGGCCCAGATGACGACCGCGCGCGACCAGGCCCGCCTCGGCATGGCCCTCCGTCAGCACTTTCCGCAATATTACGGCTACTTCTCGATCCGCACGTTTAATTTCGGCAAGCAGGTGATCGGCAATCACAACCGCCTCGTTGGTAATGTGAGAGGTGTCGACGGCATCAAGACCGGCTACACTCGCGCCGCCGGCAGCAATCTCGCGACATCCGCCCAGCTTGACGGACGTTCGATCGTCGCGGTGGTTCTCGGTGGCCGCTCGAGCGCTGCCCGTGACGCAACCATGCGCCAACTGGTTGCCGAATACCTGCCGAAGGCTTCCCGCGGCGGCAATTCGAACCTGATCGCCCAGGCCGCTCCCATTGCGCCGACGCCGGCGGCTCCTGTCAAGTCGACGCCGGCTGCAGCTCCGTCCGATGCGCGTCAGATGGCTGCCCTCGACCTGCCGAACAGCGGTCCGAAGCCGGGCGCTCGTTATAACGAACAGCCCACAGCCGCTTCGCCGTCTGCCGTTGCCTATGCGGCGGAACCGGCCGAGAAGAAAGTCATCACCCAGGCCATGAATACCGCAATGGCGAGCGCCGCAGCCGTACCCACTCCGGCCCCGGAATTCATTCCGGAGCGCAAGGAAGAGGTCGCCCTGCTCCGGTCGCCAAAGCCGAACGTCGATGAAGTTACGACCTCGTCGACCAAGGCTTCCGTGAAGGAAAGCCAGTCCTCCGGGCCGAGCGGTTGGGTTATCCAGATTGGCGCTTCGCCCAATCAGAAGATGGCTCAGGATCTCCTGCAGAATGCGCAGGATAAAGGCGGCAAGGTATTGCGTTCCGCCAAACCTTTCACTGTCGCCCACAGCAACAACGGCGAACAGATCTACCGAGCCCGCTTCGGCGGCTTCGATGACCAGAAGAAGGCCGTCGATGCCTGCAACGTACTGAAGAAGAAGGGCATCAGCTGCTGGGCGTCGCTCCAGTGAGCGGCGGCTACCGAAAAAGGAAAGTGGCCGCGCCGAGATATCGGCGCGGTGGAATCTCGAAAAGTAATGCGTAAACGGGGTTTCCGATGGGAATGAATGAAAACAGCGCGGAGTTTGTCTTCAAGCCCGCATCCAAGACCAAAGCAAGGGGCGTCGCCCTCAACCCTCTCCACGAAGCCGCCATGCGGCTGGCAGGCGTCGGCCTGAGCCGCTCCAAGGAAAAGACCCGCGATCTGGTTGCGATGTTATTGAGCCACGGCGCCCGCGCCTGGCGTCACTCTCAACCGGAAGCCAATATCCATCTTCATATCGGCATGCGGTCCGGCCGGGCGCCGATCCGCCTCAAGATCCGTTGATTTAGAGCAGTCCGAGTTCGGCGAGTTCCCGCCGAAGGTCTTCAGGAAGCGCCGCGACGCCCTCGCCCAATCCACCGAGGTCACGCGGCGCTTCTTCTGCTTTTAGATAGCGCCAGCCCTGGAATGGGCGTTTCGGCTGCGGCGCGGTCTCAATCACTTCCGGGCCGAGAACCAGGTGACAGCGCTGGATGCCGTCGCCGCCGGTAAACGTCTCTATCCCCAGAAGCTTCTGCCGGGCCGCCACCTGCCCCTTGATCACCCAATAGAGCGAACCGTCCTCCAGAAGCTCCTCGACGCGCTTCGGTACCATTCGCGTGGTGTGGACGCTGTGCGGTTCGAGCCCGGCCGCGATCGCATTGAGCGAACGCTCCGCTACCCAGTCCCGAAGGTCCTGGATCGAATCCGCGCCGACGCAGAGTTTGATGAGATGAAGAGCCATGGTTCCGTTGAAAACCCATCCGGGCACCGGGTCAAGCGTTTGCTCGATCACTCCACAGCGGCGAAACGGCTCAGCACTCCACCACGTTGACGGCGAGGCCGCCTGTCGACGTCTCTTTATATTTTTCGCTCATGTCGTTTCCGGTCTGGCGCATCGTCTCGATACAGGCATCGAGCGGCACGAAATGGGTGCCGTCGCCCTTGATTGCCAGCGATGCGGCGGTAACGGCCTTTACCGCTCCCAGAGCGTTGCGCTCGATGCAGGGAACCTGGACGAGGCCCGCAACGGGATCGCATGTCATGCCGAGATGATGTTCGAGGGCGATTTCCGCGGCGTTTTCGATCTGCTCCGGCGATCCGCCCATGACGGCGGCAAGCCCTGCCGCGGCCATGGCTGCGGCAGATCCCACCTCGCCCTGACAGCCGACCTCGGCGCCCGAGATCGAGGCATTGTGCTTGATGATGCCGCCGACGGCCGCCGCCGTCAGCAGGAAATTGCGGATATCCTCCTGCGTCGCATCCTCGTGGAAATGCAGATAATATCTAACCGCCGCCGGGATGACGCCCGCGGCGCCGTTCGTGGGTGCCGTGACGACGCGGCCACCGCCGGCATTCTCCTCGTTGACGGCCATGGCATAGACGCTCAGCCAATCGTTCGCGAGCACCGGATTCAGCCGGTTGCTGCGCCATTCTTCGTTCAGCTTGTCGTGGATGGCGCGTGCCCGCCGCTTCACCTTCAATCCGCCGGGCATGATGCCGTCGACCTTGAGGCCGCGGTCGATGCAACTGCTCATCGCATTCCATATGCCATCGAGGCCGGCGTCGAGCTCAGCCGCGCTCATCTTGGTCTCTTCATTGGCTCGCTTCATCTGAGCGATCGTCAGGCCCGAGCCGCGCGCCATGTCGAGCATCTGTTTTGCCGTGGAGAAGGGATAGGGGACACGGGCATCACTGGACGCCTTCTTAGAGGTCCGCATCGCTTCCAGTTCGGTGTCGGTCACCACGAAGCCACCGCCGATCGAATAATAGATGCGCTTGAGGAGCAGGCGCCCGTCCCGATCGAAAGCCGAAAAGCTCATGCCGTTGGCGTGGCCGGGCAACGGCTGCTTCTTGTCGAAGATCAGGTCAGTCTTTGGCTGGAACTCGTAGGCCGGATGATCTGGCGGCGTCACGCGACCGGTCCGTTCGACCTCGGCGATGATCTCGTCCATGCGGTCCGGATCCACGCTCGCCGGCTCTTCGCCCATCAGCCCGAGGATCACCGCCCTGCCCGTTCCGTGACCAATTCCGGTAAAAGCCAGCGAACCATGCAGACTGACTTTCAGCGCTCCGACATGCGCTCCCATCGGCCTCGGCCAATCGTTGGAAAGGATAAGAGCGAGGAAACGGTTTGCGGCCGACATCGGCCCCATCGTATGCGAGCTGGATGGGCCGATACCGATCTTGAAGACGTCGAATACAGAAAGAAACATGGCGATCCCGGCACTGATACGGTTATGGCCCGAGTCTATGTCAGGCGTGGCGGCTTCTTCGGCGACTGCCCGACATCCCTTTTGACGGCCGCGACATAGCACAAATAGAAACGGCGTGGTTTGAATACCACGCCGAGTGAATGGAAAATCGGATTTATGGGCGAAAGATCAGATAGCGCCGAACAGGTAGGCAAGAGCCAAAGCGCCCGCAAACCCCGCCAGCGCCTTGATGGTCACGCCCCAGCAGGATTTCTCTACAGTTTCTTCCATTTGGTCTCCGTTGGATTGCCGCATTTTAAAGTCCTCAGCGGACCGTCATGGCTAATCGTTTATTAAACTCCGCCCGCTTTCGCAAAAGGAAGATGGCGGAAAAATGGCGCCGGTCACAGCTTTATCGGAATTAACCCACAGAACCTTCCCAGGTTCCGCCGCTCTTGCCGATAGGCCGGAAACAACGCATGACGGAAACATGGACTGATTCCCCATCCGGTGAGCACCATGACGACAGCTGACTACATCGCGCTTGCCCTCTTTGCTCTTCTCTGGGCCCTATATTCCTGGATCACCGCCGGTGCCGGCGCCCGCTTCTTCCCGCGCTCCAGCCTCAATCGCGCCATGGCCGAACGACGCAAACGCTGGATCTACAATTCCTTGCGCCGCGACCTGAAGATGATCGACACTCAGATCATGGCCGGCCTGCAGAATGGCACCGCCTTTTTCGCCTCGACCTCGATCTTCGCGATCGGCGGCTGTTTCGCGCTGCTGGGAGCGACGGATCAGGTCGAAGCCGTATTCGGCAGCCTGCCGCTGGTCGCTTACGGCGGACGCACCGCTTTCGAGGTTAAGGTGGCAGGGCTGACATTCCTGTTCGGCTACGCCTTTTTCAAGTTCGGCTGGTCGTATCGGCTCTTCAACTACTGCACCATCCTGTTCGGCGCGCTGCCGATGATGCACGACACCAACATCGATCGGGCGGCTGCCGAACGTGCCGCCGATCAGGTGGTGCGCATGAACACCATCGCCGCGAAACATTTCAATGCCGGGCTCAGGGCGCTGTTTTTGTCGGTGGGTTATCTCGGTTGGTTTGCCGGGCCCTATATGTTCATGGCGATGACCCTGTTCGTCATCTTCGTGCTCGCTCGTCGCCAATATTTCTCCGAAGCGCGGCTGGCGATCATGGACGAGATCCGCAGTAACTGAGAAAGGCCGTCAGTGACCGTTGCAGAAAATCCCGGCCCCGGGCTGCGCGCACCCCGCATTACGCTTATCGATACGCTGCGCGGCGTCGCTCTCGTCGCCATGGCGACCTATCATTTCAGCTGGGACCTAGAATTTTTCGGCTATCTGGAGCCCGGCACCGCAACGCAAGGGTTCTTCCGCATCTATGCCCGCGTGATCGCGAGCTCCTTCCTGTTCCTGGCCGGCGTCAGTCTCGTTCTTGCGCATTTCCCTCAGATCCGCTGGCGCTCGTTCTGGTACCGTTTTGCTGTCGTTGCCGGGGCGGCATTGGCCATCAGCCTTGCCACACGGATCGCCTTCGCGAATGGATGGATCTATTTCGGCATCCTGCACAATATTGCTCTATCGAGCCTGATCGGTCTTGCCTTCCTACGCTTGCCCGTCCTTTTCACCGCCGGTGCGGTGGTGGCGATCGTCGCCGCAATGATCGTCAACTACGGCCTGATGCCCGGAATACTCGATTCCAGCGCTTTCAACATCCGGTTGCTCGCCTGGCTGGGTTTTGCGGAAATACCGCCGCGCTCGAATGACTACGTGCCGCTGTTTCCCTGGATCGCCGCCTTGCTGGCCGGCATTGCCACGGCACGGCTTGCCGTTTCAAGAAATTGGCTACCGCGCCTTGCCGCACTACAGGCCGCGCCGAACCTTCTTTCGAAAGCCGGCCGGCACAGCCTGGTCGTCTATCTGGTACACCAGCCGCTGCTGATCTCCGCGGTCTATCTGTTCTCGCTGGTGCAGCCCGCGCCGCCACCGGATCCCCGCGTCGGTTATATGCTCAGCTGCGAGACGGCATGCCGCGGCGAAAACAACGATCCCGGTCTCTGCCAGCGCTTCTGCGGTTGCACCGCGCACCGGCTGATCTCACAATCGCTGCTCGTCCCGCTGCAGTCTGGCCAGGTGTCGCCCCAGGATGACCGCGTCCAGTCGCTCGCGCAGCAATGCTCGATCGAGGCGCAATAGCGGTCGAAAGGGTCAATGATCGGTCAGGTCCCGACACCGATTTCGGCGAGCCGCGTCAGGCAGGCTTCTTCCGCATTGTTGAGCTCGTCGAGGGTCTCGTCGATGTCCTTGCGTTTCTGGCGAAGCTCTTCGCGCTTCTCGTCAATGCGCTTCATCATCAGCTTGAGCTGACCAAGTTCGCCCGGCGGCTCCTTGTAGACCTTGATGATCTCTCGGATCTCGGCGATCGTGAAGCCGATCCGGCGCCCGCGCAGGATTTCTTGGAGCAGCCTTCGGTCTGCCGCGCGGAAAAGCCGCGTGCGGCCCCGCCGTTCGGGCTGGAGAAGACCCTCGTCCTCGTAGAAACGAAGCGTGCGGGTAGAAACCCCGAATTCGCGCGTCAGCTCCGTTATGCTATAATATTTGTTCACGATCCCATCCTGCTACTCGTCGGGCGAAAATAATTGACTTTTACGTAACAGTCAATTTTTGCCGCGCTCAGCCGAGCAGCCACAGCGTTGCCAGGCCGAGAAACGAGAAAAAGCCCGTGGTATCGGTGATCGCCGTGACGAAGACTGCCGAGGATACCGCGGGGTCGGCGCCTGCCCGGTCGAGGACCAGCGGAATCATGATGCCGGCCATGGCAGCCGCAAACATGTTGATCAGCATGGCGGTGGCTATCAGCCCGCCGATATTGACGTCGTGGAACCACAGGCCGGCTACAATGCCGACGAGGCAGCCGATTACGACGCCGTTGATGAGCCCCACGCCGGCCTCGCGGCGGGCAACGCGCCAGGCGTTGTGGATGTCGAGATTGCGGGTGGCGAGAGCCCGCACCGTCACGGTCATCGTCTGGGATCCCGCATTTCCCCCCATGCCGGCCACGATCGGCATCAGGATCGCCAGTGCCACCACTTCCTCGATGGTTGCCTCGAAAAGCGAGATGACGGAGGCCGAAATAAAGGCAGTGAAGAGATTGATGAGCAGCCACGGCACGCGGGACCGGGAAGTTTGCGTCACCGAGTCGGAGAGTTCTTCATCGCCGACGCCCGAGAGGCGCATGATGTCTTCTTCCGCCTCCTCCTGGATCACGTCGACCACGTCGTCGATGGTGAGCACGCCGACAAGCCGGCCGTTCTCGTCAACCACCGCTGCCGACAGGAGGTCGTACTGTTCGAAGAGCTGGGCGGCCTCCTCCTGGTCCATGTCGGCGGGAATCGGATAATTCGTCTCCCGCATGATCGTCTCGACCTTCACCTGCCGTTTGGTGCGCAGGATCTTGTCGAGGTCGACGACGCCGAGCAGTTTGAACGTCGGATCGATGACGAAGATCTGCGTGAAGCTCTCCGGCAGGTCCTCCTCGTCGCGCATGTAGTCGATCGTCTGACCCACGGTCCAGAACGGCGGCACGGCGACGAATTCCGTCTGCATGCGCCGGCCGGCCGATTGTTCGGGATAGTCCAGTGCCCTGCGCAGCCTCACCCGTTCGGTAAACGGCAGCTGCGCGAGAATCTCTTCCCGGTCCTCCTGGTTGAGGTCTTCAAGGATGTAGACCGCGTCGTCCGAATCGAGATCGCCGATCGCCGCGGCAATCTGCGCATTCGGCATCTGGTCGACGATCTCCATGCGGATCGCTTCGTCAACCTCGGTCAGTGCGGTCAGGTCGAAGTGATCGCCGAGCAATTTGACGAGTGCAAGGCGCTGGTCCGGCAGTATGGCCTCAAGGAGGTCGCCGAGTTCCGATTCGTGCAGCCGTGCGACGTGCTGGCGCAGGAAAAGTACGTCACGATCGGCGATCGCGGCACCGACCATGGCCAGAAAATCGGCGCGGATGGAGCCGTCCTCGGAATAGATGTCGCCACCTGCTTCGTCGGTCTTGGTGCGCAGGCGGTCATCTTCGCCGATATCGCTCATCTGCCGCCCTCGCTGCTGTAATCGACGTAAGGAGAATGGCGGCTAAAAGCATATTGTCAACAACCGGATAGCTCGATCCGGAGCCACTGCCCCAGCCACTCGTTTTCCTGCTAGAACAAATGGTCGCCCGGGTCCAGTCTGCATGGCAAAAGGATACCGCAAAGGCGCATGCAATGTCGCTCTACCGGCGAGAGGAATTATCATGACCCTTCGTCCCATTCTCAGATATCCGGATCCGGGCCTTTCGAAACCCTGTGCACCGGTCACCGTCTTTGACGATCAGCTCCGAACCCTCGCCCGCGATCTTCTCGACACCATGCGCGCGGCCCCCGGCGTCGGCATAACCGCCGCACATGTCGGGGTGTTGACGCGTCTCGTGGTGTTGGAGCTATCCCGGGAGCTTGGTCCACGCTTCTACGTCAACCCAGAGGTTCTTTCCTTCTCCGCAGAAACCATGCGCCACATGGAAGGCAGTGTCTCCATGCCTGGCGCTACTGATGAGGTCGAGAGGCCGAGAAAAATCCGTTTCCGCTATCAGGATCTCGACGGCACCCGCCACGAGGAGGACGCTGAAGATTTTTACGCCATCTGTATGCAGCACGAAATTGATCAGCTCGACGGTATTTTCTGGCTGAAGCGCCTTTCCCGGCTAAAACGCGACCGCCTCACCCGCAAGTGGGAAAAAGGAACTTAGCCGATAAGCCGAACAAAAACTCCCTTCGGTCGTTTTTCGCTCGCAAGCCATGAGGAGCGACAACGATGAACGGATCTCAAGTAAAAAGTGGGGTTGAACTCGAGCGGAAGGTCGCCGAACGTCTGGCTGGTCTACCGGATGTCGACGCCTCGGCGATAGAACCGCATGCCGAGGGAACGAAGATAGTCCTCGAAGGTTCTGTCGATACCGTGTTTTCAGCCCGCAAAGCGGTGCTGAGCGCGGAAACCGTGGATGGCGTGCATGATGTCGAAAGCCATCTGACCCTGACGGGTAACAAGAATGGCACATCCACGAGCCATTGAGGCTAATCTACCCGGCGCATCGGCTGGTGCGCCGGGTTCCATGTTGAACGGACAGGAGAGCCCCATGCCATCCAAGAGGAAGGCCGATGACATTTCCCGCGAAGAGGATTTTCGCGATTATGACGACCGCAATATCGATGAGGGCTGGCCCTACGACGATGCGGCCGGTGCCGGTGCACGTCCTGTCGACAACGCCGCTTATGGTGATCCGAAGGCCAACTTCGATAGCGGCCGCAATCGCGGATATCGGGTGGACGAGGCTGATTTTGACGGATTGGAGGAACGTGTCGTCGATAGTACCTCCCCAGGTACGGAAGGGCTGGAAGAGTCGGATGATCTCGAAGAACGGGTTACCGATTCAATCGAAAGCCTTGACATCGTGCCTATGGAGGCGGTCGACGTTCATGTGGACGGCGGTGTGGTGACCCTTGAAGGCGTGGTGGACGATGCGGCCACGTCCCGCAAGATCGGCCGTCACATCCAGACAATCGCAGGCGTTCGGCAGGTTGTGAACAATCTCAGGCTCGCGGGTGTCGACAGCCGGATTCCGGATGACGATTAGGCGGTTTCGATCGAGAACTCGGGCGATCCTTTCAGCGTATTGCTGACCGTGCAGATCTCCTCCGCCATATGGGCGATCTCGGCTTTCTGACTGTCCGTCAGGTCCCCGTCAACTTCCAGGCTCACGGCGAAGCGGATGATACGGGAAGGCCCTTCATGGGCTTTCTCGCCGGTCACATGCGCCCTGACCTCGGCGAGCCTATCGAGGATGCCGAGCTTGCTTGCAGCGATCCGCCCGCTCAGGACGAGGCAGGAGGCGAGCGAAGCAAACATCAGGTCCAGCGGATTGAAGCCGGGTTCGGAGGCGCCGGTGACAACCTCCAGCCCGCCCGCCGTCTCGCTTGTCACCTGCGGGTGACCGATACGTCCGAGAACTGCTTTGGCGCCGATCGGCCGGGCCTTGACCTTGATGTCTACCATGCTTGCCCTTTCAGTTTTCGGATACCGTCGGGCCAAAGATGCTTTCGAAAGCTTCTCGCAGGCGCATATCCACATCCGCCATCATCACCGGCAAACCGAGATCGACAAGGCTCGTGACGCCGTAGGTGCTGATTCCGCAGGGCACGATTCCCGTAAAGTGGGAGAGATCGGGGTCAACGTTGAGCGACAGGCCGTGGAAACTGACCCAGCGCCGCAGGCGGATGCCGAGAGCCGCGATCTTGTCTTCGGCCATGCTTCCATCCGGCAACGGCGGCTTTTCCGGTCGCCGCACCCAGACCCCCACCCTGTCCTCGCGCCGCTCTCCGCGCACGTTCATCAGGTCCAGCGTGCGGATCACCACCTCTTCGAGCGCTCCCACATAAGCGCGCACATCCTGTCGGCGCCGCTTGAGGTCGAGCATCACATACGCGACCCGCTGCCCGGGCCCGTGATAGGTATATTCGCCGCCCCGGCCCGTCGCGAAGACGGGAAAGCGATCAGGCTCGATCAGGTCGGCGGAATCGGCGCTTGTACCGGCTGTATAGAGCGGCGGGTGTTCGAGCAGCCAGACAAGCTCGTCGGCACGTCCGTCGGCGATCGCCGCCACCTCGTCCTCCATCTGCCTGATCGCCTCTTCATAGGGCACGAGGCCATCGGAGATGCGCCAGCGCACCGGCGGTGAACCGGGCTGGGGCATCATGGAAAGATCGAGATCGGTGCGGGTCAACATGAAAGTCTTCTTACAATATCGAAGGGATGCGGCAAGCGGGGCTTTTCGGCCGTTTTCATATAGGCATTTCCACAGGCGATTTTTATCCTTCAAAAATCTGTCACGGCGCACTTGTGCACCCCAGATGCTTTTGCTACATGCAGCCCCGCCGGCGCAAATCGGCACCTACCACGATGCGGTCGTGGCGGAATTGGTAGACGCGCAGCGTTGAGGTCGCTGTGTCGCAAGACGTGGAAGTTCGAGTCTTCTCGACCGCACCAAATCAACCCGGCTCCGGCCGGGTTTTTTGTTGTCTGGCCCATGCCTGGCTCATCCCCGGCTTGAACCCTCCGAATGGCTGTGATTGAAGAACTTTCCCTCTTCGAAAGCGTCCGGCATGCCCTCCTCCGCATCTGAAAATCCCGTGAAGGGCATGGCCATCATGGCCGTCTGCATGTTCATCCTGCCGTTGATGGATGCGATCGCCAAATACATGGCGACGTTCGAATCGATGTCTCCGGGACAGGTGACCTTCTATCGGTTCTTGTTCCAGCTCCTCTGTGTATTGCCGCTCGTCTTCTTTACAGGAGCCGCAGTGTTCAGGGCGCAAAGGCCATGGATGAACCTGCTGCGCGGCGTGCTGCACGCTGGTGCCAGCCTGATGTTCTTCGTCGCGGTCAAATACATGCCCCTCGCCGACGTGTTCGCCATCTATTTCGTCGAACCCTTCATGCTCACCATGATGTCGGCGATCTTTTTGGGGGAGAAGGTCGGTTGGCGGCGGTGGCTGGCGATCCTCGTCGGTTTCGGTGGAGCCATGATCGTCATCCAGCCGAGTTACGCGATCTTCGGCTGGACGGCGCTGCTGCCGATAGCCTGCGCCTTTCTCTTTACGCTCTACCTGTTCCTCAACCGTGCGATCGGCGATGCCGATTCGCCGCTCGTCATGCAGACCATGGCGGGCATCGGCGGCACCTTGTTCATGAGCGCGGCGCTGGTGATGGGGAGCGGCATGGGCGCGGCCGATTTCACCCCTTCACTTCCCTCCTCCTGGCTGGGCCTTTTTCTGCTGATTCTGCTCGGCTCCATTTCCGGCTACATGCACCTGCTGGTGGTGCGGGCCTTCCGGCTGGCGCCGCTGTCGCTGCTCGCGCCGTTCCAGTATTTCGAGATCATCTCGGCGACCGTGCTCGGTTATGCCCTATTCGGCGATTTTCCGACCGCGTCCAAATGGCTTGGCATACTGATCATCGTCGCCTCCGGCCTTTTCATCATCTGGCGCGAGCGTTCGAAATCGAAACAGGCCGAAGCTCTTTGAAGGCCTCTTTGAGAAGCGATTAACTCCACTCCTTTTCGAACCTTCAACTTCCGCGCTCTAAGACCCAGATTGGTTTCATGAGGAAACGGAGATGGGGGATGAGCGGGTACCGCTTTTCTTTTCCGGCATGTCTGATCGCCGGGAAATGTCGGATCGATGCCGACGACGTTCTGAGGCTGCGCAGATACACGTTCCCGGAAGGAATCGGTTCGTTTGATGATGCGCTCACTCTTCTTGCGCTGAACGACCATTGTCCCGAGCACAGCCCCGAATGGGTGGCCTATTTTGTCGAGAGCCTGACGATGTTTCTCGTTCACGGCTGCGTGCCGCGCGGTGTCGTTGACGAAGCCAAGGCCGGCTGGCTGATGCGCTCGATCGCTGACGATTGTGTGGTGCGTTCACCCGCCGAGCTGGAGCTTCTCCTTCACGTCATAGAGGTCGCGCCCGAAGCTCCCGAAAGCCTGTCGGCCTTCACATTGGACCAAATCCGTCTCGCCCTGCAGGCAGATGCCCGCGGCGCCTATCATGCCATCCGCCCCGCCTCGCCGGGAATTGCGGCTCACGACCTTGCCTATATCTGGCGGGTGCTGCGCAGCGCAGTGGAGCGCGGCCGGCTGGTGCTCTCGCCGCTCGAGGTGGTGGTGCTGCGCGAGATCGACGGGCTGGCAAGTGCGTCCGCCCATCACCCTGCATGGCGCGAGATGATCGACGCGATCGTAACCCTCGACAGACCGCGCCACGCCCTCCGTTCCGCTCCTTGGCTGGTCACCAACGACGTACATCCGTCTTCCGAGGAACTCGCCGCCTGAGCGCATGCCCTGCGTCGCAATTCCCACGGCCTCGCTCGGATTTTAGCATTTGGCTAAATCCCGCGGAAAACGGATCCCGTTAAGCTGCCTCGGACGACCGGCCAAACCCGAGCCGGCGCCGGAGGTGCCTATGCCGCCCCTTTTATCCGCCACGCTGCTGCTTTCGCTCAATCTCGGCCTTATCTGGCTATTGATGGCGGCGCCGCTCGGCCGCCGCCGGATCGAGTTGCGCCGTTCCATCGCCATCGCTCCCGAACGCCTCTGGCAGGCGGTTAAACCCGGCGGAGAAGCGACAGGCTGGAATCCCGCGATCCTCTGGGTCGAGGCGGACAAAACGCAGACCGGCTGCATCGAGGTCGCCTACACCCACCCCGATCGCCACGGCGATCCGATCCGCAGGATATTCCGGATCGACGATCGCCTCGACCCCGATCATGGCTGCTACGAAAGCCGCGCCCGGGTGCTCGAGGACAGTGCTCTAGACGTGTCCTTCTGGCGGAATTTCGAGGAATACAGATCCGTTTCGGCCACCCCCGGCGGTGCTACGGTCACCTTCGCCGAAACAGACACTTATCGTGGCTTGGCTCTCTACCTGTTTCGCTATTTCATGATTCGACGTACCCTGCAGTCTCTGACCGGATGGCTGGAGGGCGGTCATAAAAAGAGCGGCCTGGCAATCGAGCACCCACTCGTTCAGGTGTGTCTCGCCGTCCTGTCCACGCTGCTGCTCTGGCCGTTCTTCGGCCTCAGCGCGGCGGGCCTGACGATCTCGACCATGCTCACCGTGGTTATCGTGCTCCACGAAATGGGTCATTTGCTTGCCTATCGCGCCTTCGGCCACCAGGGCGCGCGGATAATCTTCGTGCCGCTGCTCGGCGGCCTTGCGATCGGCGGCCGCCCCTATAACAGCCGCTTCGAGGTCGCCACTTGCGCGCTCATGGGGCCGGGCATGTCTGCCTTCCTGGTGCCGGTTTTGGTCTCCGCTTACGAACTCGCCGCCTCAAATTTCCTGCCAGCTCTCGTCCGGGACTTCGCACTCCTTTTCCTCCTCATCCTCGGAGCCTTCAATCTCCTCAATCTGCTGCCTATGTATCGCTTCGACGGCGGTCAGGTTCTGCGCCAGATTTTCACGAGCCGCCGCCTGCTTGTCGCCGGCAGTTTCGGAGTGACCCTGCTGCAGTTGTGGGTCGGCTATAGCATCGGCATGTCGGCAACAGCACTTATCGCCGCACTGGCGGTCTTCACACTCGTCAGCCTCATGGGCTTCAGCGCCGTCAAGCCGCGAAGGAGCCTTGACCCGATGCATCCCGGCGAACGGCTGATGGCGGGACTTGGCCTCTATGCAGCGCTTTTTATCCATGCTTATGCCGTGGTCTTTGCCTGCGATCATCTGTTCGGGTGAAGCGGCGATCCTTGACAATAATGGGCGGAATGGCTCCAAAGGGCGCATGAAGACCGAGAACCCTCCACTGCCGTCTGGCTATTCCGCCGTTCCGCCGGGCAAACTTGCGACCGTCGTCACTTGCCTGGAGATGCTGGCACCGCCGGAAACACCCTCCCGCGGCAACGATTGTTCGCTTGTTGTGGAAGCGTGGCAATCTCCGGACCTTGAAGGCTACCGTTCTCTTTTCCGGGCGGTCGGAGAAGATTGGATGTGGGTCTCACGCCTTGTCATGGAGGATCAAGCGCTTGCTGCAATTCTCCACGACCCGCTTGTCGAGATCTACGTCCTTAAGGACGGCGGACGTCAGATCGGCCTGCTCGAGCTCGACTTTCGCCAGGATGGGGAATGTGAGCTCGTCTTCTTCGGGATCGTCCGCGACGCTATCGGCAAGGGCGCCGGTCGCTTTCTTATGAACCACGCGATCGAAAAGGCCTGGGCTCGCCCGATAAGCCGTTTCTGGCTCCATACCTGCCACTTCGACTCGCCCGCCGCATTACCCTTCTACCGACGCTCGGGTTTCATCCCCTATGCCTTGATGGTCGAAGTTTTCGATGACCCCCGCCTTTGCGGCCAGGCGCCGAAAAACGCCTCGCCGCATGTGCCGCTTTTGGATCGTAGCAGAGCATAGCAATTGCGACGGCAAATGGCTCCTTCCGGCTTGAGCCGATGTGCCGGGCCGTGCGAAGGTCCGCCGAAGATTCTTGAATGCACCAAGGGAGAGAGACATGGATGTCCGCGCCGCCGTTGCCGTAGAGGCTGGAAAACCGCTGGAAGTGATGACCGTGCAGCTCGAAGGCCCGCGGGCCGGCGAGGTTCTGGTGGAGATCAAGGCGACCGGCATCTGCCATACCGATGATTTCACCCTGTCGGGTGCCGATCCCGAAGGCCTCTTCCCGGCAATCCTCGGCCATGAAGGCGCCGGCATCGTCGTTGATGTCGGCCCCGGCGTCACCTCGGTGAAGAAGGGCGATCATGTCATCCCGCTTTATACCCCGGAATGCCGCGAATGCCCGTCCTGTCTGTCGCGCAAGACCAATCTTTGCACGGCGATCCGCTCCACCCAGGGCCAGGGTCTGATGCCGGACGGGACGTCGCGCTTCTCGATCGGCAAGGACAAGATCCACCACTACATGGGCTGCTCGACCTTTGCCAATTACACCGTACTGCCGGAGATCGCGCTTGCTAAAATCAATCCGGACGCTCCCTTCGATAAGGTCTGTTATATCGGCTGCGGCGTGACGACCGGCATCGGCGCGGTCATCAACACGGCCAAGGTGGAGGTCGGATCGACGGCGGTCGTCTTCGGCCTCGGCGGCATCGGTCTGAACGTCATCCAAGGGCTCAGGCTTGCCGGCGCTGACATGATCATCGGCGTCGATTTGAACAACGACAAGAAGGCCTGGGGCGAACGTTTCGGCATGACCCATTTCGTTAACCCCAAGGAGGTCGGCGACGACATCGTCCCTTATCTCGTCAACATGACCAAGCGCGGGGCCGACCAGATCGGCGGCGCCGACTACACCTTCGACTGCACCGGCAATACGAAGGTGATGCGCCAGGCGCTGGAAAGTTCGCATCGCGGCTGGGGCAAGTCAGTCATCATCGGCGTCGCAGGCGCCGGTCAGGAAATTTCGACCCGGCCCTTCCAGCTCGTCACCGGCCGTACCTGGATGGGCACTGCCTTCGGCGGCGCCCGCGGCCGCACCGACGTGCCGAAGATCGTCGACTGGTACATGCAGGGTAAGATCGAGATCGACCCGATGATCACCCACACGATGCCGCTGGAAGACATCAACAAGGGCTTCGAACTGATGCATGGCGGCGAAAGCATCCGAAGCGTCGTGGTTTATTGAGACGCCCGGCTTGTCTTTGGGAACAACGCTTCTATCATCTTGTGTGTTGCAAATGAGGGGACTCCCGAATGTACAAGTTCGAAATCTACAAGGACAAATCTGACGAATTCCGTTTCCGCTTCAAGGCATCGAACGGCCAGACCTTGTTCTCGTCCGAAGGCTATTCGGCAAAGGCTTCGGCCGTTGCCGCCATTGAATCCATCAAGAAGAATGCGCCGGGGGCGACCACGGACGACCAGACCACGGCGATGGCCTGAGGCCTCGTCCTCGCGGTTCGGGCTCGGCCGGCATTGTTCCCCTGCAGAGAATGACGCAGCATGATCTATGTCGACGCCGACGCCTGCCCGGTAAAGCCGGAAATCCTCAAGGTCGCGGAACGTCACGGCCTTGAGGTAACCTTTGTCGCCAATTCCGGCCTTCGTCCTTCCAGGGACCCCATGATTCGAAATGTCATCGTCTCGGGCGCATTCGACGCGGCTGACGACTGGATCGCCGAGCACGCAGATGCCGGCGACATCGTGGTGACCGCCGATGTGCCGCTTGCCGTTCGATGCGTTTCCAGAGGCGCGTTGGTGACAGGCCCGACCGGCCGCCTTTTCGACGAGGCGAACATCGGAATGGCAAGCGCGATGCGCGACCTCGGCGCGCATCTGCGCGAGACCGGCGAAAGCAAGGGCTACAACGCCGCCTTCTCTCCGCGTGACCGATCCAAATTCCTCGAAACGCTGGACAGGCTCTGCCGCCGCTCCAAAAATGAAATGCAATCCGGAAACCGATAATGAAAGTTCTGTCGCAGAACACCGCCTTCGGCGGCATGCAGGGCGTCTTCGCCCATGATTCAGAAGCCTGCCGCTGCGAAATGACCTTCGCGGTCTTCGTGCCGCCGAAAGCGATTCGAGAGCCCTGCCCCGTCCTCTGGTATCTCTCCGGCCTCACCTGCACCCATGCCAACGTCATGGAGAAGGGCGAATACCGGCGGTTGGCTTCGGAGCTGGGCCTCATCATCGTCTGCCCGGATACGAGCCCGCGCGGCAACGACGTGCCGGACGAACTCACCAATTGGCAGATGGGCAAGGGCGCCGGTTTCTACCTGGACGCCACCGAGAAGCCCTGGTCGGAACACTACCGGATGTACACCTACATCACCGAGGAACTGCCTAACTTCGTCAGCCAGCACTTCCGCATGGACATGAGCCGCCAGGGCATTTTCGGTCACTCCATGGGAGGTCACGGCGCCATGACGATTGCGCTCAAAAACCCGGGCCGCTTCAAAAGCTGCTCGGCCTTCGCGCCGATCGTCCAGCCGTCGACGGCCGACTGGTCGGCGCCGGCTTTCGAAAAGTATCTCGGCTCCGACAAATCCAGCTGGCGTCAATACGATGCCTGCGCGTTGGTCGAAGACGGCGCGCGTTTTCCTGAGTTCCTGATCGACCAGGGCAAGGCGGACGGCTTTCTGGAAAACGGGCTCAGGCCGTGGCTGTTCGAGGAGGCGACCGAGGGAACCGATATCGGCCTGACGCTGCGCATGCACGAACGCTACGACCACTCCTACTACTTCATCTCCACCTTCATGGACGACCATCTGCGCTGGCATGCGGACCGGCTGGCATGAGCCTTACGGAAACAGCGCGCTCGCGATCGCCGGACGCCCGTCGCCCTTGAGGCGAAATTCTGAGGCGATCCGATCGGCGATCTTTTCGGCGAGCGTCTTATCCGCCTCGCCTGCTTCCAGTAGGAAGACGGATGTCTCGAAACTTCCCTCGGCAATTGCCTCGCCGCTGCTGACGGAAATCACCTGGACGGTTACTTTCGCCTCATGCCGGCTGCCGATCAATTGCGGGATGCGCGAGGCCTTCTCTATCCGGATGGCGATGATCGTCCGCGGCAGCATGGACGCACGGGTGGTTCCGCGGATCGCCTCGTCCACAAGCATGTCGGTGGCGATCACCAATCCCTGCGGAACATTGCCGCGCGCCGTCACGAACGCACCGCGCACGTCATAAAGAAGTTGCTCCCGCTTTTCGTGCCCTGCGGGCATGCGAAATGCGGTCAACGGCAATGCCGTGAGCACGATAAGAGCAAAACGGGACAGGCGGCGGAACATGAAAAACCCGGAAGACGAGACTTCCGGATGTTCCACCAAACAGGGTTAGAGAAGGCTTAAGCGATGGGGCGCAGAGAGAGAAAAACTGCCGCCGCCGCCTGCATTTCTTCGAACCGCTTGGCGCGGCGATGCTCCGCTTCCGCGTCGGCCCCCCAAAGCTCGTTGGTCCAGTCCTCGTCGAGATGGGCAAGCGTCCACGCTTCCTGATCCGTGATGCGGTCTTCCGCGAAGGCAAGTGCCAGGATCGCCGATCCGGTCAGCGACGTCACCGTATGCAATGCCGCCAGTTCGATCGGGGTATCGTATTTGCGAAGCGTCACGGCAAAGGCGGCGATCGCCTCCTTGGGTTGGTCCCGAGGCATGACGCCCTCGATCAGGATGAAGCGGGCACCGAGTTCGTTCGCCGCCCAGTCCATGATCGGATCCCAGTTGTCGTTCTGCCTGATAACAAGATTTTCAGGTCCCTCGGCCCGGTAGCAGAGCATGTCGCTCGACGAAAATCTGAGAATATCCTCGAATACGGCCTGGGGATCGGCGGCAACCCCGTCGATTGCGGTGTTGACGAGCCTTGTGACCGGCATGGTGCGGGGGTCGATGACCTCCACCTGCGACGCCCATTCGTCACGTACAAGTTCCGCCAGCCTTGCGGTCGGAACGACAAGGCTGTTCCTGGCAGGGGTTTTCACCGGCTTGCCGTCGAGATGGATAGCGTGACCGCCCTCGCCTTCGGCGACACCTACCTCCTTGTAGAAACGTTTCGGCAGCGGCTTCTGCATCTGGATCTGCGCCCGCTTGGTCGGATCCGCATGGCTCAGCACGTCCGAAGGGTCGGGAAAGATGTCGCGCATAAAAACAACCTCAGCCGATATGGGCGAGAATCTCGCTTGGATGATGGACGATCGCGTCGGCTCCGGCTTTCGTCAGCTCTTCCACCGAGGCATAACCCCAGGAAACGCCGATCGCCATGGCGCCGGCAGCCTTTGCCATCTGCATATCGTAAATGGCGTCGCCTATGACAAGAGTATCGGCCGCTCTCATGCCGGTTTCGTCGCAGCATTCCGTCACCATCGCCGGATGCGGCTTGGAGGGACAATCGTCCGCCGTCCGCCCCACGACGAAGTATGTGTGGAAGCCATGCGTTTCCATGATGAGATTGAGCCCGCGCCGCGACTTGCCGGTAACGGCGCCGATCAGCAGATCCTCGCGCGGGCCGATTTCATCGATCAGCGCCCGGATTCCCGGGAACAGCGGCTCCTTGAAGTCGAGGTCCTGCCGGACGACCGAAAACAGCGATTTGTAATAGGCCGTCATCGCGACCGCCTCGTCGTCCACATGCTCCTTTCCCTGCATTCGGGAAATCGCGATGTCGAGCGTCAGTCCAATGATCGCCTTCGTATCCTCGACCTGCGGTTCGGGCTTGCCGAATTGCGCGAAGGTTCGGCGCATGGTTTCGTGGATGAGACCGGCGCTGTCGACCAGCGTACCGTCGCAATCGAAGAGAACGAGTTTCATTTGCTTTCCGCTGATTTCGCAGAGAGATACTGGCGCAAGATCTCGGTGTGTTCGCGAAGCGCCGCCGTGTTCGCCACGATTGCTTTGGTATTTTCGCTGGCTGCATCGATGGACTGTTTGGTCGCATCCTTAATGTACCGGTTTGGCTTACGGCATAAAAAGATAAACAACGCACCGAAAATCACCGCGAAGGCGATAACGGGAATACCCGGATTCATTTGAAACATTCTGCCTGACCTCTGCTACTCGTCTTCCCTTGCGCCATTTTCCATATCGAAGCCCAGCAAGTTCCAGGTCTGGAGCATATGCGGCGGCAAGGGCGCCGTCACTCTCAGCCGCCCGCCGTTCGGGTGCGGAATATCGATATGCCGCGCATGCAGGTGCAGCTTCTTCTGCACGCCGCCCGGAAAGGCCCAGTTCGGGTCGTCGTCGAAATATTTGGGATCGCCGATGATCGGATGGCCGATATGCAGCGCGTGAACGCGAAGCTGATGGGTGCGGCCTGTATAGGGCTCCATCTCCAGCCAGGCGAGCGTCTGCGCCGCCGTTTCCAGAACGCGGTAATAAGACACCGCGTGGTCGGCCCCCTCCTCGCCATGTTTGGCGATCCGCATGCGGTCTCCGTCGGGCGTCTGCTCTTTCACCAGCCAGGTGGAGATCTTGTCCTCGTGTTTGCGCGGCACGCCTTTGACGAGCGACCAATAGGTCTTCGTCGTGTCCCGCTCGCGAAAGGCTGCTGTCAGCTTCTGTGCCGCACCGCGGGTGCGGGCGATCACCAGCACGCCTGATGTGTCACGGTCGAGGCGGTGGACGAGCCGCGGCTTTTCGCCCTTCGGGCTGACCCAGGCGTCGAGCATCTGGTCGATATGCCGCGTGACGCCGGAACCGCCCTGTACGGCAAGCCCTGCAGGTTTGTTAAGGACAATGACCTTCTCGTCCTCGTGCAGCACCATGCGCGACAGCAGCTCGAAATCGCTGGAATGCTTCAGGTCCTTCGAGGCGATCGGGCCGGTCTTCTTGGCGTCTATATCCATGGGCGGAATGCGCACCGTCTGGCCCGGTTGAACCCGGGTGTCGGATTTGACGCGCCCACCATCGACGCGCACCTGGCCGGAACGCAAGAGCTTCTGCAGCGGCCCGAAGCCGAGCCCTGGGTAATGGATCTTGAACCAGCGGTCGAGACGCATCCCCGCCTCGTCCGCCTCGACGCGGATATGCTCGATGCCTGCCATCAACGCTCTTTCGTGTCTCGTCTGATTGAGCCCGGTCTTTAGAGCATTGCCCGCCCGAGCGCCAGCCCGGCAAAGACGGCGCCGAGCGAGATCGCCACGCTGGCGAGGACATAAGTTGCGCCAGCCAGCGCTGCGCCCCGCTCGAAAAGCGTGATGACGTCCAGTGAAAACGCCGAAAAGGTCGTGAAGCCGCCGAGCACCCCGGTGATCAGCAAGAGCCGCATCTCGGGCGAAGCATCATACCGCCGTACGATGAGCTCGGCGAGCAAGCCGATCGCGAAGGAACCCGCCACGTTCACCGTGAGTGTGCCCCAAGGGAAGTTCGGGCCGAATTGGCGCAGGGCCCAGAGTCCGACGAGATAGCGGCAGACGGAGCCGAGAGCTCCCCCGATGGCAACAAGAAGCATATGATTCATGGGCATACTCTGTAACCTGGAACAAAAAATCGTCAAATCGATAAAATGCCGGCCTTTTGCTTAAACCGGAACGAATCGGGTTCCGCTTACTTCTTTATGATCGGAGAAGAAGTGGCAGATCATATGACTCAAGTGCTTAGCATCTCGGCAAACACCGCCGCCATGGCCATAGAGGCGCTAAAACCCGGCCGGCGCCTGTCGCCAAAGGATCAGGCAGCAGACATCAAGGCCGACGCCGAGCGTAATGCGAGACGTGCCCAGAATGCCGGCGAGCCCGGCGACATCGAACTGATGATTCCCGCCACCGCCGTTTCCGTCGACCTTTTGAGCGCGGGTCATCAACCGCATCAGCAGGTTTCCTATCATCAGGTCCAGTCTGCGTATCGGGATCTGGAAGATTAGTTGCCTACCGTCCGCCTCACGGCGCCTGCCTGCGGGATTTGCCCGCGAACTTCAGCGGAAATCCTTCAAAGCCTTTGATCTCCTTCAGCACGAACGTTGTCTGCATTTCCTTGATGCGCGGCAACCGCCTGAGAGTCGACATGGCGAAATCGGCATAGGCGTCGAGATCGGGCGAGACGACCTGCAGCAGGAAGTCAGCGTCACCGGCAATACTGTAGCATGCCACCACCTCTTCCAGCCGGCTTACCTCGTCCGCGAAAGCCTCCGCTTCCGCTTCGCTATGGCTGTCGATCTTGACGCGGATGAAGGCAAGCACGCCGAGGCCGATCGCCCGCCGGTCCAGGATTGCCCGATACCCCTGGATAACGCCGCTCTCTTCCAGATGCCTGACCCGCCGCCAGCTCGGCGACGTCGAAAGCCCGACCTTCTCCGCCAATGCCTGATTCGTCAGCCGGCCGTCTTCCTGTAAAGCTTTCAAGATTCGCACATCTGCCGGTTCGATCTCACCATCCATAAATTTCTGCCCATCCTTCGCTGATTGCCGGTAAGTCTTACCAAAAACGGCGAGGAACCAGAAGCGAAAGGTAAGATCATCCCGGCGAGCTGCACTATCATCCGGCGGCTTCCAACCACGCCGGAAAATCATGAGCGAAGACATCCGCCTTGCCATCGTCGTCAATCCCGCCCTGCCGATCGGCCTCGTCGCCAATACGGTCAGTGCCATTTCCGTAGGTCTCGGCGCGCGCCTGCCGCAGCTTGCCGGGCAAACCCTCGCCGACCGAGATGGTCGCGCGATCGACACCAGTTCCAATGAACCGGTGCCGATTCTCGCAGCAGACGCGGAAACGATCGGCGCGCTTCTCCTGCGGGCGCTCGGCCGGTCCGAGGACCGCGCCGTCGTACCCTTCCCGGCTTTCGCCCGGTCGCTGCATGACTACAGAGACTATGAGGCCGCTTTCCCGAACTGCGATCTGTCGCAGGAGATAATCGACGGCCTGGGGCTCGCCGGCCCGTCGAAATGGGTCAGATCGCTGACCGGCAGCCTCAGGCTTCTCCGCTGAGGGAGATGAGGCCGCGCCTTTGGCGGCCTCCCGAGGGGTGTCAGTTGGTCTTGTGGCCGCCCGGACCAGCCGCGCCCACGGCCAGTTTGACTTCGATCGGTCCGGCTTTTTCGAATGTCAGCGTCACGGGCACTTCGCCACCGGCCTTGAAGGGCTCTTTCACCTTCATGAACATCATGTGCAGCCCGCCCGGTTTCAGCTCGATCGTCTGTCCGGCTGGGATCGCGATTCCGGCATCGAGCTTGCGCATTTTCATCACCTGCCCCTGCATCGCCATTTCATGCAGTTCCACCGCGCCTGCCACCGGCGAGGAGGCGGACACCAGCATATCGTCAACTTCGCCGTTGTTCGTGATGGTCAGGTATCCGCCGCCGACAGGCTGACCCGGCAGCATGGCCTTGGAGAACGCCCCGGTGATCACCAGATCGCCGACTTTGATTGCCTCGCCGGTCGCGGTTGCGCCGCCCGCCATCATGCCCTGCATGTGATCCGTGCCGGCCGCCATGATCACGTCGTTCGTTGGCCTCGATGCATTGAGGAAAACAGGTTGCGCGAAGGTGTGAGCAGCACCGGCGGTTGCGAGCATGCCTGAAAGGATGATTTTTGCGATGGTCTTCATGATATGTCCTCTTCCGGTGACAGCACGCTTTGGCTGTCCGACCGGGAACGATTGATCTGTATGAATGCAAAGATCAGATCGAGGCAGGTGGAGCGCGGGATCTCGGCCGCTCGACCGCGCTCGCACCGAAAGTCTCGACGGGCCTCGGCAGCGCCTTCGCATGGGATCGCTGCCCGCCCGCCAGCCATGTTTCATCATTGGGCGGCGGCAGGATGACCGAGGCGGCAAGCAGGCAGACTTCGCAAAGCGGCTTTGCCGCCGGCTCCCGCCTGTGCTCGCCCTCGGCGCAGATGTCGGCGAAAGTGCCGTCCGGAAGCCGATATTCTTCGCCGAACGATTCGAGCGGAGCGGCGCTTCCAGGCTGATGGCCAAGCCCCAGCGAAAGCAGGAGTACGGCGCAAAAGATGCGCAGCACGCTTGTCACTGTGCGGGGACCTGTCGTCATTGCATAACCTGCTCGAATAGCACTCGGCATAACCCAATTCGTCGGGAAGCGCAAAACATGGTCCTCTCTATACCACGCAGCCACGACGGCTGTTTGCACCAGGTCAAGCAGCGTTCATTGCGCTGCGACAGAAATTATGTCCGGAGCGACATTGGCCTCTTGTCAAACCCCGGTCGAGGCGGATAATGACGCCGAACTCGCTGGGAGAATCCGCTTCAATGCGGTGCCGAAGGAGCAACCGCCCCGGAAACTCTCAGGCAAAAGGACCAGCGAGCGTCGACAGGACTCTGGAGAGAAGTTTTTCCTTAGGGAGAGACTCGCCGAAGGGATAACAATCTCAGGCGAAAGGGACAGAGGGGGCTCAAAAACCGGCGCGGCAACGCGCCTGACCGTGAGCCGGTGCGTCAAGCGCCAAGACCTGGAGGCGTCCTTGGACGATCAGACCGTACTGAAGAAAACACCCCTTCACGCCCTTCATCTGTCGCTCGGAGCGAAGATGGTGCCGTTCGCCGGGTATGACATGCCGGTGCAATATCCCGCGGGCGTTCTCAAGGAGCACCTGCACACCCGCACGGCCGCCGGGCTTTTCGACGTCTCCCACATGGGACAGGTTCTCGTGAGAGCAAGATCCGGTGTCTATGAGGATGCGGCAAGGGCGCTGGAAAGCCTGGTTCCGGTGGATATCCTCGGCCTGAAGGGAGGCCGCCAGCGCTACGGGTTCTTCACCGACGAGAACGGATGTATCCTCGACGACCTGATGATCACCAATCGCGGCGATCACCTCTTGGTCGTCGTCAACGCCGCCTGCAAGGAGGCCGATGTCGCCCATATGAAGGCGCATCTTTCGGATTGCGACGTGACGCTCGTTGAGGACCGGGCGCTTCTCGCGCTACAAGGCCCCAGGGCCGAGGCAGTGCTCGCCGAACTCTGGCCGGATGTCGTTGACATGAAGTTCATGGATGTCTGCGACGCCAGCCTTCACGATGCCGCCTGCATCGTCTCCCGCTCCGGTTATTCCGGCGAGGACGGGTTCGAGATCTCCGTCCCCGCTAAAGACGCCGAACAACTCGCCAAGGCGCTGCTCGAGGATCTGCATTGCATGCCGATCGGCCTCGGCGCCCGCGATTCGCTGCGGCTCGAAGCCGGGCTCTGCCTCTATGGCAACGACATCGACACGACGACCTCTCCGATCGAGGCCTCGCTCGAATGGGCGATCCAGAAGGCCCGCCGTCCGGGCGGCGAACGCGCCGGGGGCTTCCCTGGCGCCGGTCGCATCCTGGATGAACTGACGAACGGCACCTCGCGCCGCCGCGTCGGCCTGAAGCCGGAAGGCAAAGCCCCCGTCCGCTCGCACGCCAAGCTTTTTGCGGACGCCGAAGGCAAGATCGAACTCGGCGAGGTCACCTCCGGCACCTTCGGCCCTTCGGTCGAAGGCCCGGTCGCTATGGGTTATGTCCCGACCCAATATGCCGAGCCTGGCACCCAGATCTTTGCCGAGGTCCGTGGCAGGTTCCTGCCCGTTACCGTCGCCAAACTCCCTTTCATCGCCCCCACCTACAAACGCTAAAAAACCCTCCGGAGAGAACCATGCTGAAATTTACCGCCGAACATGAATGGCTGAAGCTCGAAGGCGACGTCGCCACCGTCGGCATCACCTCTCACGCTGCCGAACAGCTCGGCGATCTCGTTTTCGTGGAACTGCCGGAAGTGGGTGCCGAACTGACGAAGGACGGCAATGCCGCCACAGTGGAATCCGTGAAGGCGGCATCCGATGTCTATTGTCCGCTCGATGGCGAAGTCGCCGAGGTCAACCAGGCGATCGTCGACGATCCCTCGATCGTCAATTCGGATCCGCAGGGTGCCGGCTGGTTCTTCAAGCTGAAGCTCAAGAACGCTTCCGATGCCGACGCGCTGCTCGACGAAGCCGCCTATAAGGACCTCATCGCATGAGCGACTCCACAGATTTCCACTTCACCGACTACCAGCCGTACGACTTCGCAAACCGCCGGCATATCGGCCCCTCTCCGGCCGAAATGGCGGAGATGCTGAAAGTCGTTGGCTATCCGTCGCTCGACAAGCTGATCGACGCCACTGTCCCCGCCTCGATCCGCCAGACCGTCCCGCTTGCCTGGGGGCCGGCGCTGACGGAACGCGAAGCGCTCGACAAGCTGCGCGACACCGCCAACAAGAACAAGGCGCTCGTCTCGCTGATCGGCCAGGGCTATTACGGCACGATCACGCCGCCCGTCGTCCAGCGCAATATTCTGGAAAATCCCGCCTGGTACACGGCCTACACGCCGTACCAGCCGGAAATCTCGCAGGGCCGCCTGGAAGCGCTCCTGAATTTCCAGACCATGATCTGCGACCTGACCGGCCTCGATGTCGCCAACGCCTCTCTGCTTGACGAGGCAACCGCCGCCGCCGAAGCCATGGCGCTCTGCCAGCGCCAGGCGAAGTCCAAGGCGACGGCCTTCTTCGTCGATAGCGCCTGCCATCCCCAGACCATCGCCCTGATCGAGACTCGCGCCGCCCCGCTTGGCTGGACCGTCGTCGTCGGCGACCCGATGACTGATCTCGATCCTGTCGACGTTTTTGGCGCCATCTTCCAGTATCCCGGCACCAACGGCCACTGCCACGACTTCTCCGGCCTGATCGCGCGCCTCCACCAGACGGGCGCGGTCGCAGCGGTCGCGGCCGATCTTCTGGCGCTGACGCTCCTGAAATCCCCCGGCGAAATGGGCGCCGACATCGCCATCGGCTCGTCGCAGCGCTTCGGCGTGCCGGTCGGTTACGGCGGACCGCATGCGGCCTATATGGCGGTCAAGGACGCCCACAAGCGCGCCATGCCGGGCCGTCTCGTCGGCGTCTCGGTCGACAGCCGCGGCAACCGCGCCTATCGCCTGTCGCTCCAGACCCGCGAGCAGCATATCCGCCGAGAAAAGGCGACCTCGAACATCTGCACCGCTCAGGTGCTGCTGGCCGTCATGGCGTCCATGTACGGCGTCTTTCACGGCCCCGACGGTCTGAAGGCGATCGCCCAGCAGGTCCACAAGAAGGCTGTATTGATGGCCAAGGGCCTCGAAAGGCTCGGCTATACAATCGAGCCCGACACCTTCTTCGACACCATTACCGTCGAAGTCGGACATATGCAGGGTCTCATCCTGCGTGCCGCTGTGGCCGAAGGCATCAACCTGCGCAAGGTCGGTGAGACGAAGATCGGCATGTCGCTCGACGAGCGCACCCGCCCCGCGACGCTCGAAGCGGTCTGGCGCGCCTTCGGCGGCAATTTCGAGGTTTCCGATTTCGAACCGGAATACCGTCTGCCGAACGCGCTGCTGCGCAAATCGGCCTATATGGCCCATCCGATCTTCCACATGAACCGCGCCGAAAGCGAGATGACCCGCTATATCCGCCGGCTCTCGGACCGGGATCTGGCGCTCGACCGGGCGATGATCCCACTCGGCTCCTGCACCATGAAGCTCAACGCCACGGCGGAAATGCTGCCGATTACCTGGCCGGAATTTGCCGACATCCACCCCTTCGTACCCGCCGACCAGGCGCTCGGTTATAAGGAGATGATCGACGATCTATCCGCAAAGCTCTGCCAGATCACCGGCTACGACGCGTTCTCCATGCAGCCGAATTCCGGCGCGCAAGGCGAATACGCGGGTCTCCTGACCATCCGCAACTATCACATCGCCAATGGCGACACGCATCGCGATGTCTGCCTTATCCCGACCTCCGCGCACGGCACCAATCCAGCTTCCGCACAGATGGTCGGCATGAAGGTCGTGCCGGTCAAGGCCAAGGAAAACGGTGATGTCGATATCGAAGATTTCCGAGCAAAAGCAGAGCAGTATGCGGAAAACCTCTCATGCTGCATGATCACCTATCCTTCGACCCACGGCGTCTTCGAGGAGACGGTGAAGGAGATTTGCGAGATTACCCACGCCCACGGCGGTCAAGTCTATCTCGACGGCGCCAACATGAACGCAATGGTCGGCCTGTCCCGCCCCGGTGACATCGGCTCCGACGTTTCCCACCTCAACCTCCACAAGACCTTCTGTATCCCGCATGGCGGCGGCGGCCCTGGCATGGGTCCGATCGGTGTCAAGGCGCATCTCGCAGCGCATCTGCCGGGTCATCCGGAAAGCGACGGTCGCGAGGGCGCAGTCTCGGCAGCCCCGTTCGGCTCGCCGTCGATCCTGCCGATCTCCTGGTCCTATTGCCTGATGATGGGTGGCGAAGGCCTGACCCAGGCGACGAAGGTGGCGATCCTCAACGCCAACTATATCGCCGCGCGTCTCAAGGGTGCCTATGACGTGCTCTACAAGTCGGAGGCAGGCCGCGTCGCCCACGAATGCATCATCGACACGCGCCCGCTCAACGCCTCTGCCGGCGTCAGCGTCGACGATGTCGCCAAACGCCTGATCGACTGCGGTTTCCATGCCCCGACCATGAGCTGGCCGGTCGCCGGCACGCTGATGATCGAGCCGACCGAGAGCGAGACCAAGGCCGAGCTCGACCGCTTCTGCGACGCAATGCTGGCGATCCGCGAGGAAGCCCGTGCCATCGAGGACGGCCGCATGGATCGGACGAACAACCCGCTGAAAAACGCCCCGCATACGGTGGAAGACCTGGTTGGCGAATGGGACCGCCCCTACAGCCGCGAACAGGCCTGCTATCCGCCGGGCGCCTTCCGCGTGGACAAATACTGGTCGCCGGTCAACCGCGTCGACAACGTCTATGGCGACCGCAACCTCGTCTGCACCTGCCCGCCGATGGAATCTTACGCCGAAGCCGCGGAATAACCGCGATCACGGGCGGCCTGTTTTCGTCAGGCCGCCCAGGCTACCGCCGCAGTAAGACGGCGGCCCATTGAAACGAATTAGCTCGAAGTTTCCGTCCGCTCCGGCAGCCGGCTATCGGACTTCCTTGCGATCCACGCAATAGCGCCGGCCATCTCGGCGATGGGGTGCAAAAGCGCCTGTTCGTCGGGCTTTCGCCCCCTGCGCAGCCAGGCCTGAGCCGCTTTGGGAGCCAGGTACCAGCCATAGATCAGCCAGGACAGGCCGCGTATCGCCCGCGTCGCCTTGTTGCCCATCTCGAGCATCGCCCGGAAGCCCGACCACTTCGTCTCGGGCCAGATCTGGATCGCCTTGAACCCCGCAAGGCTCAGCGTCATGAAAACCCCATAAGGTGTCATGTGATAATAGCTTGCGTCGTGCCAGGGTTCGAGAAACGAAGCCGAGCCAAGGCAGACGCCGCCGGGCTTCAGAACCCGGGCCGCCTCCTTCGCAGCAAGCTGGGGAAAGGCCAGATGCTCCCATACGGCGGACGCATAAACCGCGTCGAAGCTCCCGTCGCGGAAGGGCAGCACATGAGCATCGCAGAGAATATCCGGGCCGCCATGGCTGCGCAGCCAGTCGTGCACGCGGTCGACAGCCACGTCGACGCCGATATAGTGGATGCCGCGCTCGCCCATCCATTTTCGCATCTGGCCGCCGCCGCAGCCGATTTCCAGCACCGTACTTCCCGCCGGCAGCTCGTTCAGGCACGCCTCATGCGCCCGGTCGAGGTGATAGATGCCGCCCTTGGGCTGGCCGTGCGCCGGGGGAAAGCGCAGGATCTCCACGTCAGGGATGGTTGCTGGATTGAACGCCTGTGCGGGCCATTCAAAACGGACGGTGCCGCCGCCGCGTGGCATCAGGTTCGGCCGCTCGTCCTCCCGTACGAATTCCCGTCCGCATGCATCGCATCTTCTGGGTGCGGCAAGATCGGCGCGGCAATCGGGGCAGCTCAGCAGACCGTCGCATGCCGATATCATGCCCTGCGCCCTTCCGGACATCCCATTCGATTGCACCCGGAAGCCGTTCGTCGAACCTTCGCCGGGTTCTCGGTCTACCGGTTGGTCGAGCTGCTCCCGCGGCTGGACGATATTGGGCCCCCTTGCCTGGGCACGAAGGATCGGCCGAGCGTGATGAACAAAGGATTTGAGCGTGGGTAGCACAGTGTCTCTTCCAATGCAGCCCCGATATCCGACCCAAGGCCGAGTGATCTACCGGTTGATCGAAAGGTATTGTCAGGCCTTCTACATCGTCAACGCCCCATATTGATTGCTGGTTCTTCCCCGGTTCCTCCGAAAGAACTACTGGCAACGGGCTTTCCCAGTGAGAGCGATGGCCAGTATAGCGGCTTTTCCTCCCTTTGGAGTTGGCATGGCTCGCCGGTATGGGCGGAACAGTAACGCTTTGCAGCAGTTACGTTAGATGTGGCAGGCGTCGTCCGCCAAGTCGTACGGCTGCCGGAATATTAGAAAGCCCTGCACAAGCTCGAATTGCGACAGTCTCGCGAGAGAATCGTTGCCCTTTTGCCATATGGGGTGCCGCGGGACTGCTGAGGCAAGGCAGCCGCGGATACTTGATGAGAATGCTTATGCTTCAGCGATACGCCAAGCAATCGGCAGTTCTTCTTGGTCCTGATGACCTTGATCTGCTGCAGAAATTTCTGGAAGCCTGGTGCGAGGAAAACGCCGTCGACCTGACCGATGAATCGGCAGCCGATGTCGCTTCCGCTCTGATCGACTGGTATCAATTCGACCTGACGGAGCGAAACCTTCTGAAGTCGGAACCGGCGGATCTGCCGTCAAAGCCCTCGAGGATCCAGCAGCTTCTGCGAAGACTGGACGACGTCTGAGCGCGGAACCGCGCTGTGGGGACTGACATCATCGCCCTCGAGAGCGGGGATATTAGTGCCGGCGCTGGTAGTAGAGATACGACGTGAACCTTCACCATCCGGGTCAGCGGAAAATGGTCTCCCTCCGGCGACACGCTCTCCTTTGTCATCCTCGGGCTTGACCCGGCGATGACCTCGAGGATCCAAAAACAAGCATTTTTGGTCGTGAAGTCGATTTATTCCGAATCGCGCGAAGGCCTAATCATCTGATTTCATTCGTTTGTGCCTTGGGTTATCCCCGGGTTAAACCCGAGAACGAGGATGACGAACAAAAAAGTCGTCCCCCTTCATCCCCACCCCTTCGCCTCGTGCCTACAATTTCCCCGTCCCGCATCGGATACACCAGGAGGCGTCCTGGCGAGGCGGGGCCGGCGCTGGTGGTGGAGGGACGACGTAAACCTCCATCATCGGGGTCCGCGGAAAATGGTCTCCCTCCGGCGACACGGGGGAAGCGGGATGGTTTCGGACCGGCCACCTGCTTCTGATGCCCGAAAGAGCGCGCCGGGCGTGCCTGTGCGGCACACATGGTGGCCCAAAGGATGGTTTCGCCGGGCTTGTGTTCAAGTCCGTCCGCTTACAGCGGAAAGTCCGGCGGCGGCGCCTGTTCACCCTTGCCGGTTGGTCCTCGGGTTAAACCCGAGGATCCGGACGGGTATCAGGAACCAGACGAACACCATCCGGAAAGGCCACGGCAGAGGGACCGGAGTCGCGGATAAAAACCGCCGAACGGGGCGCTGAGAGGTGTCACCTATAAACTAACTTACGAGGCAGCTCCCAGCGCCCCGTCCGACAAAAAAAACCGAGAACACCAAGGAGGGAGTCCGTCTTGTCCTTACCCGGCCAGCATCTTCTCCTCGGGCTGAACGCGCGAACCAGCCGCAATGTCCACCGCCGCAAAGGCCGCAGTGATGACCTCGACGCCTGCC
Source organism: Neorhizobium sp. S3-V5DH (assembly GCF_004343065.1). NCBI lineage: Bacteria > Pseudomonadati > Pseudomonadota > Alphaproteobacteria > Hyphomicrobiales > Rhizobiaceae > Neorhizobium > Neorhizobium sp. S3-V5DH. Next base: position 59,580 of record NZ_SMCL01000026.1, read on the forward strand.
CCGGGTCGAGTTGCTTCTGCCGACAGGATCTGGCGAAAACGGCGGGCACCCGCAAATCCCTGGAACAACCCGACCATGTGCCGCGTGACATGGTGCAGCCGCCCTCCGGCAGTGATCACGCCTTCCGCATAGGCCATCATACTGTCGCGCAAGGCCAGCCAATCCGGGTCGGCCGCATCAGTTCCTGCCACCAAAGCATCCACCCCGGCAAGCAGCCCCGCATTCTGGTAGGCGGCGCGGCCGAGCATCACACCATCCATCACCTCAAGGTGACCTGCGGCCTGATCGAGATCGGCGATGCCGCCGTTGATGCCGATGAAGACGCCGGGATTTTCCTGCTTCATCCGATGGACGAGACCGTAGTCGAGCGGCGGAATTTCCCGGTTTTCCTTGGGGCTCAGCCCCTGCAGCCAGGCTTTTCGGGCATGGATCCAGATCGCGTCGGCCCCGGCGCCGATCATCCGCGCGAGGAAATCCGGCAGCACGTCCGCCGGCTCCTGGTCGTCGATGCCGATCCGGCATTTCACCGTTACCGGCACCTTCGAGACTCGCTTCATCGCCGAAACGAGGTCCGCTACATGCCCCGGGTCGCGCATCAGGCAGGCGCCGAAGGTGCCCGATTGCACCCGGTCCGACGGACAGCCAACATTGAGGTTGATTTCGTCATAACCGTAGTCCGTCGCAATCCGGACCGCTTCGGACAATTTGGCCGCGTCCGATCCGCCAAGCTGCAGCGCGACCGGATGTTCCTCCGGCGAATAGGAAAGCAGCCTCTGGCGCGGACCGTGGATGATCGCGTCCGCCACCACCATTTCGGTATAAAGCAGCGCCTGCCTAGACAATTGCCGGTGCAGGAAACGGCAATGCCGGTCCGTCCAGTCGATCATAGGGGCAACGGCGAAGACGGGAGCCTTGAAATAGTTGTCTTTTGTTTTTCTTTCAGGCCCTTGCAACGCTTTCTTCTCCGTCTTGTTCAAGCTCATCTTGCGCTAAACCCGCCGGCTTCGGAGCGGATTTGGCCCAATGGACCCACTAGAACCAAATGAGGATGCGCTCATGGACCCATCACCGCGCGCAAGCCAAGGACGGCAGCGCCGGCTACAGCGGGTCATGCGCGACGGCGTCACTTATCATGAGACGAAGACTTTTGATAGGCAGCCGGCAACCACCGCATAGATGAGGAAGCGCGGTCGCCAACTTGCCAAATCTGGCGCGACAGAGCCAGGCCAGAAGTTGCAGGTCCGCCCATCAGGCGCCAGCTTGTTGAAAATCAGCGGATCACGATGCGGCCGCACCGCGATCGCGTCGACGCATATGATCGACAAGCGCCCGCAGCTTCGGCGCCAGGTTGCGGCGGCTCGGATAATAGAGATAGAAGCCGGCAAAGCGCGGGCAGTATTGCTCAAGCAGCGGAACCAGTTCGCCCCGCTCCATCCACGGGCGGAAGCTTTCCTCCATGCCGAAGGTGATGCCCGCGCCGGCCACTGCGAGCTTGATCATCAACGCCATGTCGTTGGTGGTGATCTCGGGCATCACCGCGACGCTGAACTCCTTGCCGTTTTCCGCGAATTCCCAGCGATAGGGCGCCGCTTTCGGCGCCGGCCGCCAACCGATGCAGCGATGCGCGACAAGCTCGCTCGGATGCGACGGCGCACCGAAACGCTGAAGATATGCCGGCGCGCAGACGGCGAGCTGCCGCTCGTCACCGGCAATCGGCACGGCGATCATGTCCTGTTCGATGACCTCGCCGAGCCTTACGCCGGCATCATACCCTTCGGCAACGATATCGAATTCCTCGTCAGTCACCGTGATGTCGAGCTGAACTTCCGGATAGGCCGCGGCAAAGCTCGCCAGGAGCGGCCCCGAAAGAAAGTCCTCCGCAATCGAGGAGACGGCAAGCCTTAGCTGCCCGCGGGGACGGGCGCGCAAATCACCCACAGCGTCCATCGCCACACGCAGTTCCGCAATCGCCGGAGCCACGTCGCCGAGCAGCCGTTCGCCCGCCTCGGTCAGGCTGACGCTCCGAGTAGTGCGCTGTACCAGTGCTATACCCAGCGTCTCTTCCAGCCGTCTGATCGTCTGGCTGACGGCTGAGCGGGTCACATCCAGCCGGTCCGCCGCGGCGCGAAAACTCTTCTCCTCGGCCACCAGCGCGAAAACGGCCAGCGCATTGAGATCTATAGACATTGGTTAGATTTTCTTTCCATGTTGAAAAGGAATAGGCAGCTTATGGAAACAATGGAGCAGATCTATCTTGCTGGCAACCGCTACAGGGCGGTCGACCTGATCAGTAGAAGGAAACGAGATATGGCCCTCCACAAAGTCGTCCTCATAACCGGCGCCTCCAGCGGTATCGGTGCGGGCATTGCCCGGGAGCTTGGCTCCGCCGGAGCCACGCTCATGCTCGGCGCACGCCGCACCGATCGCCTGGAAGCGCTGGCGGAAGAAATCCGGGCGGGCGGCGCCGATGTGATGACCCGCCGTCTTGACGTCACCGACCGCTCCGATGTCGCGGCCTTCGCCGAGGCAGCGCGCAATGCCTTCGGCCGGGTCGACGTTATCGTCAACAATGCCGGCATCATGCCGCTGTCGCCTATGGCCTCCATGAAGGTCGACGAGTGGGACCGGATGGTGGATGTCAACATAAAGGGCGTGCTCCATGGCATCGCCGCGGTGCTGCCGGACATGGTTGCGCGAGGCTCGGGCCACATCATCAACATAGCCTCGATCGGAGCGCTGACCGTGTCCCCCACGGCTGCGGTCTACTGTGCCACTAAATTCGCCGTCAGGGCCATCTCCGACGGCCTGAGACAGGAGCATGACGATATCCGCGTCACTTGCATCCATCCGGGCGTCGTCGAGAGCGAGCTTGCCGGCACCATCACCGATCCGTCCGCCGCGGAACTGATGAGAACCTATCGCGCCGTCGCGCTGCAGCCGGACGCGATCGGCCGCGCTGTGCGCTTCGCCATCGAGCAACCAGCCGACGTCGATGTGAACGAGATCGTCGTCCGGCCGACGAAGACAAAATGAGGAGGTCGCAATGAAGCAGTTATCGATGCTTGCCGCCACAGTGGCCCTGACCGCCCTTGTTCCGCTGGAGAAAGGTTCCGCCCAAATGCAAACTGAAAAGAGCGCCCCTCAACCGGCGCAAAACCACCCTTATGTGGGAATGTGGGTAACGGCCGACGGCCGGGTCCGTCATCACCTGCTTGCGAACGGACGCTATGACGAGGCCCGCGGAAACCGCGAGAGTGCCTATCAGGGCCGGTACGAGGTCAGAGGCAACCACATCGACTACTGGGACGATACCGGCTTCACCGCCGATGGAGAATTCATCGACGGGGTGCTGCATCACGGCGGCATGATCCTATACCGCCGGGACTAAGTGCCCGACAGGGAGCCCCCCACAGAAGCGGCAGATGGCAGGACGGCCGCTCGGCCGTCCGCTCAAGGTTCTTGCTTCCGCAACCCGGCTACAACATCCAGAAAGGCTCGCAGCGCCGGCGGCACGGCCCGATGTCCCGGGTAATAGACTGCAACTCTTTCCGGAGCGGGCATCCACGCAGCGAGGGCTCTGCGCAGCCGGCCATCGGACAGAGCCGCTTCGGCCGCCCAATCCGCGACATAGGCAATGCCCAGGCCCTCTATCGCCGCTTCCACCATCAGCTCCTCGTCGTCGAGGATGATGGAGCCGTTCGTGTCGATGACAATCTCCTGGGCTGCGCGCTCGAACTCCCATCGATAGAATTTGCCGCTGGGCATGCGGTGGCCGATCAAACGATGGCGCTCAAGTTCCTCCGGGGTTTCCGGCTCGCCGAGCTGATCGAGATAAGCGGGCGAGGCCACACAGATGAATGTCAAGGGACGCGCGAACGGCAAAGCTATCATGTCCTTGGGAACCGATTCCAGGAGGCGCACGCCGGCATCAAAGCCACTGGACACGATGTCGATCAGCCGTCCCTCGACGACAATGTCCAGCGTCACGTCAGGATAGAGCCTCGTCATTTTCGGAAGGACCCTGCGGACGAGGAGACCGGCCAATAATCGCGGGGTATTGATGCGAACCGTTCCTGCCACCTGTCCCCTGAACCCGGAGATACTGTCGAGCGCCTCATCCAGCGAAGCGAGCGCCGGCTGAAGCCGGTCGAGCAAGCGGAAACCGGCTTCCGTCGGCGAGACGCTGCGCGTGGTGCGGTTGAGGAGACGCACGCCCATGCGCTCCTCCAGCCCCCGTATGGCATGGCTCAAGGTGGAAGGCGCCGCCCCTATCTCATCAGCCGCACGGCGGAAGCTACGGTGCGTGGCGACGGCCATGAAGGCAGCGAGATCGTTGAGCGACGGGCGAGACATTGATGGGTTTTTTGCATCAGCTCATGCCGATTTCAAGGGCTAATGATCGCAATTCGGCCGTCCTATTTCCTGTTGGCAGTCAACCAGGAGATATGAAATGGAAAAGACCTGGCTCATAACAGGTGTGTCGTCCGGCTTGGGCCGGCTGCTGGTGGAGAAGGCGCTGTTCAGAGGAGACCGCGTTGTCGGCGCCAGCCGCAGCGAGGGTACGCTGGCCGACCTGCAGTCACGCTACCCTCAACGGCTCAGCATCGTCGCGATGGATCTCAAGGACCAGCGCTCGGTCCGTGCCGGGGTCGACCGCGCCTTCGCGGCGTCACCCCGCATCGACATCGTTGTCAGCAATGCAGGATATGGCCTACTCGGCGCGGCCGAAGAAGCTAGCGACGCGCAGGTACGGGATATCATAGCCACCAATCTCATCGGCGCGATCACGCTCATGCAGGCGACATTGCCGCATCTGCGCAACCAAGGCGGCGGCCGCATCCTGCAAGTGTCCAGCGAGGGAGGCCAAATCGCCTACCCCGCCTTCAGCCTCTATCACGCGACCAAGTGGGGTATCGAAGGTTTTGTCGAGTCCGTAGCGCAGGAGACGGCTCCCTTCGGCATCGAGTTCAGCCTCATAGAACCCGGCCCGGCGCGCACCGCGTTCGGCGGCAATCTTGCGCAGGCCGAGCCGCTCGCGGTTTATGAGGGGACCCCTGCCGACGGAATTCGCCAAGCCGCCCGAGGCTCCTGGGTTATCAAGGGCGACCCCGACCGCATGACGGACGCGATGATCAGACTTGCCGATCAGGAGGGTCCGCTTCCGAAGCGGCTGGTGCTCGGTGCCGATGCCTATGCAGGGATCCGCAAGGCACTGCTTTGCCGCATCGAGGAGCTCGACAGACAGAAGGACGTCGCGATCGCCGCCGACTTTACCGAGGAGGAATTGGCGCGGCTTTGATCCACCTCCCCACCCGACCGGCCAGGCGGATGCCCTCTCAACGCCGCCCCTCTTCCCTACAGACGCCGTGGCGCCCGCAACCGCGGGCTGTCCCGCCATCAACACAAAGGAACACCAAATGCACCCACGTGAAGCCATCTTCCCCGCCAAGCGCCATGCCTTGTACGATCTCCATCGATATTCAGCAGCCATTCGCTCCGGCGATCTTCTTTTCGTTTCCGGTCAGGTCGGCAGCCGTGAAGACGGCTCCCCGGAGCCGCTCTTCGAGGATCAGGTTCGGCGGGCCTTCGCCAATCTGCGCGCGGTCCTGGCCGCTGCCGGCTGCAGTCTGGAGGATATCGTCGACGTCACCACCTTTCACACCGACCCGGCCGGACAGGTCGAGACAGTGATGGCCATCCACGCGGAAGAGATCGGCGCACCGCCCTATCCGAACTGGACGGCGGTGGGCGTCAACTGGCTCGCAGGCTTCGACTTTGAGATCAAGGTCATCGCCCGCATTCCTTGAGGATCGGCAACGGATTGGCAGATTGGCGCTGACGCCCTTCACGACACGGACTCACTCGGCCGAGCTGGCGGCGTAGCTCTGATGAAATCTATGAAGGCGCGCAGGGGCGCTGGCACCAGCCGGCGCCCGGGATAGTAAAGGAAGGGCCCGGGAAAGCTCAGCCACCATGGCTCCAGCACTGGCTCCAGCGCTCCGCTTTCGAAGTACGGACGCAGCCAGTCCTCGAAGATGGAGACAATGCCGGTCCCGGCAATCGCCGCTGCGATCCCAAGATCCGAGCCGCCGCCCGCCTGCACCACGAGAGAGGTGGGCGGGTCGATCGTGACGGCCTCACCGTCCCGCTCGAACTCCCAGGGACTGATTGGCCGGCCGACGAAGCGGCCGCGGATACAGCTGTGGGAAAGCAGGTCGCGCGGATGCTGCGGTCGGCCGCGCACATCCAGGTAGGCTGGCGAGGCGCCGCTCGCATAGCGCTGGATGCGAGGCCCGATCGGCACGGCAATCATGTCCTGCTGCAGCCGTTCGTCGTAGCGGATGCCGGCATCGCAACCCGCGGCGATCACATCCACGAAGCTCTCGTCAGTCATGATCTCAAGCCTGATGTCGGGATAGGCCGCAAGGAAGGGCGAGACGATGGGCGGCAGGACCAGCCTTGCGGCGCTGACCGGCACGTTCAGCCGCAGCACGCCCGCCGGGCGGTCGCGGAAACCGCGGGCGAAATCGAGCGCGGCATTGATCTCGCCGAATGCCGGTCCGAGCCGCTCCATCAGCCCGCGACCGGCTTCCGTCGGCACCACGCTGCGTGTGGTGCGGTTGAGAAGCCTGACGCCGAGTTCCGCCTCGAGGCGCCGCACGGCGTCGCTCAGCGCGGACGCGCTGATATCACTCGCCCGAGCCGCCTCTCGGAAGCCGCCGGCCCGGGCCACCTTCATGAAGGCGCCGACGTCGGCCATGTCCGGCCTGTCCCGTTCCATATTCCCTCCTTCAATTGTCCGGCATCTCGTACAGCCTGTGCAGAGCATAGCTGATTGTCCGGTCAGGGGAACGTGTTTACCTCAGCTACGTCATCAAGAACGGAGACAGGCGCATGTCCAGTGTGGCAAAATCAGGAACTTTTGTGCTCGGCAACCGAGCGGTAAACCGGCTCGGCTATGGAGCGATGCAGCTCGCCGGCAAGGGCGTTTTCGGCCCACCCAACGACCGCGCCGAAGCGGTCGCCGTACTGCGCGAAGCCGTCGAAAGCGGCGTCAACCATATCGACACCAGCGACTTCTACGGCCCGCACGTTACCAACGAGATCATTCATGAAGCGCTCCATCCCTACCGGGACGACCTGGTCATCGTCACCAAGGTGGGTGCCAGGCGCGGCTCAGATGCTTCATGGATCCCGGCCTTCACCAAGGAAGAACTGACGCAGGCCGTGCATGACAACCTGCGCAATCTTGCACTCGATGCGATCGAAGTTGTGAACCTGCGCGCCATGTTCAGCGTGCACGGCCCGGCCGAGGGTTCGATCGAGGAGCCGCTGACCGTGCTGGCCGATCTCAAACGTCAGGGGCTGATCCAGCATATCGGTCTTTCGAACGTGACCGCGAGCCAAATCGCGGAAGGACGCAGGATCACGGAGATCGTCTGCGTTCAGAACATGTACAATCTCGCCAACCGCGGCGACGATGCCCTGATCGACAGGCTTGCCGCGGAGGGCACCGCCTATGTGCCCTTCTTCCCCCTCGGCGGCTTTTCGCCGCTGCAATCCTCGACGCTGTCGGATGTGGCGGCCCGGCTCGGCGCGACGCCGATGCAGGTGGCGCTCGCCTGGCTGCTGAAACGGGCACCAAACATCCTGTTGATCCCCGGCACCTCCTCGCGTGTCCATCTGAGGCAGAACATCGCCGCCGCCGAAGTGGATATCCCGGAAGACGCAATGGCCGAACTCGACGGAATGTTGCCGGCCTGAGGTGAACAGGCGAAAGGACCATGGCCGGGGCGGGCGACCGTGACGCGGCGGTGGGACGGCCATCTCTGTTTCCGCAAGAGCCGGCGCGGAACGTCCGCACCGGCTCTCGATGGGCTTCGCCTTAACTGTCTTCCCTGACGCGATAGGCTTCCGGCAGGACGAAAATCTCATCAGCGCGGCCATAACCGCCGTCCTTCACTTCCTCAATCAGCACCATCGTGTGCGGCCGTGCCGCTTCGGAGAAGTATTCAACGATCATATCCGTCACGCGGTGCACGATCTCTTCCTTCTGGGCTCGGCTGAGCGCGGCTTCAGGCGTCTTGATATTGACGAAGGGCATGGGA